>NZ_CP157874.1:811346-1122692 GCF_040214835.1 Pseudomonas asiatica | reverse complement strand
CTCCCACAGGGATGGCGCTGCACCTGTGGGAGCGGGTTCACCCGCGAAAGGGCCAGCACAGTCGACATCAGTTCAACTGTGTTGCGCCATCGAAAAATACTGCGCAACAATCAAGAAGCCAGCCTTGCTTTCCTGCTATAAAATCTCGCCTATAAGCTTTTTTTAAGCATTCCTCTCAATTTTTCCTGAACGCTTGCCATCCCCCACCCCACTGGTTAGGGTTGAAGGCATGAAAACCTTCAGCACCCTCATCCTGCTCCGACAACATCGCAGCCTCTGCCTGGTCAGCGCCCGACTACCAGGCTGAATCGCGTCGCCTCGCCTTTCATCTCGTTATCGCTCGGCAGGCCCGATCTCGGCCGCACACAAAAGGATTGCTTCCATGACCATGCTCAAAGACCCTTCGAAGAAATACCGCGCTTTCCCGACCATCGACCTGCCTGACCGTACCTGGCCGTCGAAGACCATCACCGCCGCGCCAATCTGGTGCAGCTCCGACCTGCGTGATGGCAACCAGTCGCTGATCGAGCCAATGGATTCGGAGAAGAAACTGCGCTTCTGGAAGACCCTGGTGCAGGTTGGCGTGAAGGAAATCGAAGCCTCGTTCCCATCCGCTTCGCAGACCGATTTCGATTTCGTGCGCATGCTGATCGAAGACGGCCACATCCCGGACGACACCACCATCCAGGTGCTCACCCAGGCCCGTGAAGACCTCATCGCCCGCACCTTCGAGTCGCTGCGCGGGGCGAAGAAGGCCATCGTCCACCTGTACAACGCCACCAGCCCGTCGTTCCGCCGCATCGTCTTCAACCAGGACAAGCAAGGCGTGAAGGACATCGCGGTGAACGCGGCCAAGCTGTTCGTCAAGTACGCCGCCCAGCAGCCGGAAACCCAGTGGACTTTCCAGTACTCGCCGGAAACCTTCAGCGCCACCGAGATGGAGTTCGCCAAGGAAGTCTGCGACGCGGTCATCGAGGTGTGGAACCCTACCCCCGAGCACAAGATCATCCTCAACCTGCCGGCCACCGTGGAAGTGTCCACCCCGAACATCTACGCCGACCAGATCGAATGGTTCTGCCGTAATGTCAGCCGTCGCGACAGCGTGATCATCAGCCTGCACTGCCACAACGACCGTGGCACCGGCATTGCCGCCACCGAACTGGGCCTGATGGCCGGTGCCGATCGCGCCGAAGGCTGCCTGTTCGGCAACGGCGAGCGTACCGGTAACGTCGACCTGGTGACCCTGGCGTTGAACCTCTACACCCAGGGCATCGACCCGCTGCTGGACTTCTCCGACATCGACGGCGTGCGCAAGGTGGTCGAAGAGTGCAACCAGCTGCCGGTGCACCCACGCCACCCGTACGTGGGCGACCTGGTCCACACCGCGTTCTCCGGCTCGCACCAGGATGCCATCCGCAAGGGCTTCGCCAAGCAGCAGGAAGGCGAGCTGTGGGAAGTGCCTTACTTGCCGATCGACCCGGCCGACATCGGCCGCAGCTACGAGGCGGTAATCCGCGTCAACAGCCAGTCGGGCAAAGGCGGCATCACCTACCTGCTCGAGCAGGAATACGGCATCAGCCTGCCGCGCCGCATGCAGATCGAGTTCAGCCAGGTAGTACAGGGTGAAACCGACCGCCTGGGCCTGGAAATGACCGCCCAGCAGATCTACAGCCTGCTGCACAAGGAATACCTCCAGGCCAACGCCCCGTACGCGCTGGTCAGCCACCGCCTGCAGGAAGAGAACGGCCACAGCGCCGTGGAAGTGGAAGTCGCCGGTGAAGGCGAAACCACCCTGCACTGGCGCGGCAAGGGCAACGGCGCACTGGAAGCACTGGTGGCCGGCCTGCCGATTGCCGTGGAGATCATGGACTACAACGAGCATGCCATTGGCGCCGGTACCAATGCCAAGGCCGCGGCCTATATCGAACTGCGCGTGGCCGGTGGCCGCCCGGTGCATGGTGTGGGTATCGATGAAAACATCACCACGGCCAGCTTCAAGGCACTGTTCAGCGCGCTGAACCGCTCGCTGAGCCTGCAGGAAGCCAAGGCGGCCTGAGCCGTGCCGCAATGAATGAGGAAGCCCGCATCGTTTGATGCGGGCTTTTTTGTTGGCCTGTGCCGGCCTCTTCGCGGGTGAACCCGCTCCCACAGGGATCGCGCTGCACTCAGCATCTGTAAAGTACCTGTGGGAGCGGGTTCACCCGCGAAAGGGCCGGTACAAGCGCTGCAAGATCTCCAGGCAAAAAAAGGGGCGCCGACCAAGCGCCCCACAAGCCGTAAAGCACACAACAAATTCAGTTGGCGTCCAGCAGCACCATCGCCTCCGCGCTGCACGCTTCGATCCGCGCCCAGTCGCCGTTCTTGATCCAGCTGCTGTCGAGCATCCAGGTACCACCCACGCACATCACATTGGGCAGCGCCATGTAATTGCGCACGTTGGCCGGGTTCACACCGCCCGTAGGGCAGAAACGAATATCGCCGAACGGGCCGCCAAAGGCCTTGATCGCCGCCACGCCGCCGCTGATCTCCGCCGGGAACAGCTTGAAGCGGCGGTAGCCCAGGGCGTAGCCCATCATGATTTCGGACGGTGTGCTGATGCCTGGCAGCAGCGGGATCGCGCTGTCCACACCGGCTTCGAGAATGTCCTGGGTAATGCCAGGGGTAACGACGAATTGCGCACCCGCAGCTTCAACGGCGGCGAACATGCCGCGATCGAGCACGGTGCCGGCGCCGACACAAAGCTCCGGGCGCTGCTCACGCAACACCTGGATGGCCTTCAGGCCATATTGCGAGCGCAAGGTCACTTCCAGGGTACGGATACCGCCGGCGGCCAGGGCGTCAGCCAGCGGCAGGATGTCTTCCTCACGGGCGATGGTGATCACCGGCAGGATGCGCGCCTTTTCGCAAATGGCGTCGATCCGTGCGGCTTTGTCGGCCATCGAGAGCTTGGGCTGTGGGCGTTCGAGGGTGGTCATGACTGTGGATCCTTGGCTCATGGGCACCAGTAGATGTCCAGGGGGTCGTGAAGAAAAGCGCGAATCGGCATTTCGGTAAGGTCGGTGCCAGCCAGCGCGGCGCGCAGGGTAGCGAGCTTGCCCTGCCCTTGTACGGACAGCGCGGTAAAGGCGGAGCTGGCCAGCAGCGAGCGGGTCATCGACAGGCGCTGGCGCGGCACGCTCGGTGCCAGCAAGGGCAGGCAGCGGCGTGGGTTGGCCAGGTCGAGGCCTGCCTCCAGGTTGGGGCTGGCAGGGAACAGCGAAGCGGTATGGCCATCATCCCCCATGCCCAGCACCAGTACGTCGATCGGCGGCAGTTCGGCCAGGGCCTGATCGGCCTTGCCCGCGGCGGCATCGAGGTTCTCCGCCTGCTGGTAAAGGCCAACGAAGCGGGCCTTGGCCGCCGCGCCCTTGAACAGGTGGCGGGCCAGCAGGCCGGCGTTGCTGTCGGCGTGCTCCACCGGCACCCAGCGCTCATCGGCCAGGCTGACGGTGACCTTGGCCCAGTCGAGGTTTTCGCTGGCCAGCTGCTCGAGGAACGGCACCGGGCTGCGGCCACCGGACAGCACCACGCAGGCCTGGCCCTTGGCGGCAATGGCCGCGCGCAGGCGCTCGGCCACGTCATGGGCCTGGGTCGCGGCCAGAGCCTTGGCATCCGCCAGCTCGTGTACCTTCACAGCCGCTGGCAGTTTCAGTTCAGATATCCCCATACCACGACCTCCCATCGCGTGTGATCAGTGCAATCGAGCTCATCGGCCCCCAAGAGCCTGCCGCGTATGGCTTGGGCGCATCGCCCGCGTTACGCCAGCCGGCGATCAGCTGGTCGCACCACTTCCAGGCATACTCGATTTCGTCCTTGCGCACGAACAGGTTCTGGTTACCGCGCATCACTTCGAGCAAGAGCCGCTCGTAGGCATCCGGAATCCGTGCACTGCGCCAGGTATCGGAGAAATTCAGCTGCAACGGGCCGCTGCGCAGTTGCATGCCTTTGTCCAGGCCCTGCTCCTTGGTCATCACCCGCAAAGAGATGCCTTCGTCCGGTTGCAGGCGGATGATCAGCTTGTTACCGATCTGCAAACGCTGTTCCGGGGCGAAGATGTAGTGCGGCGTTTCCTTGAAGTGGATGACGATCTGCGACAGCTTCTGCGGCATGCGCTTGCCGGTACGCAGGTAGAACGGCACCCCCGACCAGCGCCAGTTGCGGATGTCGGCACGCAGGGCGACGAAGGTTTCGGTGTCGCTCTGGGCGTTGGCGTTGTCTTCTTCCAGGTAACCAGGCACCGGCTTGCCATCGCTGTAGCCGGCGATGTACTGGCCGCGCACCACACGGGTGCTCAGCCCTTCACCGGTGATCGGTGCCAGGGCCTTTAGTACCTTGACCTTCTCGTCACGGATGGCATCGGCCGACAGTTCGCTGGGCGGGTCCATGGCGATCAGGCACAGCAGCTGCAGCAGGTGGTTCTGGATCATGTCGCGCAGCTGGCCGGCCTTGTCGAAGTAGCCCCAGCGGCCTTCGATACCGACCTTCTCGGCGACGGTGATCTCCACATGGGAGATGGAATTCTGGTTCCACTGGGTTTCGAACAGGCTGTTGGCGAAACGCAGGGCGATCAGGTTCTGTACCGTTTCCTTGCCCAGGTAGTGGTCGATGCGGTAGACCCGGCTCTCTGGGAAGAACCGCGCCACGGCATCGTTGACCCGGCGCGACGACTCCAGGTCGTGGCCAATGGGCTTCTCCAGTACCACCCGGGTGCGTTCGGCCAGCCCGGCCTTGTCGAGGTTTTCGCAGATGGCCCCGTACACCGCCGCAGCGGTGGCGAAGTAGGCGATCAGCGGCAGCTCGCCCGGCAACTGCTCGGCCAGGGCCTGGTAGCCCTCGGGCTGGAGGAAGTCCAGGTGCTGGTAGCTCAGCCTGGCGAGGAAACGGCCCAGCGCGGCGGGCTCGATATCGGCCTCGGGCACATGCCGGCGCAGGTGCGCTTCGATGCTGTCCAGGTGGCCCTGCGCGCTACCGGCCTCGCGGGCCAGCGCCAGCAGGCGGGTTTCCGGGTGCAACAGGTTGGCCCGGTCGAGCTGGTAGAGCGCAGGAAACAGCTTGCGCAATGCCAGGTCGCCGAGGGCGCCAAACAGGGCAAAGGTGCAAGGTTCGACACTGATCGCAGCCATGATGTTGGTTCTTTCCTAAAGTTGGTCTAGGAATACCGCTTTCACATACGGTTTTCAAGGGATAATGTAGTAAAAACCACAACATTACACACAAGTGTTACAGACAAGTGGTACGTCAACCGCGCCGACAGTACGATAGACGACCGTGCAAAAAGCCTGCTGCTCCCACAGCCGGCTGTCTTCCCGACCCAAGGACACACCCCATGGACCGCGTGCGAAACCTCCTGGAACAGATCCAGGGCCGCCTCGACGAGCTGAACAAGGCCGAACGCAAAGTCGCCGAAGTCATCCTGCTCAACCCGCAACAAGCCACCCGTTTCAGCATCGCTGCGCTGGCCCAGGCGGCCAAGGTCAGCGAACCGACCGTCAACCGCTTCTGCCGCTCGTTCGGCGTCAGCGGCTACCCCGAGCTCAAGCTGCAGCTGGCGCAGAGCCTGGCCAGCGGCGCCGCCTACGTCAGCCGCGCGGTGGAGGCTGACGACGACCCGGCCGCCTACACCCAGAAGATCTTCGCCAGTGCCATCGCCTCGCTCGACAGCGCCTGCCAGCAGCTCGACCCGCAGCAGGTCAGCCGTGCCGTGGACATGATGATCCAGGCCCGGCAGATCCACTTCTTCGGCCTGGGAGCCTCGGCCCCGGTGGCGCTGGACGCCCAGCACAAGTTCTTCCGCTTCAACCTGGCAGTATCGGCCCACGCCGATGTGCTGATGCAGCGCATGCTGGCCTCGGTGGCACACACCGGCGACCTGTTCGTGATCATCTCCTACACCGGGCGCACCCGCGAACTGGTCGAGGTGGCCCGCCTGGCCCGGGAAAACGGCGCCTCGGTGCTGGGCCTGACCGCCGCCGGTTCGCCACTGGCCAATGCCTGCAGCCTGAGCCTGCACATTCCGCTGCCGGAAGACACCGACATCTACATGCCGATGACCTCGCGGATCATCCAGCTGACCGTGCTCGATGTGCTGGCCACCGGCATGACCCTGCGTCGCGGCGTGGACTTCCAGCCGCACCTGCGCAAGATCAAGGAAAGCCTCAACGCCAGCCGCTACCCGATCGAGGACGACGAGCTCAACTGAGCCGGTGTGCCTGCAGGCGCAGGTGGGCACGCTGCCCCGGCGCCAGGCTCAGGCCCTCGCCACTGCCGCTGGCGGCCTCGACACAGACGAAGCGCTGGCATTCACGCCCGGTCACGCCCATCAGCGGGCGGTTGCCCGGGTGCCAGACCACCGTGTCGTCGCTGTCACCGGTATCGATGCACAGCTCGCGCTGCCAGGCCGGGTCCTGCAGTTGCACCCGCGGCGTGCCGGGGTAGACCTTCTGGCAGCCGCCCTTGAGCTTAAGCGCGCCATCTTCACGGCAGGCCTGGCGGTTCAGGCGGTCGTAGCCTTCTATATCCTCCAGCCCGGACAGCGCTATCTCGGACACGTCACTGATGCGCCAGTAGGCCAGCAGGGCATGGCTCAGCTGGCAGGGTTCGCTGTCCTGGTGCTCGGTGCTCAGGCTGAGCTCCATGCGGCTACCCAGCCGGGCATGCAGGTCGACCTGCCAGTCGCACAGGTCCAGCCGCCATTTCAGGGTTACGCCCTCTTCGTCCTCGCGGCTGTCCACCAGCTTCCAGTCGAGCAGGCGCGCCCAGCCATGGGCCGGCCACAAGTCCTCGCTGGGGTGGCGGCCATACCATGGCCAGCACACCGGCACACCACCGCGGATCGCCCCCACTTGCGGCCACTGCTCGGCGCACCACAGCCAGGGCCGTTCACCCGCTGGTTGAAAATGCAGCAGTTGCGCACCCTGGCGGCTGAACACCGCCTGGCAACGGGGATGGTCGATGATCAGCACATCGCGCTGCTGGTAACGCTCCCACTCGAATGTCGGCCGGGGCCGCTGCGAGGTAAAGAAGCGATGGAGCGGATGTTCGGGCATGGTTCAGAGCTCTTGTTGTTTGAGATAGCGCTGTCTCGGCCTATCCCCGACAACCACTGAAGGCCAGTGGCTGCCGGGTACCGAAGTGGATTGGCGTAAATTTACAACAATTGCTCTCAGAATGACGACTGAATCTTCAAACCCGCGACCAGCGCGCTGTCCACCTCATCCACCCCGCCGGGGCTCTTGATGTACTGCAGGTTGGGCCGCACGGTCAGCCAGTTGGTGACGTGGAAGCCGTAGTAGAGCTCGGCGTTGTACTCGGTACGCTGCAGCGGCACGAAGCCTGGGTTGTCGTAATCGCTGATGCCGCTCTGGGCGTTGAGCAGTTCGGCGCGCTTCTTCACGTCGTCATTCACATGAATGCGCGCCACGCCGAAGCCGATATCGTCCTTGGGCCGGGCGTCGAATGCGCCTTTGTAGACCAGCCCCAGCTGCTGGTAGTTGTCGACCACGTTGGTGGCCTGGTCGTGCACGGTGAAGTTGGCGAACAGGCTCAGGCCACGGTTGACGTCGCCACCATGGGCGGTGACCTGCTGCTGCGCCACCACCCACCAGCCATGCTTGCTGGAGTGCGACTTGAAGGCTTCGCCCGTCAGCGCCTGCGGGTTGCCGTTGACGTCATCGAACACATCGTCGGCCTTGGCCGTGCTGTAGTAGTAACCCAGGCGGTACTCGCCCGGCAGGCCATTGACCTTGGGTGACCACACCGCTTCCACCGGCAGGATCGCGCCCTTGGTGCCGCTGCCGCTGAGCTTGAAGCCGTTGCCGGTTTCCAGGTTGGAAGGGTTCTGCTCGAAGGCGCCGACCTGGACGAAGAATTCCGGGGTGATGTTGTATTTCACCCGCAGCGCCCACTGGCTGACCGGCCAGTTGTACCAGATGCCGCCGACCCAGTTGCCCACCTGCGAGCCGCAGAAGGCCAGGTTCTGGAAGTCGCAGGGGAAGCTGTTGAAGTCCTCGCCCTCGCCGAAGCGGCCAAATTTGACGTCCAGTGCGCCGTCGAAGTACTTCTGCTTGACCCACATCTGGGTCAGGCGCCAGGTCTGGCCGCGGCCCCACACTTCCTGCACCGAGCTGAACTGCCCGGCGCGCGGATCGCTGATGCGGTCGTTGGACAGATTGCGGCCGCTGCGCTCGGTGATCGCCAGTTTGAACTCGGCATCGTGCCAGCCAAAGATTTTCTGCAGGTCCAGGTGCGCGCCCAGGGCGAACTGGTCGCTATAGCGCGCGGTCTTGTCGTCGTTGTAGCCGCCGTGCAGGTTACCGGCAACCTCACCGACATAATCGAGAGTGAAGTCATAGCCCTTTTCCAGCAGCTCGGTGCGGGTGCCGCCCCAGTCGCCGGTCATCCACTTCGATTCGCTGGAAAAAGCCTCGGCAGCCTGCGCGCCGCTGCCAGCGGCCATCGCCAGCGGTGCGAGCAAGGCGAGCGAACCTAATGTCCTGATGCGTTTGCGCTGTTCCATCCCTTTGCGTCCTCTTTGTTCTTATTGACGGTGTAGACGAGTTATCGGCCTTTGAAGTGCGCCACATTGTCTTTCATGGTTGCGGCAGTAGTGGCCAGGTGCAGACGCTCGCCGCTGGCGGCGTCGAACAGCAGCACCCGGGCCGGGTCGAATTGCAGGTTCAGGCTGTCGCCGACCCGGCACGGCACATCCGGCGCCAGGCGGCAGCAGACCTTGGTCTGGTTGAGGGTGACGAACACCAGCAGGTCTGGCCCGGTGGGCTCGGTCACCTGCACCTCGGCGCGAATGCCGGGCAGGCCATTGCCCTCGGCTGCACCCAGGGCAATCTGCTCGGGGCGGATGCCCAGGATGATTTCGCGGCCCTCCAGCTCGTCTGCAGCCACCCCCAGAGGCAGTTCGCAACGCGCCTGGCCGCTGTCGAGCACGGCCAGCAGGCGCCCGTCCTGTTGCGTGAGGCGCACCGGGATGAAGTTCATCGGCGGAGAACCGATGAAGCTGGCGACGAACTGGTTGGCCGGATCGTTGTAGATCTGCTGCGGGGTGCCGAACTGCTGGATGATGCCGTCCTTCATCACCGCCACCTTGTCGCCCAGGGTCATGGCCTCGATCTGGTCATGGGTGACGTACACGGTGGTGGTCTTCAGGCGCTGGTGCATCAGTTTCATTTCGGTACGCATTTCGACGCGCAGCTTGGCATCGAGGTTGGACAGCGGTTCATCGAACAGGTAGATCTTCGGCCGCCGCGCCAGCGCCCGGCCCATGGCCACGCGCTGCTGCTGGCCACCGGACAGCTGCGCCGGCTTGCGCGCCAGCAGGTGCTCGATCTGCAACAGCTTGGCCACCCGCGCCACTTCCTCGTCGATGGCGGCCTGGGGCAGCTTGCGGATCTTCAGGCCGAACTCGATGTTCTCGCGCACGCTCATGGTCGGGTACAGCGCGTAGGACTGGAACACCATGGCGATGTCGCGGTCCTTGGGGCTCATGCCGCTGACGTCCTGCTGGTCGATGAGTATCGCGCCGCCGGTGATCTGCTCCAGCCCGGCGATGCAGTTCATCAAGGTCGACTTGCCGCAACCCGACGGGCCGACCAGGATCAGGAACTCGCCATCCTTGATCGACAGCTGGATGTCCTTGAGGGTGTCCGGCAGGCCGCTGCCGTAGGTCTTGTTCACATTGCGAAGTTCGAGCGTTGCCATGACTTACCCCTTTACCGCGCCAGCAGTCAGCCCGCGGACGAAATATTTGCCTGCCACCACGTAGACCAGCAGGGTTGGCAGGCCGGCGATCATCGCCGCCGCCATGTCGACGTTGTATTCCTTGGCCCCGGTACTGGTGTTGACCAGGTTGTTCAGGGCCACGGTAATCGGTTGCGAATCGCCGCTGGAGAACACCACGCCGAACAGGAAGTCGTTCCAGATCTGGGTGAACTGCCAGATCAGGCAGACCATGATGATCGGCGTGGACATCGGCAGGATGATGCGGCGGAAGATGGTGAAGAACCCGGCACCGTCCAGGCGCGCAGCCTTGACCAGCGCATCGGGGATGCTCACGTAGAAGTTGCGGAAGAACAGCGTGGTGAAGGCCAGGCCGTAGACCACGTGCACCAGGACCAGGCCGGTGGTGGTGCTGGCCAGGCCGAGCTTGCCGAGGGTGAACGAGGCCGGCAGCAACACGGTCTGGAACGGCAGGAAGCAGCCGAACAGCAGCAGGCCGAAGAACAGCTGCGAACCGCGGAAGCGCCACATCGACAGCACATAGCCGTTCAGCGCGCCGATGGCGGTGGAGATGAGCACCGCTGGCACGGTGATCATGATCGAGTTCCAGAAGTAACCGCTGACCGTGCTCCAGGCCTTAACCCAGCCGATGCCGGTAATTGCCACCGGCCAGCTCAGCAGGTTGCCGGTGCTGATGTCGTCCGGGGTCTTGAAGCTGGTCAGCAGCATCACCACCAGCGGCACCAGGTACAGCAGCACCGCCAGCAACAGCACTGCGTGGATGGCGATGCGGCTCGGGCTAAGCACCGCTTTGTCGAGAGGGCTATGCATGGCGTTTGCTCCGCAGCTCCGAGTACAGGTAAGGCACGAGGATCGCCAGGATCGCCCCGAGCATCAGGATGGCGCTGGCCGAGCCCATGCCCATCTGGCCGCGGCTGAAGGTGAACGAATACATGAACATCGCCGGCAGGTCGGACGAGTAGCCAGGGCCGCCGGCAGTCATCGCCGCCACCAGATCGAAGCTCTTGATGGCAATGTGCGCGAGGATCATCAGCGAGCTGAAGAACACCGGGCGCAGGCTGGGCAGTACCACGCGCCAGTAGATGCGCGGCAGGCTGGCGCCATCGATCTGCGCGGCACGGATGATCGACGGGTCGACGCCACGCAGGCCGGCGAGGAACATTGCCATGATGAAGCCCGAGGCCTGCCACACGGCGGCGATCACCAGGCAGTACACCACCCGGTCGGGATCGATCAGCCAGTCCAGGCGAAAGCCCTCCCAGCCCCAGTCACGCAGCAGCTTGTCCAGGCCCATGCCGGGGTTGAGCAGCCACTTCCAGGCGGTGCCGGTGACGATCATCGACAGCGCCATGGGGTACAGGTAGATGGTGCGGATGAAACCTTCGCGACGGATGCGCTGGTCCAGCAAGACCGCCAGCACTACGCCGATGACCAGGCTGATGGCGATGAACAGGCCGCCGAACAGCAGCAGGTTCTTGCTTGCCACCCACCAGCGGTCGTTGTC
Source organism: Pseudomonas asiatica (assembly GCF_040214835.1). Lineage (NCBI taxonomy): Bacteria > Pseudomonadati > Pseudomonadota > Gammaproteobacteria > Pseudomonadales > Pseudomonadaceae > Pseudomonas > Pseudomonas asiatica. The sequence continues at coordinate 1,111,399 of NZ_CP157874.1, read as the reverse complement.
GAACAGCCGGGCATACTGCGCCAGGCCGGCCCATTTGTAGGTCGGCAGGAAGGTCGAGGTGGTGAAGGACAGGACGAAGGTCCAGAGGATGTAGCCGTAGAAGCCCACCAGGACGATGAACATGCTCGGCGCCAGCACCAGCTTGGGCAGCCAGCGCTGTAGCGCGTCCAGGGGTGAGGCCCGCAGTTGGGCGGTTGCTGTGGTCATGGTTCACCTCAAAGGCGCCGCACTCCCCTGTAGGAGCGGCCTTGTGTCGCGATGGGCTGCGCAGCAGCCCCAAAGGACTCAAGGTCGATTACCTACCTTAAAGATCGAGTGCGCAGGTTATGGGGCTGCTGCGCAGCCCATCGCGACACAAGGCCGCTCCTACAACGGAATCGCGTCAGCTTTACTGGGCAGCCTTGATCGCCGCCGCCAGCTTCTTCGCCGCATCGGCCGGGTCGGCCTTGGGGTCGTTGATGTAGTTGGTCACCACATCGAAGAACGCGCCTTGCACGGCCAGCGTGGTGGCCATGTTGTGCGCCATGCTCGGCTGCAGGCCGCCATTTTTGGCATCGGCCAGGAAGTCTTTGGCGGAGGTTTGCGCGCAGGCGTCGAAGCCATACTTGCCCATGTCGGCCAGCATGTCGTTGCGCACCGGGATCGACCCCTTGTTGCTGCTGAAGACCTTCTGGAAGTCCTCGCCCAGCACCTTGCGGGCAATATCCTGCTGGCCGGCAGACGTGCCGGCGTCGTTCTGCTTGAACACCACCAGCGAGTCGATGTTGTACAGGAACGCCTTGTCGGTGCCGGGGAATGGCACGCACTGATAGTCCTTGCCGGCGGTTTTCTTCGCCAGGGTCCATTCGCTCTTGGCCCAGTCGCCCATGATCTGCATGCCGGCCTTGCCGTTGATGACCTTGGCCGCTTCCAGGTTCCAGTCCTGGCCTTTGCCGTCCGGGTCCATGTAGGTGGCGACCTTCTTCAGTTCGGTCAGCGCCTTGACCATCTGCGGGCCGGTCAGGGCCGCGCTGTCGAGGTCGACCAGAGCCTTCTTGTAGCCATCGGCCCCCATCACCGCCAGTACCACGCTTTCGAACACGGTGCTGTCCTGCCACGGCTGGCCGCCATGGGCGAGCGGGATGAAGCCGGCGGCCTTGAGCTTGTCGGCGGCGGCGTAGAATTCGTCGAGGGTGGCTGGCGCCTTGTCGATGCCGGCCTTCTTGAAGACGTCGGGGTTGATCCACAGCCAGTTGATGCGGTGGATGTTCACCGGCACGGCGACATAGTCACCGTCGTACTTCACGGTATCCGCGACCTTCTTGTCGAGCAGGGAGTCCCACTTTTCGTCCTTGGCCACGCCCTTGAGCACATCGGCGTCGAGCAGGCCGGTGGCTGCCCAGTCCTGGATGTCCGGGCCCTTGATCTGCGCGACACCCGGCGGGTTGCCGGCCACGGCGCGGCTCTTGAGCACGGTCATGGCGGTGGCACCACCGCCACCGGCGACAGCGCCGTCCTTCCAGGTGAAGCCATCTTTTTCGACCTGGGCCTTGAGCACATCGACCGCCGCTTTTTCACCACCGGAGGTCCACCAGTGCACCACCTCGACACTGCCTTTGGCATCGGCAGCCAAGGCACTCAGCGGGAACAAGGAGGCCAGTGAGATTGCGGCAGCGAGACGGAGCGTGGAATTCATCGAAGCACCTTTCTTGTTGTTATGCCGTGCAAGTCGATCGCTTGCGTTGCATGAAGTCTAAACAGCGTGCTCGCCTCGCCAGGTAACGAAGCGATGCGTGAATGTCATCGTTTGGTTACATTGCCGGCCAAGCTGCTGGCCAGGCTGGGTGCCAGTGGCAAGCCTGGCAGCAGCAGCGCCTGGTAGGCATGGTAGAGGTCGGGCTTGCCTGGCCAGATGGTCGCGGCCGGCTGGTTGTGCGCATCGAGTTCGTGGTGCCAGCTGCCAGCGCCATGGTCAACGAAATGGTTGGCGATGAAGTCCCAGCAACGGCGGTACCACTGCTCGTAGTGCGCCTCGCCCGTGCGCTGCAACAGGGCCGCGGCGGCGGCGCAGGCTTCGGCATGCACCCAGTGCAGGCGTGCGCGCACCACCGGGCGATCGTCCCAGTCCAGGGTGTAGACGAAACCGGGCGCGCCATCGACGTTCCAGGCCTGCTGGCAGGCTGTATCGAATAATGCGCGGGCACAGTCTGGCAGCCACTGCGGGGCATGCAGGCCGGCCCGTTCCAGGCTGGCTTCAAGATGCAGCAGTAACCGCGCCCACTCCAGGGCATGCCCGGGCGTGGAACCATAAGGCCGGAAGTGGTCGGCCGGGTGCGCCTGGTTGTAGTGCGGCAGTGGCTGCCAGAGGGCGTCGAAATGCTCGATGACCCGGTAGCCGTTGGCAGCGGCATGGGTATGGATGATGCGTTCGGCGATGCGCAAGGCGCGTTGCAGCCACAGGCTGTCGCCAGTGACGTCTGCCAGGGCCAGGAAGGCCTCGACCGCATGCATGTTGCTGTTGGCGCCACGGTACTGCTCGGGCAACTGCCAGGCGCGGGAGAAGGCTTCCCGCAGGGCACCCTCCTCTTCGCTCCAGAAATGCGCTTCGAGCACCTGCACCGCGTCTGCCAGCAGGGCTGGTGCACCGCCAGCACCTGCCATCACCGCCGAGCTGGCGGCCAGGGCGACAAAGGCATGCAGGTAAGCCGCCTTGCCGCTGTCGTCATGGCCACCGGGGTGGGCGAACCAGCCGCCGTAGGTGGCATCCTGCAGCGCGCCACGCAGGGCGGCCACACCGTGTTCGGCATATGCCAGGTAGCCGGGCACGCCCTGCAGGTCGGCCAGGGCGAAACAGTGGGTCATGCGGGCGGTGATCAGGGTTTCGGCGCGGGCACCGGGGGCAAGCAGGCCTGCGGCGTCGAGGCTGCCGAAGCCATCGGGCAGTTTCGAAGCCGTGGCGAAGGCCAGCAGGCGTTGCCCTTCTGCCATGCGCCAGGCGTTGTGCGCCGGGGCGTCGAGCCAGCGGGTGGAAGGCAGGTTGGAGGTGCTCATGGGCCAGCTTGATCCTTGCCAGTCGTCTGCGAATTCTAGTGAGCGGGCCTGGATGGGAATGTCACCAAGGAGGGTGGATTTGTCACCAGCCAGTGACATTTGTGTTGCCCGTACCGGCCTCTTCGCGGGTAAACCCGCTCCTACAGGTTTTTGCGTCAGCCTCGGAGTCTGTATCGACCTGTGAGGTCTTTGTGGGAGCGGGTTTACCCGCGAAGAGGCCGGTACAGGCAATACAACCCTTCAGTCCATGCCCCGCGGCAGATACAAGGTCACCCGCAACCCGCCCTCACGCAGGTTCAGCAAGCTCACCTCCCCGCCATGGCTATGGGCAATGTTGCGCGCAATCCCCAACCCCAGCCCGTACCCCTGCTGCTGCCCGGCCAGACGGAAGTGCGGCTCGAACACCTGTTCCAGTTGCTGCTGCGGCACCCCCGGCCCCTGGTCATCCACCTGCAGCACAAACCCCTCGGCACTGTCGATGATGCGCAGCCGCGCCCGTTCGCCGTACTTGATGGCGTTGTCGATCAGGTTGCCGATGCAGCGCCGCAATGCCAGCGGCTTGCCCGGGTAAGGCGCCAGCGCCCGGCCTTCGAGCGTGATGCGGCCATCGCCCAGGTAAGGCTCGGCCAGGATTTCCAGCACCTGGTTGAGGTCTACCGGCTCGATGTTCTCGTGGATGTCGGTGTCCTTCACGCACTGCAACGCGCCTTTGACCAGCAGCTCCAGCTCGTCCAGGTCCTGGCTGAACTTGGCCTGCAGGCGCTCGTCCTCCAGCAGCTCGACGCGTAGGCGCAAGCGGGTGATCGGCGTGCGCAGGTCGTGGGAAATGGCGCTGAACAGCTGGCTGCGCTCGGTCAGGTAGCGGCTGATGCGCTCGCGCATGCTGTTGAACGCACGCCCCACTTCGACCACCTCGCTGCCACCACCTTCGGCCACCGGCGCCACATCGGCGCCCAGCGACATCTCCCGCGCAGCCCGGGCCAGGCGCTTGAGCGGCCAGCTTTGCCAGTGCACCAGCAAGCCGATGAACAACAGCAGCAAGGCCGTGGTCAGCACGATGAAGCCTATCTGCTGACGCGGCAGGCGCTCGGCCTCCAGGCTGGTGTAGGGCTCGGGCAGCAGCGAGGCGATGTACAGCCACTCACCCTCGCCCAGGCGGATCTGGGTGACCAGCACCGGCGGGTTGAGTGGCTCCAGGGTCAGCGAGTAATGCGCCCAGGAGCGTGGCAGTTCGTCGAGCTTCAGGCCGCTGTTGAAGATACGCAGGTCGTCCGGCCCGACGAACTCCACGGAAATTTCCATCTGCGAACCCAGGCGCTCATGCAGCACTTGCTGGAACACATCGATAACCGCCTGCTTGCGCGGGGTAACGGGCAGTAGCGGCATGTCCAGCGGCTTGGCGTTGAGCGACACGAAAAAGCGCGTACCGCCCATGCTGCGCAGCTGGTCGAGGACCATCGGCCGGTAGGCCACCGGCAACGAACGGAAGTAGCTGACACTGGCACTCATCGAATGAGCCAGGCTGCTGGCGCTGGCACGCAGGCCCTGCAACTGGCTGGCGCGCAATTGGGCAACCCAGATGATGCTCGACAACCCCTGGGCCAGCAGCACTACCAGCAGGGTCAGCAGCAGCATGCGCCCCAGTAGCGAGCGCGGCAGCAGTCGCCAGCGCCGCTCAGGGCGCATTGCAGACATGGGCAGCCAACAGGTAGCCGCTGCCGCGTACGGTGCGGATCAGCCGAGGTGGTTTGTCGGTATCGCGCAGGCGCTGGCGCAGGCGGCTGACCGCCATGTCGACGATGCGGTCCAGCGGCATCGGCTCGCGGCCACGGGTGGCGTTGCCGATGGTGTCGCGGTCGAGGATCTGCTGTGGGTGGTCGAGGAACAGCTTGAGCAGGGCGAAGTCGGCGCCGGAGAGAATCACCTCCTCACCGTCGCGATGGAACAGCCGGTGGCTGACCGTGTCCAGGCGCCAGTCGTCGAAGGCCAGCACCGCACTGCCCGGCGCCGCCTGACCGAACTCGGCGCGGCGCAGCAGGGCCTTGATCCGCGCTTGCAGTTCGCGGGGGCTGAACGGTTTGCCCAGGTAGTCGTCGGCGCCCAGCTCCAGGCCGATGACCCGGTCGGTTTCGTCGGAGCTGGCGGTGAGCATGATGATCGGTACCCGTGCCTGGCGCGGGTGCTGGCGTACCCAGCGGCACAGGCTGAAGCCGTCTTCGTCGGGCAGCATGACATCGAGGATGACCAGGTCGCAGGGGGTGGACTCCAGCGCGCGGCGAAAGCCCTTGCCGTCGGCTTCGGCATGCACCTGGAAGCCGGAGCGGCTCAGGTAGGTTTGCAGCAGTTCGCGGATTTCCTGGTCGTCGTCGACCATCAGGATCGATTTGCCGGCAGTGCTCAAGGTGGTCCTTCCTCTTGTTGATTGCAGGTCTTTTTGCCTGCTGTCGGGTGTTGCCTTCGGGGGCTGCCTTGCAGCCCATCGCGACACAAGGCCGCTCCTACAGAATGGCGCGGCCCCGTGTAGGAGCGGCCTTGTGTCGCGATGGGCCGCACAGCGGCCCCCTGCTACCTATCGGTTATCCAGCGCCTGCTGCAAGGCCACCCCGGCACCCAGCAACCCGGAAAACTCCGCCGTCACTAGCCAAACCGGTACGCCATCGAAATAGCCACTCATGCATCCCTTGTCGGAGAAACTGGCGGCAAACCCGCTGCGCACGAACAGCTCGGCAAAGCGCGGGATCACGCCGCCGACAATATAGACCCCTCCCCGCGCGCCCAGCGTCAGAACATTGTTACCAGCGACTCGGCCGAGGAACCGGCAGAACTGCTCGATCACCGCCAGCGCCCGCGGCTCGCCGCCGAGCGCGGCATCGGTGATCTGTGCCGGGGTCTTGTGTCGGGGTGTGTCGCCGTCCAGCGCGCAGATTGCCTGGTACAGGCGCAGCAGGCCACCGCCACTGAGCACGGTTTCGGCGCTGACGTGGCCGATCTGAGCGTGAATCTGTTGGTGAATCGCCGCTTCGCGGGCATTGCCCACCGGCAGGTCGACGTGCCCGCCCTCCCCCGGCAGGGCATGCCAGTGCTGTTCGCCCAGGCGCAGCAGCGCGCCCACGCCCAGCCCGGTACCAGGGCCGATGACCAGGGCCGGCCGCGACAGGTCTGCCTGGCCTGGGCACACTTCGCGGAACTCGCCAGGGCGCAGACGGGTCATGCCCAGCGCCATGGCGGTAAAATCGTTGATCAGCAGCAGCCGCTCGACCTGCAATGTCTGGCAGAAGGCCACGCGGCTGAGGCGCCAATGGTTGTTGGTGAAGCGGAACTCATCGCCATCGACCGGCCCGGCCACCGCCAGGCAGGCAGCAGTCACGCCGCCGCGGGTAATGCCCAAGCCTTCAAGGTAAGCCTCGATGGCCTGTTCCGGGCTGGTGTAGTCCTCGGTGGCGAAGACCTTCACTTCGTGCAGCTGGTTGTCACGCCACAACGCAAAACGGGCATTGGTGCCGCCGATGTCGCCAACCAGCAGGTCCTTCATTTGAGGTTCTCCAGGGCCGAGGTGAACGCACTGGCGCCCTGCTCTGCCGGGCTGAACGCCACGCGCATGAAGCCGAACAGCTCGCGCCCGCAGCCCAGGTCGTTGCCCTGTGGCGCTGGCGGCAGGTCGCGGCTGGCCAGTTCTTCGGCCGACACCATTACCCGCAGCGTGCCTTCGACACCATCGACCCGCACCATATCACCATCGCGCACCCGTGCCAGCGGGCCGCCGTCATAAGCCTCGGGGCAAACGTGAATGGCCGCCGGGATCTTGCCCGAGGCACCGGACATGCGCCCGTCGGTCACCAGCGCCACCTTGAAGCCACGGTCCTGCAGCACGCCGAGGAACGGTGTGAGCTTGTGCAGCTCGGGCATGCCGTTGCAGCGCGGGCCCTGGAAGCGCACCACGGCGACGAAGTCACGCTCCAGCTCGCCGGCCTTGAACGCATCGGCCAGCGACTGCTGGTCGTGGAACACCCGCGCCGGGGCCTCGACCACCTGGTGCTCGGGGGCAACAGCGGACACCTTCATCACGCCGCGGCCAAGGTTGCCCTCCATCACCCGCAGGCCGCCTTCGGCCGAGAACGGCCGCGCCACCGGGCGCAGGATGCTTTCGTCCAGGCTGTGCTGCGGCCCTTCGCGCCACACCAGCTTGCCGTTGTCGAGGAACGGCTCCTGGGTGTAGCGGCGCAGGCCATGGCCGGCCACGGTGTTGACGTCTTCGTGCAGCAGCCCGGCATCGAGCAGCTCGCGGATCAGGAAGGCCATGCCGCCCGCGGCCTGGAAGTGGTTGATGTCGGCCTTGCCGTTGGGGTAGACGTGGGACAGGGTCGGTACTACCTCGGACAGGTCGGCCATGTCCTGCCAGGTCAGCTGGATACCCGCGGCCTGGGCAATCGCCGGGATGTGCAGGGTGTGGTTGGTCGAGCCACCGGTGGCGTGCAGGGCGACGATGGAGTTGACCAGCGCCTTCTCGTCGACGATTTCACCCAGCGGCATGAAGTTGCCGCTGGCCTTGGTCATGCGCGTGACCTGCTGCGCGGCCTCGGCGGTGAGCGCGTCGCGCAGCGGTGTGTACGGGTTGACGAACGAGGCGCCCGGCAGGTGCAGGCCCATCACTTCCATCACCAGCTGGTTGGTGTTGGCAGTGCCGTAGAAGGTACAGGTGCCAGGGCTGTGGTAGGACTTCATCTCCGATTCCAGCAGCTCTTCGCGGCTGGCCTTGCCTTCGGCATAGCGCTGGCGCACGTCGGCCTTCTGCTTGTTGGAAATGCCGGAGACCATCGGCCCGCCCGGAACGAAGATGGTCGGCAGGTGGCCGAAGCGCAGCGCCCCCATCATCAGGCCGGGGACGATCTTGTCGCAGATGCCCAGCATCAGCGCGGCGTCGAACATGTTGTGCGACAGGGCCACGGCGGTGGACATGGCGATCACTTCGCGGCTGGCGATGGCCAGCTCCATGCCTGGCTCGCCCTGAGTCACGCCATCGCACATGGCCGGCACGCCACCGGCGAACTGGCCGACCGAGCCGACCTCGCGCAGGGCCTGCTTGATCTGCTCGGGGAAGTGCTGGTACGGCTGGTGCGCCGAAAGCATGTCGTTGTAGGCCGAGACGATGGCCACGTTGGCCGCGTTCATCAGGCGCAGGGTCTGTTTGTCGTCGCTGCCGCAACCGGCCACGCCATGGGCGAAGTTGGCGCACTGCAGGCTGGCACGCATGGGGCCGTCACTGGCCGCGCCGCGAATCAGTTGCAGGTAGCGTTCGCGGGTGGCACGGCTACGTTCGACCAGCCGCTGGGTGACCTCAAGGATGCGCGGATGCATGTACTGGACTCCAGGCTAATTGTAAGGGCGGTTTACCGGGCATTTCCCCTCCAAACGATTGCGGCCTAGGCTCAAGGTAGAGGAGCCCGCTGCATCGGTGGAGGCACGTCGCCCAACCACTCGTTGTATGTTTAAACAAAATACTGCCACTAAAAAGGCTTGTTTTCTATCGGCAGGTGAATAATCTTGTAATTCCAACAACAAAACCGTTTCAGTGAAGCTCCTTTGTGCCACAGGTTTCACTCGGACTGCCAGAGGTACTGCCATGACTCTACGCATCGCCATCAATGGATTCGGCCGCATCGGGCGCAACGTCCTGCGCGCACTGTATACCCAAGGCTACCGCCAGGACCTGCAGGTCGTCGCCATCAACGACCTGGGCGACAGCGCCATGAATGCCCACCTGCTCAAGTACGACAGCGTGCACGGCACCTTCGACGCCAGCGTCGAGGCCGACCACGAAAGCCTCACGGTCAATGGTGACCGTATCGCGGTCAGCGCCATCCGCAACCCGGCCGAACTGCCCTGGAAGGCCGAGGCGATCGACGTGGTGTTCGAATGCACCGGGCTGTTCACCGAGCGCGCCAAGGCCGCCGCACACCTGGCTGCGGGAGCTGGCAAGGTGATTGTCTCGGCACCGGCCAAAGGCGCCGATGCCACCGTGGTGTACGGGGTCAACCATGACATCCTGCGGGCCTCGCACCAGATCATTTCCAATGCCTCCTGCACCACCAACTGCCTGGCACCGATTGCCCAGGTGTTGCACCGCGAGTTCGGCATCGAACAGGGCCTGATGACCACCATCCATGCCTATACCAACGACCAGGTGCTGACAGATGTGTACCACGGCGACCCGTACCGTGCGCGCTCGGCGACCCAGTCGATGATCCCGAGCAAGACCGGCGCTGCCGAGGCCGTTGGCCTGGTGCTGCCGGAGCTGGCCGGCAAGCTTACCGGCATGGCGGTACGGGTGCCGGTGATCAACGTGTCGCTGGTGGACCTCACCGTCAACCTCAAGCGCGAGGCCACGGCCGAGCAGGTCAACCAGTTGTTCCTCGAGGCCAGCAAGCATTCCAGGGTATTGGGCTACAACGCCTTGCCGCTGGTTTCCTGCGACTTCAACCACAACCCGCTGTCGTCGATCTTCGATGCCAACCATACCCGGGCCAACGGGCGCATGCTCAAGGTGCTGGCCTGGTATGACAACGAGTGGGGGTTCTCCAACCGCATGCTGGATAACTGTCTGGCGTTGTGCCGCGCCCGCTGAGCTTCGGCACGCTCCCTGTAGGAGCGGCCTTGTGTCGCGATGGGCTGCGCAGCAGCCCCCTGCAATCTGTGCCACGGCCAAAATCCTGGGGCTGCTGCGCAGCCCATCGCGACACAAGGCCGCTCCTACATGGGACCGCGCAAGGCTGGGACTCACAATCTTTACCTTTTCCTAACATTTCCAGGCTTGACCTTCGATATGGATGATAAGCATTATCATTAACCTTTCGTCGGCCAGGTCCCCCAGTGAGTCAGTCCCGGTTCAACTCTGTCTTCCTCGTCCAGCGCCTTACACTGCTGCGCACCTTGCAGCGCATGGTGGGCAACCCCAACACGGCCGAGGACCTGCTGCAGGAAACCTACCTGCGGGTGTCCCGCGCCCTCGGTGAGCGGCCCATCGAACACATCGAACCGTTCGTGTTCCAGACCGCACGCAACCTGGCCCTCGACCACCTGCGCGCACGCAGGGTGCAATCGCGCATGCTGGTCGACGACGTGCCCGACGAGGTCCTGCACAGCGTGGCCGCGCCGGCCACCAGCAGCGAGGATGCGGCCCATGCCGAGCAGTTGCTCAAGCACCTGAGCATCAGCCTCAACCAGTTGAGCGAACGCCAGCAGCGCATCTTCATCCTCAGCCGCCTGCATGGCGCCACCTACCTGGAAATCGCCGAACAACTGAATGTTTCGCCCAGCACGGTACAGAAGGAACTGAAACTGATCATGGCGATCTGCATGGGTGTCGCCGACCGCCTCAAGTGAGGCAACGCAAAGCCCTTGCCACGCCCCGCCTCAGCCTTGATCATTCGCAAAAAACCATTCAAGGATTCACCGTGACCGACAGCCCCCCTCGCCCGTCACCCGCCGGGCCCAGCGCCCGTGCTCGTGCCATGGACGAGGCGCTGGACTGGCTGGTGCGCCTGCAATGCGCCGACGCCGAGGACACCCAGGCCTTCGAAGCCTGGCTGAGCGCAGCGCCGGAAAATGCCGAGGCCTATGTCGAGGCAGAAGCCCTGTGGAACGGCGCACCGCTGCACCAGGTGGCCGTGCAGATGCATCAGCAACAGCGCCGCTCGTGGCGCGGGCGCCTGCGCAGCCACTGGAAACCCCTGGCCACGGCGGCGCTGCTGCTGGTCGGGCTGTTCACCCTCGGCAACCTGCCCATGCGCCTGCAGGCCGACCACCTGACGGTGGTGGGCGAGCGCCAGCGCCTGCAGCTGGAAGACGGCGCGAAAGTGCTGCTCAACACCAATTCGGCATTTGCCAGCGAGCAGCGTGACGGCCGCCAGATCGCCCGCCTGCTACAAGGCGAGGCCTATTTCCAAGTCCCCGAGGGCGCGCTGCTGCCACTGGAAGTGCAGGCCGGGCCATTGCGCGCGCAGGTGCGCGACACCGACTTTGCCGTGCGCTACCTCGACGGCGAGGCACAGGTGCGGGTGCAGCGCGGCGATGTCGACCTGCAGGGGGGCCGCGACCAGCGCATCCGCCTGAGTGCCGGCGACAGCATCAGCGTCGGCCCCCAGGGGTTCGGCCAGCGCCAGCGCCCCGACATGCACAAGGACCTGGCCTGGGTCGACGGCCGCCTGGTGTTCGAGAACTGCCCGCTGAGCCAGGTGCTGGCCGAGGTGCAGCGCTACTACCCGGGCTGGATCATCAACCGCAACGCGCAGCTGGAAGACATGGCGGTCACCGGCAACTACCGCCTCGACCAGCCGCTGGAAACCCTGCGCGCGCTGGCCCACATCACCTCGGCACAGCTGCATGAGTTCCCGGCACTGGTCATCCTGAACTGATCCGCAAATCTGAAACCCGACACGGTCCCTGTGGGAGCGGGCGTGCCCGCGAACACGGGCAACGCCCGTGCCATCCACCGCGGTGCCTGTTTCGCGGGCATGCCCGCTCCCACAGAAATCGCGATACCGATCGCCAGACCGCAATCCAACTTTTTTTACGCAGTCGCGCTACCCCGCCCGTCTCGTTATAGCCAATGCAACTGATTCTCGTTTGAAAACGAGGACAGCCATCACCTATAACAGTCCGCGCGTCAGGGAGCGCTTCCGATGTCCACAGGTCCTACCCGCCCCTCCACTCTTCCTCGCCATGGAGGGCAACTGCCCCTCCTGAGCCTTTCCCTACTGAGCCTCGCCCTGCTCGCCAGCGGCGCCATCAGCCTGCCGGCACTGGCCGCCGAGCCGGCACAGGCCAGCAGCCCGCGCATGGGCGACTACCGCTTCAGCATCGGCCAGCAGCCGCTGGTTTCGGCCATCAATGCTTTCAGCCAGGTCACCGGCTGGCAGGTCGGCTTCAGCGCCGAACTGGCCGACGGCGTGGCATCGCCAGGGGTGCAGGGTTCGCTGCCGCCGGAAGCCGCACTCAAGCGCCTGCTGCACGGCACCGGCCTGGGCTTTCGCAAGATCAGCAACGGCAATGTGGTGCTCGAACGCCAGGCCAGCGCCAATGTGATTGCCCTGCAGCAGGTGACCGTCAGCGCCACCCGCAGCGCCCAGGACGTCAGCCAGGTGCCGAGCACCGTCAGCGTGCAGACCCGCGAGCAACTGGACCGGCAGAACGTCAACAACATCCAGGACCTGGTGCGCTACGAACCGGGCGTGTCGGTAGCCGGCACCGGCCAGCGCAGCGGCCTGAACGGCTACAACATCCGTGGCATCGACGGCGAGCGCATCCTCACCCAGGTCGATGGGGTGTCGATCCCCGACAGCTTCTTCTTCGGCCCCTACGCCCAGACCCAGCGCAACTACGTGGACCCGGAGATCGTCAAGCGTGTGGAAATCCTCCGCGGCCCGGCTTCGGTGCTGTACGGCAGCAACGCCATCGGCGGCGCGGTGAGCTACTTCACCCTCGACCCGGACGACATCATCAAGCCCGGCAAGGACGCAGGCGCCCGCCTGAAGACCGGCTACAGCTCGGCCGACGAAAGCTGGCTGACCTCCGCCACCGTCGCCGGCCGCCAGGGCGACTTCGACGGCCTGTTGCACCTGAGCCAGCGCAACGGCCACGAAACCGAGACCCACGGCGGCCACAGCGGTGACGGCCTGGCCCGTACCGAAGCCAACCCGATGGACGTGCGCACCACAAACGTGCTGGCCAAGCTGGGCTGGAACTACGCCGACGACGCGCGCCTGGGTTTCACCTACGAACGCTACAAGGATGACCGCGACCAGAACATCCTCAGTGCGGTGGGCGGGCCGTTCATTCCTGGCTTTGGTGCCTCGGGTTACTACAAGGCGCGCAATGGCAACGACACCATCACCCGCGAACGCTTTGGCATCAACCATGAGTTCGGCCTGGATTCGCTGGTGGCCGACCATGTGAAGTGGAGCCTGAACTATCAGATCGCCAAGACCGACCAGCACACCGAAGAAGTCTACGCACCACCTGGCCGTCAGGTGCTGCGTACCCGCGACACCACCTACAAGGACCGCCAGTGGGTATTCGACGCCCAGCTGGACAAGGCCTTCAGCCTCGGCGCCACCGACCACCTGCTGACCTACGGCACCACCCTCAAGCACGAGAAGGTCACCGGTTCGCGCAGCGGCACTGGCACCTGCCTGGCCGTTGGTTCAGGTTGTTCTGCCGCTGGCGCCGAGCGCCCGGCAGACGGCCAGGCCCTGGTCAGCGACTTCCCGGACCCGACCGTGAACACCTACAGCTTGTTCGTGCAGGATGAAATCCGCTGGAACAACTGGACCTTCATGCCTGGTGCTCGTTACGACTACACGCGCATGGAGCCCAGGTTCACCGAGGAATTCCTGCGTGGCCTGGAGTCCAGCGGTACCGCACCCACCTCCCAGGACGACTCGGACAAGAAGTGGCATCGCGTCTCGCCCAAGTTAGGCCTGACCTACGCCTTCAACGACAACTACACTTGGTATGGCCAGTACGCCGAAGGTTTCCGCACCCCGACTGCCAAATCCATGTACGGGAAATTTGAGAACATCGAGCAAGGCTACCGCGTCGAAGGCAACCCGGGCCTGGAACCGGAAAAAAGCAAAAGCTATGAAACCGGCCTGCGTGGCAACTTCGACGCCGGCAACTTCGACGTGGCTGTGTTCTACAACAAGTACCGCGACTTCATCGACGAAGACGCCGTACAAAGCGCCAACCTGGAGCAGACTTTCCAGGCCAACAACATCAAGCACGCCACCATCAAGGGTGCCGAGGTCAAGGGCCGCCTGAACCTCGACCACTTCGGTGCGCCGCAGGGCCTGTATACCCAAGGCTCGATCGCCTACACCTATGGCCGCAACGATGACACCGGCGAGCCACTGAACAGCGTCAACCCGCTCAAGGGCGTGTTTGGCCTGGGTTACGAACAACAGCACTACGGCGGCCTGCTGAGCTGGACACTGGTCAAGCGCAAGACCCGCGTCGACGACAGCACCTTCTACTCGCCCGACGGCTCGAGTTCCAAGTTCCGTACCCCCGGCTATGGGGTGCTGGACCTGACCGGTTACTACAAGATCACCGACGACGTGACCATCAACGCCGGCCTGTACAACCTCACCGACAAGAAGTACTGGCAGTGGGATTCGGTACGCAGCTACGACGGCCAGGGTGAAGCGGCCGTGACCCAGCCGGCCAACATCGACCGCCTGACCATGCCGGGGCGCAACTTCGGCATCAATGTGGTTTGGGATATCTGACCTGGATTATCGCTGACAGGTTTGTTTCGTCAGTGACGGCCTCTTCGCGGGTAAACCCGCTCCCACAGGTATTGCGCAGACCTCGGGGCTGTAATGTCCCTGTGGGAGCGGGTTTACCCGCGAAGAGGCCAGCACTACCAGCACAAATACCAGCTTTTTTTACTGTCCCACCCCCGCTGTTTCGTCTTGTCTCTAGACGCCCCTTTTCCAAGGACTGCCCCATGACCGACCGCCCAGCCCTGCGCTCTCAGCGCCTCAACCAGATCACCCACGCCCCCCACGCCGAACTGGATGCCCTGGTCAAAGCCCACGCGCCCTTCGACAGCCGCGAAAGCTTCGCCCGCTTCGTGGTCGCCCAGTACCTGTTCCAGGCCGAGCTGCAGGCCCTGTACAACGACCCGCAACTGATCGCCATCGTCCCCGACCTGGCGGAGCGCTGCCGCGCCGAACAGGCCCGCCTGGACCTCGCCGACCTCGACACAGAGGTACCGCCAGCCGTGCCGGGAGCCCTGCGCAACCCGAGCCTGGGCGAGGCAATGGGCTGGATCTTCGTCTCCGAAGGCTCCAAACTGGGCGCTGCGTTTCTGATCAAGCGTGCCGTGGCCCTGGAACTGTCCGACAGCTTCGGTGCCCGACACCTGGGCGAACCGGCCGGAGGCCGTGCCGAAGGCTGGAAGCAGTTCACCCGCATTCTTGATGGCCTGGCCCTGTCGGCCGAAGAGGAAGCCGCTGCCGAACGCGGCGCAGTTGCTGCCTTCGAGCGCTTCACCGAGCTGCTCAAGCACGCCTACGCCGCGGATGCCGCGCTGGTTTGACACGCCGTACCCGGCCACCCTACCGGTGGCCGAACCGTTTTATGCAGTGAGACCATGACCCGACCCGCCCGCTCGAAATTCGCCCGCCTGCTGTATGCGCTCCTGGCTTACGTGAGCCTGGGCGTGGGCCTGGTCGCGATCGTCATTCCCGGCCTGCCGACTACCGAATTCATCCTGCTGGCCGCCTGGGCGGCCACGCGCAGTTCGCCGCGCTTGTCTGCCTGGCTGGAAAACCACCGGCTGTTCGGGCCAATCCTGTACAACTGGCGCAATGGCAAGGTGATCCAGCGCCGGGCCAAGGTCAGCGCGACCCTCAGCATGCTGCTGTGCGCGGGCCTGATGCTGACGTTCCTGGAACACCGCTGGCCGGTGTTCCTGGCCATTGCCGGCATGACCCTGGGCAACCTGTGGATCTGGTCCCGCCCCGAGCACACCCCCTGCCCTGCCCCGTCACAAGCTCAGCAGCCCTGAGTACAGGGCATAGGCCGCCAGCGCGGCACCTGCCAGCACGGCGGCGAAGATCAGCTTTTCCCAGGTGGTGAACAAGGTTTTTCCCTGCTCATGCTTGGCCCTGGCGAACAGGATCACGCCCGGCGCGTACAGCAGCGCCGACAGCAACAGGTACTTGAGCCCGCCGGCGTACAACAGCCACACGGCATACACCAGGGCAACCAGCGCCACCAGCAGGTCCTTGCGGCGCAGGGCCGGCTGCCCGTCGTAGGTTTCTGCACGCACCGCCAGCAGCACGGCGTAGGCCGCCGACCACAGGTATGGCACCAGAATCATCGACGAGGCCAGGTAGATCAGGCTGGTATAGGTACCGGCGGAAAACAGCGTGATCAGCAGGAAGCCCTGGATCATGCAGTTGGTCAGCCACAGGGCGTTGGCCGGCACATGGTTGGCGTTTTCCTTGGCCAGGAAGCGCGGCATGGTCTTGTCCCGCGCCGTGGCAAAGAGGATCTCGGCGCACAGCAACGCCCACGACAGCAGCGCGCCAAGCAGCGAAATCGCCAGGCCGATACTGATCAGCAAGGCGCCCCAGGGCCCGACGATATGCTCCAGCACCGAGGCCAGTGACGGGTTCTGCAACCCGGCCAGTTCCGGCTGGGTCATCACACCCAGCGACAGCACGTTGACCAGCACCAGCAGCGCCAGTACTCCCAGGAAACCGATCACCGTGGCCTTGCCCACATCCGAGCGGCGCTGGGCGCGCCCGGAATACACACTGGCGCCCTCGATGCCGATGAACACGAACACGGTGACCAACATCATGTTGCGCACCTGCTCCAGCACGCTGCCGAACTGCGGGTTGCTCAGGCCCCAGATGTCACGGGTGAAGATATCGGCGCGGAAGGCGAACGCGGCGATCACCACGAAAATCAGCAACGGCACCACCTTGGCCACGGTGGTCACCTGGTTGATGAACGCCGCTTCCTTGATACCGCGCAGCACCAGGAAATGCACCGCCCACAGCAGCAGTGAGGCGCAACCGATGGCAATTGGCGTGTTGCCCTCACCGAACACAGGGAAATAAAAGCCCAGGGTGCTGAACAGCAGCACGAAGTAGCCGACGTTGCCCAGCCAGGCACTGATCCAGTAGCCCCAGGCCGAGGAAAAGCCCATGTACTCGCCAAAGCCGGCCTTGGCGTAGGCGTACACCCCCGAGTCCAGCTCTGGCTTGCGGTTGGCGAGGGTCTGGAACACGAACGCCAGGGCCAGCATGCCGACCGCGGTGATCCCCCAGCCGATCAGCACCGCCCCCACATCGGCACGCGCCGCCATGTTCTGCGGCAGCGAGAAGATCCCGCCACCAATCATCGAGCCGACCACCAACGCGATCAGCGCGCCCAGGCGCAGCTTCTGTCCCGGTTCGCTCATGAGCCTTCCTTTTTTTTGCGCGCTGTCATGGGCTTGAAACAGCCATGCGGGCCATATAGATGGTGTTACTTATAATGATCCTGATCAATCAAGCTATAGCACTAATAACTGCTTTGTCTATGTCACCCTTCGAGTAAAAACTAGCAGCTCCCGAGCAACTAGAAAAGAATCCGATAAAACTCGAAATTCTTGTGAAAAATTTGCGAAAGCGGCAAAAGCGGCTAGCTTCAAGCATCGCAGGCTGAACAGAGCGTTTGCTCTAGAAGGACATGGAGGTGCCAGCGTGCAAGCCCTGCAGCATAAGTTGTCGGCACTCTCCAGGAGCTTCGTGAAGGAATTTTCCTACTTCACGTCGCCATGAACTGACCCAAGTCAGCGAATGGCAGCGGCGTCGGATTTACTCTGTCGTCAACTTTCTCCTGGCAGGAGTTGTTAAATGTCTGATACATCCGGAAAACTAAAGCTCGGCGCGTTAGTTGCACTTGTGGTCGGTTCGATGATTGGTGGCGGGATCTTCTCGCTGCCGCAAAACATGGCTGCCAGCGCAGGGGTTGGCGCTGTGCTGATCGGCTGGGCGATCACCGCGGTCGGCATGCTGACCCTGGCGTTCGTGTTCCAGACCCTGGCCAACCGCAAGCCTGACCTGGATGGCGGGGTGTATGCCTACGCCAAGGCCGGTTTCGGCGACTACATGGGCTTCTCCTCGGCCTGGGGCTACTGGATCAGTGCCTGGCTGGGCAACGTCGGCTACTTCGTGCTGCTGTTCAGCACCCTGGGCTACTTCTTCCCGATCTTCGGCGAAGGCAACACCCCGGCCGCCATCATCGGCGCGTCGGTGCTGCTGTGGGCCGTGCACTTCCTGGTACTGCGCGGTATCAAGGAAGCGGCGTTCATCAACCTGGTCACCACCGTGGCCAAGGTGGTGCCACTGCTGCTGTTCGCCCTGATCTGCCTGTTCGCCTTCAAGCTCGACATCTTCACCGCCGACATCTGGGCCTTGGGCACACCAGAGCTTGGCAGCGTGATGAACCAGGTGCGCAACATGATGCTGGTCACCGTGTGGGTGTTCATCGGCATCGAGGGTGCGAGCATCTTCTCGTCGCGGGCGGAAAAACGCTCTGACGTGGGCAAGGCCACGGTCATCGGCTTCGTCACCGTGCTGCTGTTCCTGGTGCTCGTCAACGTACTGTCGCTGGGCATCATGACCCAACCGGAACTGGCCAAGCTGCAGAACCCGTCGATGGCTGCCGTGCTGGAGCATGTGGTCGGCCACTGGGGCGCGGTGCTGATCAGCGTCGGCCTGATCATCTCGCTGCTCGGGGCCCTGCTGTCGTGGGTGCTGCTGTGCGCCGAGATCATGTTCGCCGCCGCCAAGGACCACACCATGCCGGAGTTCCTGCGCCGCGAGAACGCCAACCAGGTACCGGCCAACGCCCTGTGGCTGACCAACGCCATGGTGCAGATCTTCCTGGTGATCACGCTGTTCTCCAACAGCACCTACCTGTCGCTGATCTACCTGGCCACATCGATGATCCTGGTGCCCTACCTGTGGTCGGCAGCCTATGCCGTGCTGCTGGCAGTGCGTAGCGAAACCTACGAGCAGGCCCTGGCCGAACGGCAGAAGGACCTGGTGATCGGTGGTATCGCCCTGTTGTACGCCGTCTGGCTGCTGTACGCCGGTGGCGTGAAATACCTGCTGCTCTCGGCCCTGCTCTACGCACCTGGCGCAATCCTGTTCGCCAAGGCCAAGCGTGAGGTTGGCCAACCTGTCTTCACCAACGTGGAAAAACTGATCTTCGCAGCCGTGGTCATCGGCGCCTTGGTGGCAGCCTTTGGCCTGTACGACGGCTTCCTGACTCTTTGACCCACGTCTTCGTTCAACTGGAGGAATGAAATCATGTCCGCTGAAAAACAGAAGTACGGTGTCCACTCCGAAGCCGGCAAACTGCGCAAGGTCATGGTTTGCTCGCCGGGCCTGGCGCACAAGCGCCTGACGCCGAGCAACTGTGACGAGCTGCTGTTCGACGACGTGATCTGGGTCGACCAGGCCAAGCGAGACCATTTCGACTTTGTCACCAAGATGCGCGAACGTGGCGTGGATGTGCTGGAGATGCACAACCTGCTGACCGACATCGTCCAGCAACCCGAAGCACTGAAGTGGATCCTCGATCGCAAGATCACCCCCGATACCGTCGGCGTGGGCCTGACCAATGAAGTGCGCAGCTGGCTCGAAGGCCTCGAGCCCCGCCACCTGGCCGAGTTCCTGATCGGCGGCGTCGCCGGGCAGGACCTGCCGCAGAGCGAAGGTGCCGAGGTGGTCAAGATGTACAACGACTACCTGGGCCACTCCAGCTTCATCCTGCCACCGCTGCCCAACACCCAGTTCACCCGCGACACCACCTGCTGGATCTACGGCGGCGTCACGCTCAACCCGATGTACTGGCCGGCGCGACGCCAGGAAACCCTGCTGACTACCGCCATCTACAAGTTCCACCCACAGTTCACCAACGCCGACTTCCAGGTGTGGTATGGCGACCCGGACAAGGAACATGGCCAGTCCACCCTCGAGGGCGGCGATGTCATGCCGATCGGCAAGGGCATCGTGCTGATCGGCATGGGCGAGCGTACCTCGCGCCAGGCTATCGGCCAGCTCGCGCAGAACCTGTTCGCCAAGGGCGCCGTCAAGGAAGTGATCGTCGCAGGCCTGCCGAAATCGCGCGCCGCCATGCACCTGGATACCGTGTTCAGCTTCTGCGACCGCGACTTGGTCACGGTCTTCCCGGAAGTGGTGAAAGAGATCGTGCCGTTCATCATCCGTCCGGACGAAAGCAAGCCTTACGGCATGGACGTGCGCCGCATCAACAAGTCGTTCATCGAAGTGGTGGGCGAGCAGCTTGGGGTCAAGCTGCGCGTGGTGGAGACCGGTGGCAACAGCTTCGCCGCCGAGCGCGAACAGTGGGATGACGGCAACAACGTGGTGGCCATCGAGCCGGGCGTGGTCATCGGCTACGACCGCAACACCTACACCAATACCCTGCTGCGCAAGGCCGGGATCGAAGTCATCACCATCAGCGCCGGCGAACTGGGCCGGGGCCGTGGCGGCGGCCACTGCATGACCTGCCCGATCGTGCGCGACCCGATCGACTACTAACGACCATTACCCCCGGCCGCCCTCACAAAGCGGCGGCCGGTGTGCTCACCAAACTCAAGGAGAAAAGTCATGGCGTTCAATATTCACAACCGCAACCTGCTCAGCCTGGAACACCACAGCACCCGCGAGCTGCGCTACCTGCTGGACCTGTCCCGCGACCTCAAGCGCGCCAAGTACACCGGCACCGAGCAGCAGCACCTGAAAGGCAACAACATCGCGCTGATCTTCGAAAAAACCTCTACCCGCACCCGCTGCGCCTTCGAAGTGGCCGCCTATGACCAGGGCGCCAATGTCACCTACATCGACCCGACCTCCTCGCAGATCGGCCACAAGGAAAGCATGAAGGACACCGCCCGCGTGCTCGGGCGCATGTACGACGCCATCGAGTACCGTGGCTTCAAGCAGGAAATCGTCGAAGAACTGGCCAAGTTCGCCGGTGTTCCGGTGTTCAACGGCCTGACCGACGAATACCACCCCACCCAGATGATCGCCGACGTGCTGACCATGCGTGAGCACAGCGACAAGCCGCTGCACGACATCAGCTACGCCTACCTGGGCGACGCCCGCAACAACATGGGCAACTCGCTGCTGCTGATTGGCGCCAAGCTCGGCATGGACGTGCGCATCGCCGCGCCCAAGGCGCTGTGGCCGCATGACGACCTGGTCGAGCGTTGCCGCAAGTACGCCGAGGAAAGCGGCGCGCGCATCACCCTCACCGAAGACCCGGTTGCCGCGGTCAAGGGTGTGGACTTCGTGCACACCGACGTGTGGGTATCGATGGGTGAGCCGATCGAAGCCTGGGGTGAGCGCATCAAGCTGCTCAAGCCGTATCAGGTGAATGCACAGCTGATGAAATCCACCGGCAACCCGCGGACCAAGTTCATGCACTGCCTGCCGGCGTTCCACAACTCCGAAACCAAGGTAGGCAAGCAGATCGCCGAACAGTACCCGGACCTGGCCAACGGTATCGAAGTGACCGACGACGTCTTCGAGTCGCCGGCCTGCATCGCCTTCGAGCAGGCGGAAAACCGCATGCACACGATCAAGGCGATCCTGGTGTCGACACTGGCAGACCTGTAAAGGCTGACTCGGCAAGCCGGGCAACCCGAATCCCTGTGGGAGCGGGTTTACCCGCGAATGCGTCAGTAGCACCAGCCGTGTTGCATGGGCTGACGCTTTCGCGGGTAAACCCGCTCCCACAAGGGGGCGGCGATACCGGTCGAGAGCAGCG
Source organism: Pseudomonas asiatica (assembly GCF_040214835.1). NCBI lineage: Bacteria > Pseudomonadati > Pseudomonadota > Gammaproteobacteria > Pseudomonadales > Pseudomonadaceae > Pseudomonas > Pseudomonas asiatica. The sequence continues at coordinate 1,090,012 of NZ_CP157874.1, read as the reverse complement.
CTCCCTTCTTTCGTTAAAGGACATTCCCCATGCGTATCGTTGTTGCATTGGGCGGCAACGCCCTGCTGCGTCGCGGCGAGCCCATGACCGCTGACAACCAGCGCGCCAATATCCGCACCGCCACCGAACAGATCGCCAAGATCCACCCAGGCAACGAGCTGGTCATCGCCCACGGCAACGGCCCGCAAGTTGGCCTGCTGTCGCTGCAGGGCCTGTCCTACAAGCCCGACGAGGCCTACCCGCTGGACGTGCTGGGTGCCGAGACCGAGGGCATGATCGGCTACATGATCGAACAGGAGCTGGGCAACCTGCTGGCCTTCGAGGTGCCGTTCGCCACCTTGCTGACCCAGGTCGAAGTGGACGCCAACGACCCCGCCTTCAAGGACCCGACCAAGTTCATCGGCCCGGTCTATGGCAAGGAAGAGGCCGAGCGCCTGGCCAAGGAAAAGGGTTGGGTGGTCAAGGCCGACGGCGACAAGTACCGCCGTGTGGTGGCCAGCCCGAAACCCAAGCGCATCTTCGAGATCCGCCCGATCAAGTGGCTGCTGGAAAAGAGCAGCATCGTGATCTGCGCCGGCGGCGGTGGCATCCCCACCATGTACGACGAGAACCGCAAGCTCAAGGGCATCGAGGCGGTGATCGACAAGGACCTGTGCTCGGCCCTGCTGGCAGAGCAGCTGGACGCCGACCTTCTGATAATCGCCACCGACGTCGATGCGGCGTATGTTGACTGGGGCAAGCCCACGCAAAAGGCCATTGCCCAGGCCCACCCCGACGAGCTCGAACGCCTCGGCTTCGCCGCCGGCTCCATGGGGCCGAAGGTGCAGGCGGCCTGCGACTTTGCCCGCAACACCGGCAAAGTGGCAGTGATCAGTTCGCTGGAGAACATCGAAGACATCGTCAAAGGCACCGCCGGCACGCGGGTTTCCACCGCGAAGCCGGGGATCAGCTACCGTTGAATGCAGTAGGCGGGCGCCAGCGCCCGCCATTTTCGACCTTCCAAAGGAGCTTGCCATGGCCCAGTACCAGCCCGGTCATGTACACATCGAGCGCACCGCGCTGAACCAGAACGACCACAGCTATGACCTGAACATCGAATACGAGGCAGTGTCGGACCCCAAGGAAGGCAGAGGCATCCAGTTCAAGATGCATGGCAGCATCGAAGGCAAGCAAGTGGAAGAAAAGTTCTTCCTGGCCAAGGACCAAGTGTTGCCCAGCTTCCTCATGCTGCTGACCCGCAAGGCGCAGTCATACCTGACGCCACCGAAGAAATTCGAGAGCCTGAGTTCGCCGCACAAGCTTTATGACCATATGTTCGCGGACATTCGCGAAAAGCTGGATGTGAAATCGGGCGATCCGATCAAGCCTGAACATCTGGAGTGATTTCAAGAACCGAGGGCTGCTTTGCAGCCCATCGCGACACAAGGCCGCTCCTACAGGGTGTGGCGCTGTACCTGTAGGAGCGGCCTTGCGTCGCGATAGGGCCGCAAAGCGGCCCCGGCGATGTTGAGGCATACTACCGCCCTCCCCCAGCCACAACCGCACCCTCCCCATGCGCATCCACGTCAGCTTCATCGACCGCGTCGGCATCACCCAGGAAGTCCTCGCCCTGCTCGGTGCCCGCAACCTCAACCTGGACGCCGTGGAGATGGTCCCGCCGAACGTCTACATCGACGCCCCTACCCTCAGCCCCGCCGTGCTCGAAGAACTGCACGACGCGCTGTTCGAGGTACATGGCGTGCAATCGGTGGACGTGGTCGACATCCTCCCTGGCCAACGCCGGCACCTGCAGCTCGATGCCCTGCTGGCGGCGATGAGCGACCCGGTGCTGGCCGTGGACAGTGCCGGCAAGGTGCTGCTGGCCAACCCGGCGCTGATCGAGCTGTGCGGCCGCGAATCGGCCGGGCGCTCGGTGGGTGAACTGTTCGGCGACCCGGCACTGCTGCAGGCCCTGCTGGACAACAACTTCCACCTGCCCATGCGCGAGATGCAGCTCAACGGCCAGAGCCTGCTGCTGGATGCCATGCCGATCACCAACGCCGGTGGCCTGCTGACGCTGTACCCACCCACGCGCATGGGCGAACGCCTGTCGGCCATGCACCACGACCATGCCGAAGGCTTCGATGCCCTGCTCGGCGAGTCACCGGCCATCCGCACCCTCAAGGCCCGCGCCTTGCGCGTGGCGGCGCTCGATGCACCGCTGCTGGTGCATGGCGAAACCGGCACCGGCAAAGAGCTGGTAGCCCGCGCCTGCCACGCCATCAGCAGCCGCCACGCGGCGCCATTCCTGGCCCTGAACTGCGCCGCGCTGCCCGAGAGCCTGGCCGAGAGCGAACTGTTCGGCTACGCCCCCGGCGCCTTCACCGGCGCGCAACGGGGCGGCAAGCCCGGGCTGATGGAGCTGGCCAACCAGGGCACGGTATTTCTCGATGAAATCGGCGAGATGTCGCCATACCTGCAGGCCAAGCTGCTGCGTTTTCTCAGCGATGGCAGCTTCCGCCGGGTGGGTGGCGACCGCGAAGTGAAGGTGGATGTACGCATCATCAGCGCCACCCACCGCGACCTGGAGCGCATGGTCGCCGAAGGCAGCTTCCGCGAAGACCTGTTCTACCGCCTGAACGTGCTCAACCTGCAAGTGCCACCGCTGCGGGACCGTGGCCAGGACATCCTGATGCTGGCGCATTTCTTCATGCAGCAGGCCTGCACGCAGATCCAGCGCCCACCGTGCCGGCTGACCCCGGCCACCCATTCGGCACTGCTGGCCAACCCTTGGCCGGGCAATGTGCGCCAGCTGCAGAACGTGATATTCCGCGCCGCAGCCATCTGCGAGGGCAACCTGGTGGATATCGGTGACCTGGACATCGCCGGCACCTCGGTGGCCCGTGGCCTGGACGGCGAAGTGGCCAGCCTGGAACAGGCCGTGGGCGATTTCGAGCGCGAGCTGCTGCAACGCCTGTACGCCAGCTACCCATCGACGCGGCAACTGGCCGGGCGCTTGCAAACTTCACATACCGCCATTGCGCAGCGCCTGCGCAAATATGGAATACCGGGCAAAGCCTGATACCTGCCAGATAGCGTCAACGGGGCTGCTACGCAGCCCATCGCAGGCAAGCCAGCTCCCATAGGTACGGCGTTGCTCTCGAGGTTGTCACGGTAATTGTGGGAGCTGGCTTGCCTGCGATGGGCCGCAAAGCGGCCCCTGATAGTTATTGTAATAATCCGGTTGTTATTCAGGCTTTTCCTACGCCAGTGAAAGATACTCTCCCACGGATGCCTCGTAGAATGGTGACAGTGTATTCCCACCTGTCACCCCACTTGTCCGCCCCATAGCGGGAAGTGGTCCGCTACTGGATATAACGAGAGCACCTGATGTTTGAACTCGATTTTTACGGGACGCTTGTAGCCGCCTCTTTGGTACTGTTATTGGGACGCGGCCTGGTCGCGCGTATTGGTTTCTTGCGCACTTACAATATTCCGGAACCTGTCGCTGGCGGCCTGGTAGTGGCCTTGGCGTTCCTGGCGTTGCGCAGTTTCGATATCCACGTGCAATTCGATACTTCACTGCAAACCCCTCTGATGCTGGCATTCTTCGCTACCATCGGCTTGAGTGCAGACTTCGCCAGCCTGAAAAAAGGTGGCCGCGTGGTGACCGTGTTCCTGCTGGTGGTAACCGGCTTGCTGCTGGTCCAGAACGCCATGGGCATCGGCCTGGCAACGGCACTGGGGCTCGACCCGCTGATGGGTCTGCTGGCTGGCTCCATCACCTTGTCCGGCGGCCACGGTACAGGCGCTGCGTGGGGGGCCACTTTCACCGAAAAGTTTGGCCTGGCGTCGGCCTCCGAACTGGCAATGGCATCAGCTACCTTCGGCCTGGTACTGGGTGGCCTGATTGGTGGTCCGGTCGCCCGGTTGCTGATCAAGCGGGTAACGACACCTGGTATCGAAGAAGCAGCACCACAACTGCCCAAAGGTTTCGAACAACCGGACAAGGAGCGCCTGATTACACCGTTTTCATTTATCGAAACACTGGCGCTGATCGCTGTCAGTTTGCTGGCGGGCTCGTTACTTAACGGTTTGCTGAAAGGCACTGCGTTTGAACTGCCAACGTTCGTTTGCGTGTTGTTCGTGGGCGTGGTGTTGCGAAACGGCCTTTCGGCGCTCGGCTTTTATCAAGTCTTCGAGCGGGAAGTCTCGGTATTGGGCAATGTGAGCTTGTCGTTATTCCTGGCCATTGCCTTGATGTCGCTCAAGTTGTGGGACCTTTCAGCGCTGGCATTACCGTTCTTTGCATTGCTCGCCGCACAGACATTGGTCATGGCACTGTTCGCGATATTCGTCACGTTCCGGGTCATGGGCCGCAACTATGATGCAGCGGTACTGGCTGCCGGGCACTGTGGTTTCGGCCTGGGCGCAACGCCTACGGCAATCGCCAACATGCAAGCGGTGACCCAGCGCTACGGAGCCTCGCGCATTGCCTTCCTGGTGGTGCCGATGGTGGGGGCGTTCTTCATCGACATCATCAATGTCATCGTCATCAAGCTGTATCTGGCGCTGCCCTGGTTTGCCTAGATCGAGGTCAGGCCATGTTCCAGGGCGTATTTCACCAGTGCCGCAGGCGTATCGATGTTGAGCTTGCGCCTGATGCTAAGCCGGTAGGTTTCGACTGTTCGAACACTGATATCCAGCTCTCGGGCCATTTTCTTGTTGTTGTGCCCCTTGGCGATCATTGACAGCACTTGCAGTTCACGGGGTGTCAGCTCGTGCTCGTCCCGGTTGCTCCCGGCGAGCTTGCGAGTGATTTCCGAGCTGTAGAAGCGTCCTCCCGCAGCGATGGCCTCGATGGCCGCGATAAGCTCTGCGGAGGGCGCGTTCTTCAGCACGTAACCTAGCGCTCCGGAACTGATGGAAGTGCGCACGTACTCCTGGTTGTCGTACATGCTCAGCATGAGGATCCTGATATCCGGGTAGAGCTCGCGCAGCTTGCGCGTGAGCTCCAACCCATTCATGTCCTGAAGCCCTACATCGACCAGGAGGATGTCCAGTTCAGTGCTTGCTACCAGCTCGATTGCCTGGGCCGCTGACTCGGCCTGGCCGACCACCTCGAAATGCGGGATCGCGCACAGCAGAGCCTTGACGCCATCACGCACAAGGACGTGGTCGTCGACCAGGGCGATTCTGACCGGATGGGTTGCGCTCATGGGGGCCTCGAGGTTTGGAGTGGCAAAGCTGCTCAGCTGATCGTAACCGGTATCTGCACCTGTAGTTCGGTACGGCCGTAAGAGGATGCAATGTTGACGCTACCCGAGTGGTGCTCCACTCGTTCGCGAATGTTCCTCAGGCCGATACCGTGGCATTCGTCTGCTGCGCGGGTGTCGAACCCTACCCCGTTGTCCTCGACACGCAACACGATCATGCCCTGCTGTTGCGTGACGGAAACGATCGCTGCAGTGGCTTTGGCATGACGTTCCACGTTCGCCAGGGCCTCTTGAATGATGCGGAACAGCGTCAACCTGAGGCTGGTATCGATGTCCGCCGCATCCATTCCACATTCATACTGAGTGTGAATCGAAGTACGTTGCTCGAACTCACTGACATGTTGCTCAATGGCAGGCGACAACCCCAACGTGTCCAGAAGCGAGGGGCGCAGATCATGGGAAATGCGGCGTATCTCACCGATCGCCGCGCCAAGTCTGCAAGTACCTTTGCGCAGGTTCTCCAGGCCCTCGCTTCGGCCGTTGGCCAGTTCGATAGCGGCCAGCTCATACTGGAACTTGATCGACACCAGCTCCTGGCTGATCCCGTCATGCAGTTCACGCGAAACCCGCGAGCGCTCCTCCTCCTGCAGGTTCACGATCCGCTGGTTGAGCGTGGAAAGCTTTCGGTCCGCCAGGCGATGTTCACTGACGTTCAGCATCAGGCCACCGGTAAAAATCACCAGTACGGCAATCAACGAGAACGAGGCGATCGCCAGAACCGTGGTCAGTACCCCGGTAGCGACTTCTTGCCGGGACTTGCGGGTCGCCACCTCCACATCGTCGATGTATATGCCTGTGCCAAGCATCCAGCCCCAACGGTCCAGCATCACGACATAAGACAGTTTCCCGGTAATCTGCCCGGAAGAAGGCTTCTGCCAGTCGTACAGCTGGTATCCATCACCCTCCCTGGCGCTCTTGAGTAGCGCCTGGATGACCGGCAGCCCGTTCTTGTCGGTCAGCGCAATGAGTTGCTTGCCAACCAGCTCGGACTGCCTCGGGTGCATCAGGTTCTTGCCCTGCTGGTCGTACACGAAGAAGTAGCCGTCGAGGCCGAAGTTGGCTTGGGACAGGATCTCCAGTGCACGCTGCCGAGTTGCTTCATCATCGGTGCTGCCTTCATACAACGGCGCGATGAGGCTCATCGCCAGGCCCAGGTAGTTTTTCAACTCGGCCTTCTTTGCTGCCATGATGCTGCTTTCAACCAGGCGTGCCTGTTCCTCCTCCAGCTTGCGGCTCTGGGCAAACACGAGGACACAGATGAACAGGACCGAAAGGATGAGTGGAAGCACACTGAGGGTGACGATCTTGTGCTTGAGTTGCATGGTCATTTCCAATGCAGGAGCGGGCCGGCAGCAGCACTATGCCTGCTGCCGGCCCTCCAATGCGAGAGCACCACGATGAACGTTGCGCCTGCCTGGGCTTGCTCAGCAGCAACGAACAGGGCGTCCCTTCCCACCACCGTAACGTGCCTCCTGTCGCTCCCGGAAAAACGCCTCGTAGGACATCAGCGGTTTTTCCGGGTGCTTGAGCTGCATGTGCTCCACATAGGCGTCGTAGTCTGGCATGCCGACCAGCATCCGGGCGGCTTGCCCCAGGTACTTACCCATCTTGCTCAGGTCATTGAACATTCCGGGCGCCCCCTCAGGCGTCCGGCTGTGGCTGGAACGGTGATTCCTTGTCGGTGCGCTCGGGCATGACCCAGGCACGGCGCCCAACCTTCACGGCAAAACAAAGAATGCTCAGGACCACCAACAGGAACAGTGCTGTCAGCGTCGCGTTGGTATAGGCATTGAACACTACGTGCTGCATTTGCATCAGATCCTTCGCAGGCGCCAGTACCTGGCCTGCAGCGGCAGCATCACTGTACTTCTTGGCAAGCGCCAGGAAGCCCATCGAGGGGTCCTTGTCCAGCAGCTTGATGAGACCAGCCGTAGTGGTGCAGATCAGCAGCCAGACGGCTGGAATCAAGGTAACCCAGACGTATCGCTGACGCTTCATGCGGATAAGCACCACACAGCCGAGCATGAGCGCGATCCCGGCCAGCATCTGGTTGGAGATGCCGAACAGCGGCCACAGGGTGTTGATGCCACCCAGCGGGTCGATCACCCCTTGGTACAGCAGCCAGCCCCACATGGCCACGCAACCTGCGGTAGCGATCAGGTTCGCCGTCCAGGAGTCGGTCTTCTTCAGTGCCGGCACGAAATTGCCGAGCAGGTCCTGCAGCATGAAGCGCCCCGCACGGGTGCCGGCATCGACGGCAGTGAGGATGAACAGTGCCTCGAAGAGAATTGCAAAGTGGTACCAGAACGCCATGGTGTTCTCACCTGGCAGCGCCTGGTGGAGGATCTGGGCAATCCCCACGGCCAAGGTCGGCGCTCCACCGGCGCGAGCCAGGATGGTGTGCTCGCCAATGTCGGCGGCAGTCTGTTGCAGGATCTCCGGCGTTATGGTGAAGCCCCAGCTGCTCACGGTAGCCGCCACGGTCGCGACATCGCCACCCACCACGGCGGCCGGGCTGTTCATGGCGAAGTAGATCCCAGGTTCGATGACCGATGCCGCGACAATGGCCATGATCGCGACAAAGGACTCCATCAGCATCGCGCCGTAGCCGATGTAACGGGCATGACTTTCATTGGCCAACAGCTTGGGTGTGGTACCCGAGCTGATCAACGCGTGGAAGCCAGACACCGCGCCGCAAGCCACGGTAATGAACAGGAAGGGGAACAGGGCGCCCTTCCAGACCGGGCCCGTGCCATCGATGAAGTGGGTAACGGCTGGCATTTTCAGGTCGGGGGCGATGACCAGGATGCCGATTGCCAGGGCGACGATGGTCCCGATCTTGAGGAAGGTCGAAAGGTAGTCCCGTGGCGCCAGGATCAGCCATACGGGCAGTACCGCGGCAACGAAGCCATAGCCGATGAGCATCCAGGTAATCTGCAACCCGGTGAAGGTGAACGCAGGCCCCCAGACTGGGTCGGCGGCGACCAGGCCACCGCACCAGATGGACGCCAGCAGCAGGACCACGCCGATCACGGAGATCTCACCGATACGCCCTGGGCGCAGGTAGCGCATGTAGACGCCCATGAACACTGCAATCGGCAACGTGGCCATTACCGTGAACATGCCCCAGGGGCTCTCCGCCAGCGCCTTGACCACGATCAGCGACAACACCGCGAGGATGATGATCATGATCAGGAAGGCACCGAACAAGGCGATGGTACCGGGGATGGAGCCCATCTCTTCGCGTACCAGTTCGCCCAGGGAGCGACCATTGCGACGGGTGGAGATGAACAGCACCATGAAGTCCTGGACAGCACCCGCCAGGACCACACCGGCGATCAGCCAGAGCGTGCCGGGCAGGTAGCCCATTTGTGCTGCGAGCACCGGGCCAACCAGAGGGCCCGCGCCGGCAATGGCAGCAAAGTGGTGCCCGAAGAGAATGTGCTTGTTGGTCGGTACGTAGTCCAGGCCGTCGTTGTTGAGTACGGCGGGCGTGGCGCGTGCGGCGTCCAGTTGCATCACTTTGTTGGCGATGAACAGGCTGTAGTAACGGTAGGCAATGAGGTAGATGGCAACTGCTGCGGTCACGATCCAGAGGGCGTTGATGGCTTCGCCCCTGCGTAGGGCAAGCGTGCCCAGCGCAAATGCACCAAGCAAGGCAACGGCAAACCAGGCAATTCGGGTAGCCAGTGTGGTCATCGAATTTTCTCCTGTCGCGGGTGGTAAACCTGCGACGGCTTTTGTTGTTGTATGTGTCCGGATAAGGACGGCGACACTTTCGCCATCCTGGGTCCACAAGAAAATTCGCAGTACTACGGGCGCGATCTACGTAGAACTACGTAGACCGGGCATCGCAAAAAGGGCTGCCTGAAGGGCTGGCGGCTGAAACTCGCGCCCTGCAGCCAGGGTCGTATTGATTTAAATACAGCGTATTCAAATCGATACACATCCATTCGGATACGGCTGTGCAAGGGTTTGATCCCCAAACCCTTTTCCATCCCCCACCCGCTGTAGCGTTTTCATTCCACAAGAATGACAAAATGATTACGCAAAATAACTAACATATTGATTTATAACGATTTTTAACGATTGGCCGCATTTTTGCTAAGGGAATCCCAACCCCAAGAGCGCGGAGCCACTGCGCCTAACGCCCTGCTTCCCGAGGATTCCCCATGAGCGAGTTGCGTTTCACTGAAGATCACGAATGGCTGCGCGTCGAAGCCGATGGCAGCGTCACCGTGGGCATCACCGCCTACGCCCAGAACGCCCTTGGCGATGTGGTTTTCGTGCAACTGCCAGAGTTGCAGCAGTATGAGAAAGGCAGCGAAGCGTCCACCGTCGAGTCGGTCAAGGCCGCCAGCGGTGTGTACATGCCCCTGACCGGCGAAGTGGTCCAGATCAACGACCAGCTCGAAGACAGCCCGGAACTGGTCAACGAAGACCCGATGGGCGAAGGCTGGTTCTTCCGCTTCATTCCCGCCGACGCCAGCGCCGTGGCCGCCCTGCTCGACCAGGACGCCTACGACCGCCTGATCAAAGCCAACGACGACGCCTGAGGAACCCCGCCATGACCATCAACCTCGGCACCGCCAACGAATTCATAGCCCGCCACATCGGCCCGCGCGCCGCTGACGAGCAGGCCATGCTGGCCGCCCTCGGCTTCGACTCGCTGGAAGCCATGACCGCCGCGGTCATTCCCGACAGCATCAAAGGCACCAGCGTGCTCGGCTCGCACGACGGCCAGAGCGAAGCCGACGCGCTTGCCGCGCTCAAAGCCATCGCCGGCAAGAACCAGCTGTTCAAGAGCTACATCGGCCAGGGCTACTACAACACCCACACTCCGGCGCCGATCCTGCGCAACCTGCTGGAAAACCCGGCCTGGTACACCGCCTATACCCCGTACCAGCCAGAAATCTCCCAAGGCCGCCTGGAAGCGCTGCTGAACTTCCAGACCCTGATCAGCGACCTGACCGGCCTGCCGATCGCCAACGCCTCCCTGCTCGACGAAGCCACCGCTGCGGCTGAGGCCATGACCTTCTGCAAGCGCCTGTCGAAGAACAAGGCCAGCCACGCCTTCTTCGCCTCCGTGCACTGCCACCCGCAAACCCTCGACGTGCTGCGCACCCGTGCCGAGCCGCTGGGCATCGAGATCGTGGTCGGCGACGAGCGCGAGCTGGGCGATGTCAGCGCCTTCTTCGGCGCCCTGCTGCAGTACCCGGCCAGCAACGGTGAAGTGTTCGACTACCGCGAAGTGGTCGAGCGCTTCCACGCCGCCAACGCCCTGGTCGCCGTGGCCGCCGACCTGCTGGCCCTGACCCTGCTGACCCCGCCGGGCGAGTTCGGCGCCGACGTGGCCATCGGCAGCGCCCAGCGCTTCGGCGTGCCACTGGGCTTCGGTGGCCCGCACGCGGCCTACTTCTCCACCCGTGACGCGTTCAAGCGCGACATGCCGGGCCGCCTGGTCGGCGTGTCGATCGACCGCTTCGGCAAGACCGCCCTGCGCCTGGCCATGCAGACCCGCGAGCAGCACATCCGCCGCGAAAAGGCCACCAGCAACATCTGCACCGCCCAGGTGCTGCTGGCCAACATCGCCAGCATGTTCGCCGTATACCACGGCCCGGCCGGCCTCAAGCGCATCGCCGAACGTACCCATGCCCTGACCGCGATCCTGGCCGCCGGCCTGAAGACGCTGGGCGTGAAGGTGGTGGGCGCCAGCGCCTTCGACACCCTGACCCTGGCCACCGGCAGTGCCACTGCCAGCCTGCATGACAGGGCGCGCGCCCAGGGCATCAACCTGCGCCAGATCGACGCCGCCCACGTGGGCCTGTCGCTGGACGAAACCAGTAGCCAGGCCGATGTCGAGGCCCTGTGGCAGCTGATCGGTGGCGACCAGGCCCAGCCGGACTTCAACGCCCTGGCCGCCAGCACCGGCTCGCTGCTGCCTGCCGCCCTGCTGCGCCAGTCGGCCATCCTCGCCCACCCGGTATTCAACCGCTACCACAGCGAAACCGAGCTGATGCGCTACCTGCGCCGCCTGGCCGACAAGGACCTGGCGCTGGACCGCAGCATGATCCCGCTGGGCTCGTGCACCATGAAGCTGAACGCCGCCAGCGAAATGATCCCGGTCACCTGGGCCGAGTTCGGCAACCTGCACCCGTTCGCCCCGGCCGAGCAGAGCCAGGGCTACCTGCAGATGACCACCGAGCTGGAAGCCATGCTCTGCGCCGCCACCGGCTATGACGCCGTGTCGCTGCAGCCCAACGCCGGCTCCCAGGGCGAGTACGCAGGCCTGCTGGCCATCCGCGCCTACCACCGCAGCCGTGGCGAAGGCCACCGCGACATCTGCCTGATCCCGTCGTCGGCCCACGGCACCAACCCGGCAACCGCGCACATGGCCGGCATGCGCGTGGTGGTCACCGCCTGTGATGCCCGCGGCAACGTCGATGTCGAGGACCTGCGCGCCAAGGCCATCGAGCACCGCGAGCGCCTGGCCGCGATCATGATCACCTACCCGTCGACCCACGGCGTGTTCGAGGAAGCGATCGGCGAAATCTGCGCGATCATCCACGACAACGGTGGCCAGGTGTACATCGACGGCGCCAACATGAACGCCATGGTCGGCCTGTGCGCCCCGGGCAAGTTCGGCGGCGACGTATCTCACCTGAACCTGCACAAGACCTTCTGCATCCCGCACGGCGGTGGCGGCCCGGGCGTCGGCCCGATCGGCGTCAAGTCGCACCTGGCGCCGTTCCTGCCCGGCCACGCGCAGCTGGAAAACACCGAGGGCGCGGTTTGCGCCGCGCCGTTCGGCAGCGCCAGCATCCTGCCGATCACCTGGATGTACATCCGCATGATGGGCGGTGCCGGTCTCAAGCGTGCCTCGCAGATGGCGATCCTCAACGCCAACTACATCGCCCGTCGCCTGGAAGAGCACTATCCTGTTCTGTATACCGGCGGCAATGGCCTGGTGGCCCACGAGTGCATCCTCGACCTGCGCCCACTGAAGGACACCAGCGGCATCAGCGTCGACGACGTGGCCAAGCGCCTGATCGACTTCGGCTTCCACGCCCCGACCATGTCCTTCCCGGTGGCGGGCACGCTGATGATCGAACCGACCGAAAGCGAGTCCAAGGAAGAACTGGACCGCTTCTGCGACGCGATGATCCAGATCCGCGAAGAAATTCGCGCGGTCGAGAACGGTAGCCTGGACAAGGACGATAACCCGCTGAAGAACGCCCCGCACACTGCGGCCGAGCTGGTTGGCGAATGGGCCCATGGCTACAGCCGCGAGCAGGCGGTGTACCCGCTGCCGAGCCTGGTGGAAGGCAAGTACTGGCCACCGGTCGGCCGGGTCGACAACGTGTTCGGCGATCGCAACCTGGTGTGCGCCTGCCCGTCGATCGAGAGCTATCAGGACGCCTGATAGCCCTTCCCCCGCCACCTGGCTTGGTTGGCGGCCTGTGGGAGCGGGTTTACCCGCGAATGCGATGGTGGCTCTACCGCCGCATTCGCGGGTAAACCCGCTCCCACAGGGTTCACCGTCCGCCCAATCAACCTGGCAGGAGGTCACCATGTCTTTGAGCGTCTTCGACCTGTTCAAGATCGGCATCGGCCCCTCCAGCTCGCACACGGTCGGCCCGATGCGCGCCGCCGCGCGCTTCGCCGAAGGGCTGCGCCGTGATGGCATGCTCGCCCGCACGGTCAGCGTCAAGGCCGAGCTGTACGGCTCGCTCGGCGCCACCGGCAAGGGCCACGGCAGCGACAAGGCCGTGCTGCTGGGCCTTGAAGGCGAACACCCCGATGTCATCGACACCGACACCATCCCTGCCCGCCTGCAGGCCATCCGCGACAGCGGTCGGCTGAACCTGCTCGGCGAGCACAGCATCGCGTTCATCGAAAAGCAGCACCTGGCGATGATTCGCAAGCCGCTGGACTACCACCCCAACGGCATGATTTTCCGCGCCTTCGACGAGGCCGGCCTGCAAATCCGCAGCCGCGAGTACTACTCGGTGGGCGGCGGTTTCGTGGTCGACCAGGACGCCGCCGGCCACGACCGCATCGTCGAGGACAGCACACCGCTGACCTACCCGTTCAAGACCGCCAAGGAGCTGCTCGGCCATTGCACCGGGCAAAACCTGTCGATCAGCCAGGTAATGCTGGCCAACGAGGCGGCCTGGCGCCCCGAGGCGGAAACCCGTGCCGGGCTGCTGCGCATCTGGCAGGTGATGCAGGACTGCGTCGAAGCCGGTTGCCAGCATGAAGGCATCCTGCCGGGCGGGCTCAAGGTCAAGCGCCGGGCACCGGCGTTGTACCGCCAACTGAGCCGCAACCCGGAAGCCAGCCTGCGCGATGCCCTGTCGGTACTCGACTGGGTCAACCTCTATGCCCTGGCAGTGAACGAGGAAAACGCCTACGGCGGGCGTGTGGTCACCGCGCCGACCAACGGCGCGGCGGGCATTGTCCCGGCGGTGCTGCATTACTACATGCGCTTCGTACCGGGAGCCAACGAGGACGGGGTGGTGCGGTTTCTGCTCACCGCCGCGGCCATCGGCATCCTGTACAAGGAAAACGCCTCCATCTCCGGCGCCGAAGTAGGCTGCCAGGGCGAGGTCGGCGTGGCCTGCTCGATGGCCGCCGGGGCGCTGTGCGAGGTGATGGGTGGCACCGTGCAACAGGTGGAAAACGCTGCCGAAATCGGCATGGAACACAACCTGGGCCTGACCTGCGACCCGATTGGCGGGCTGGTCCAGGTGCCTTGCATCGAGCGCAACGCCATGGGCTCGGTGAAGGCGATCAACGCGGTGCGCATGGCCTTGCGCGGCGACGGGCAGCACTACGTGTCGCTCGACAAGGTCATCCGCACCATGCGCCAGACCGGCGCCGACATGAAAAGCAAATACAAAGAGACCGCCCGTGGCGGCCTGGCCGTCAACATCATCGAATGTTGACCCGACAACAACAGCAAGGAGTCACCGATGTCCGAAACACTGCTCAAGACCCCACTGCACGCCCTGCACCTGGAACTGGGTGCGCGCATGGTGCCGTTCGCCGGCTATGACATGCCGGTGCAGTACCCGTTGGGCGTGCTCAAGGAACACCTGCACACCCGCGAGCAGGCCGGCCTGTTCGATGTCTCGCACATGGGCCAGATCACCCTGCGCGGCAGCGATGCCGCCAAGGCCCTGGAAAGCCTGGTGCCGGTGGATATCATCGACCTGCCGGTGGGCATGCAGCGCTATGCCATGTTCACCAATGAGCAAGGCGGCATCCTCGACGACCTGATGGTCGCCAACCTGGGCGACGACACGCTGTTCCTGGTGGTCAACGCCGCCTGCAAGGACCAGGACCTGGCCCACTTGCAAGCGCACATCGGCAGCCGTTGCGAGGTACAACCGCTGTTCGAGCAGCGCGCCCTGCTGGCCCTGCAAGGCCCGGCGGCGGTCAAGGTGCTGGAGCGCCTGGCCCCGGAAGTGGCCGGCATGACCTTCATGCAGTTCCGCCCGGTGAAACTGCTGGGTGAAGACTGCTTCGTCAGCCGCTCGGGCTACACCGGCGAAGACGGCTACGAAATCTCGGTACCGGCACATGCCGCCGAAGCCCTGGCCCGCCGCCTGCTGGCCGAGCCGGAAGTACAGCCGATCGGCCTGGGTGCGCGTGACTCACTGCGCCTGGAAGCCGGCCTGTGCCTGTATGGCCACGACATGAACACCGAAACCACGCCGGTGGAAGCCAGCCTGTTGTGGGCCATTTCCAAGGTTCGCCGTGCCGATGGCGCGCGTGCCGCCGGTTTCCCGGGTGCCGAGGCCATCTTCGCTCATCAGCGCGATGGTGTGGCGCGCAAACGTGTGGGCCTGTTGCCGCAGGAGCGTACCCCAGTACGTGAAGGCGCGGATATTGTCGATGCACACGATAAACCTGTAGGCAAAGTGTGCAGCGGCGGCTTTGGCCCGACACTCGGTGCACCTGTAGCAATGGGTTATATCGATAGTGAACATAGCGCTATCGACACCTCATTGTTTGCCGTGGTGCGCGGCAAGAAGGTTGCCTTGAAAGTCAGCAAAATGCCTTTCGTGGCACAACGTTACTACCGGGGCTGAAGCCGCTTTGTGAAGGTTGCGGGCAGGTTCGACATATTCGTTTTCGAACCTGTCCAATAACTTTTGAACATGGCGCCAGGCCAGGCGCCATGCCGTTTCCGACAAATCGGTCGGTTATCGGCAAACGGCCGATTTTCCATACGACCAAGGGCTTGTTTTTCGCTCGGGAGTTGGCGTAGAGTCACTGCACTGTGTTTGCATGGGTCGCAACAGTTCGTGACCTGGGCCAGTAGCCGCAATCTGCTACAACCCGTTCGACGTCTCTTACTTTCCTGCAACCCAGCCCAGTAATCTTTTGCTTCCTTTATTGCAAAAGAAACTGTCATCAAAATTCAAGCTTCATAGGAAATAAGACAATGGCTGAGCGTCAGAACGGTACCGTCAAGTGGTTCAATGACGAAAAAGGTTACGGCTTCATCACCCCAGAAAGCGGTCCGGATCTGTTCGTACACTTCCGCGCTATCGAAGGTAACGGCTTCAAGAGCCTGAAAGAAGGCCAGAAGGTCACCTTCGAAGCAGTCCAGGGCCAGAAAGGCATGCAGGCTGACAAAGTTCAGGTCGCCGGCTAAGCCGAACCCGACTTCGAGAAAAGCCCCTGCCAAGTGCAGGGGCTTTTTTTTGCCCGTAGAATAGCGGCTTCGTCTTCTGGAGCCGTTTTGCATGTCCAAGCCTCTGCTCACACCCCAGGGTGATTTTCCGCCGGTCGGCCTGGGCCGGCGCCTGGCGGCGATGTTCTACGACTTCCTGCTGTGCACGGCGCTGCTGATCGTGACCGCCGGTGCCTACAAGATGATCCAGATGGCGATCATCGGCGAAGCCCGCATGCGTGAGCTGACCGAGGCTGGCGCACTGGACGGCGACCCGCTGTTGTCCACCGTGTTGCTGTTCGTCCTGTTCGGTTTCTTTGCCAAGTTCTGGACCCATGGCGGGCAGACCCTGGGCATGCAGGTGTGGGGCGTGCGGGTGCAGAACGCCGATGGCACAGCCATCAGCCTGTGGCAGGCGCTGCTGCGCTTCGTGGTGTCGATTGCCTCGTGGCTGTGCCTGGGGCTGGGGTTTTTCTGGGTTTTGATCGACAAGCGCCAGCGGGGCTGGCATGACATCTATTCGGAAAGCCAGCTGGTGCGGGTGCCGAAGCAGAAGAAATGAACTGAGACTTGTATTGCCTGCTATGGCCTCTTCGCGGGCTTGCCCGCTCCCACAGGTTCATCACAGGTCCTGAGGATGGTGAGGTTCCTGTGGGAGCGGGCAAGCCCGCGAAGAAAGCAACACAAATGCCAGCAAAAAGCCGACCCTGAGGTCGGCTTTTTTTGTACAGCTCAGGCCATCAACCTGCCCGGCGCAACAACCACACACCGGCCAGCGCACAGATGCCTGCCGGGATCACCACCGCCAGCAGCGGCGGGAAGCCGAACACCTGGCTCGAAGGCCCCAGCAGGTCCTGGGCGATGCGGAACACGAAGCCCACCAGTACACCGGTGAACACGCGCTGGCCAAGGGTTACCGAACGCAGCGGGCCGAAGATGAAGGAAATGGCCATCAGCACCAGCGCCGCGGTCACCATCGGCTGCAATACCTTGGTCCAGAACGCCAGCCAGTAACGGGCATTGTTCAGGCCCTGGTCGGACAGGTAGTGGATGTAGTCCCACAGCCCGGTGATGGACAGCGACTCCGGCGCCAGGATCACGGTATTGAGCAGCTGCGGCGTGAGCGAAACGTCCCAGCGCTCCTGCGGCGCGGTCACCACTTCGGTGTGGTCGCCACGGAAGAAGGTGGTGCGCACGTCGCTGAGCATCCAGTGGTCGTCCTGGTACTGTGCACGGCGGGCGAAGCTCGAGGTGACGATCTTGCGCTCGCTGTCGAAGCGGTAACGGGTCACGCCCAGCAGCAGGCCGTTGGGCTGCACGGCGTTGATGTGCACGTACTCCTCGCCCTGGCGGTGCCACATGCCGCGCTTGGAGCTTTGCGCATCACCACCACCCTGGGCCAGGGAACGGTCGGCCTGGGCCTTGTTCTCGGTCACCGGCGCCACGTACTCGCCGATCAGCAGGCCGACCAGCATCAGTACCAGCATCGGCTTCATCACCGCCCAGACGATGCGCCCGATGGAAACCCCGGCAGCACGCATGATGGTCAGTTCGCTGCTGCTGGCCAGGCTGCCCAGACCAATCAGGCAGCCGATCAAGGCGGCCATCGGCAGCATTTCGTACAGCCGCCGCGGTGCGGTCAACAGGACGAAGTTGCCCGCCTCCATCACCGTGTAGGTGTCACTCAGGTCGCTCATCTCGTCGATGAAGGCGAACAGCGAAGCCAGGCCGAGGATGATCCCCAGCACGGCGAGGATGGCCAGCAGCACGCTCTGGCCGATGTAGCGGTCGAGCTTACCCATGGGCCACCTCCGCACGACGGGCGGCGCGCTTGAGACGCAGCGGCTCCCAGTACATCAGGCCCAGGCCGATCAGCAGGAACAGGCCGTGGACCCACCACATGCCCAGGGCGATCGGCAATTTGCCCTTCTCGAGGGCGCCACGTACGGAAATCAGCATTGTCAGGTAGGCCATGTACAGAAGAATTGCCGGCAGCAGCTTGAGGAAGCGGCCCTGGCGCGGGTTGACCCGGGACAGCGGCACCGCCAGCATGGTGACGATGAACACCAGGATCGGCAGCGACAGCCGCCATTGCAGCTCGGCGCGCTCACGCAGGCCTTTCTTGCCGATCAGCTCGGAAGTGGGGATGGCTTCGCGATCGGTCACTTCCTCGGCGACTTCCGGCTTGGGCAGCAGCACGCCGTAGGTGTCGTACTTGATTGCACGGTAATCGGCCTGGCCCGGGTTGCCGTCGTAACGGTAACCGTTTTCCAGCACCAGATAGCGGTTGCCGTCGGCCTGGATTTCCTGGTGGCCTTTTTCGGCAACCAGCACCGACGGGGCGCGGTCCTTGGTCTTGTCCTGGTTGAAGCGCTTCTCGGAAATGAACACCCCGGCCAGGTTGATGCGGTCGTCCGACAGCTCTTCGGTGTAGGTCACCCGCGAGCCGTCGCGCAGGGTCTGGAAGCGGCCCGGCACCAGGGTGTCGAACTCGGTCAGGGCATCCTGCTGGCTGATGATCTGCTGCACCTGGGCAACACCCAGCGGCGCCAGGCTCAGGCTAAGCCAGGCCACCAGCAGGGCGACCAGGGCGGCCGGTGCCATGGTCAGGCCCAGCAGGCGCTGCTGGCTCATGCCGGTGGCCGACAGCACGGTCATCTCGCTTTCCAGGTACAGGCGCCCGTACGCCAGGAGAATGCCGAGGAACAGCCCCAGAGGCAGGATCAGCTGCAGGAAGCCCGGCAGACGGAAGCCCATGATCAGGAACAGCACGCTCGGGTCGAGCACACCCTGGGCAGCCTGGGCCAGGTACTTGATGAAGCGCCCACTCATGATGATCACCAGCAGCACAGCGCTGACGGCGCTCAAGGTCACCAGGACCTCGCGGGACAGATAACGAAAGACGATCAAACCAGACACTCCTGGGTTGTCAGGGCGGACTGCCAAGCAATGGCGCCAGACAATGACTTAGTACAGCCAAGACCAATGCCGGTTCGCCAAAGGCGAACCTCCATGTAAAGTGCGCGCATTATCCTGTGATTGACCGCCCCTGTCACTTCGCCGCGCATGAAGGCGCATAACGGGGTTGTCAGCACGCTTGCCGCAGGCTCAAACTGGCAGCTTTTCCGCTGGCGCGCGACGACGCGGCCAGGCCTGTCCAGAGCGCTGGAACACACAGCGCCGACTGTATCGATCATTCGGGGATCCTGACATGGAACTGGTTGTAAAAAGCGTAGCTGCTGCATCCGTAAAAACCGCCACCCTGGTCCTCCCGGTAGGTGAAAACCGCAAGCTCGGCGCCGTGGCCAAGGCCGTCGACCAGGCCAGCGAGGGCGCCATCAGTGCCGTGCTCAAGCGTGGCGACCTGGCCGGCAAGCCGGGCCAGACCCTGCTCCTGCAGAACCTCGCGGGCCTGAAGGCCGAGCGCGTGCTGCTGGTGGGCAGCGGCAAGGACGAAGCCCTGGGCGACCGCGCCTGGCGCAAACTGGTCGCCAGCGTCGCCGGTGTGCTCAAGGGCCTGAACGGCGCTGACGCAGTGCTGGCCCTGGACGACATCGCGGTCAGCAACCGCGATGCCCACTATGGCAAGTACCGCCTGCTGGCCGAAACCCTGCTCGACGGCGAATACGTGTTCGATCGCTTCAAGAGCCAGAAGGCCGAGCCGCGCGCCCTGAAGAAGGTCACCCTGCTGGCCGAAAAGGCCGGCCAGGTCGAGGTCGAGCGTGCCGTCAAGCATGCAAGCGCCATCGCCACCGGCATGGCTTTCACCCGCGACCTGGGCAACCTGCCGCCCAACCTGTGCCACCCAAGCTTCCTGGCCGAACAGGCCAAGGACCTGGGCAAGACGCACAAGGCGCTGAAAGTCGAAGTGCTGGACGAGAAGAAGATCAAGGACCTGGGCATGGGCGCGTTCTACGCCGTCGGCCAGGGCAGCGACCAGCCACCACGCCTGATCGTGCTCAACTACCAGGGCGGCAAGAAGGCGGACAAGCCGTTCGTGCTGGTGGGCAAGGGCATTACCTTCGACACCGGCGGCATCAGCCTCAAGCCTGGTGCCGGCATGGACGAAATGAAGTACGACATGTGCGGTGCCGCCAGCGTGCTCGGCACCCTGCGTGCGGTGCTCGAGTTGCAGCTGCCGGTCAACCTGGTGTGCCTGCTGGCCTGCGCCGAGAACATGCCGAGCGGCGGCGCCACCCGCCCGGGTGACATCGTCACCACCATGAGCGGGCAGACCGTGGAAATCCTCAACACCGACGCCGAAGGGCGCCTGGTGCTGTGCGACACCCTGACCTACGCCGAGCGCTTCAAGCCGCAGGCAGTCATCGACATCGCCACCCTGACCGGTGCCTGCATCGTCGCCCTGGGCAGCCACACCACCGGCCTGATGGGCAACAACGACGACCTGGTCGGCCAGTTGCTCGACGCCGGCAAGCGCGCCGACGACCGTGCCTGGCAGCTGCCGCTGTTCGATGAGTACCAGGAGCAGCTGGACAGCCCGTTCGCCGACATGGGCAACATCGGCGGGCCGAAGGCCGGCACCATCACCGCCGGCTGCTTCCTGTCGCGCTTTGCCAAGGCCTACGACTGGGCGCACATGGACATCGCCGGCACCGCCTGGGTCAGCGGTGGCAAGGACAAGGGCGCCACTGGCCGCCCTGTGCCCCTGCTGACCCAGTACCTGCTGGACCGCGCAGGCGCCTGACGCCATGAAGCCGGTGGCGCCCCGCGCGCCACCGGCCGGCGATACCACCATGAGCAAAGTCGATTTCTACATCCTGCCCACCGACTCGCTGTCGGCGCGGCTCGATTTCGCCTGCAAGCTGTGCGAAAAGGCCTGGCGCCTTGGCCACCGGGTCTACCTGAATTGCCAGGACGCCGAGCAGCGCAGCGAGCTGGACCAACGCCTGTGGCGCTTCAAGGGCGAGGCCTTCGTGCCCCACGACCTCGCGGAGGTACATGCCGATGCCAGCGTGGCATTGGGCCTGGCCGCCGACAGTGCAGGCGACCACCACGACCTGTTGATCAACCTGGGCGCCGGCGTACCGGCCTTCGTCGGCCAGTTCGAGCGAGTGGCCGAAATCGTCGTTGAAGAGCCTGGCATCCGCCAATCGGCCCGTGAACGATTCCGTTTCTACCGTGAACAGGGCTATGCTCTGCAAGACCACCGCTTACAGCGACTTTGACGACGATGGACAAGCCCTCCCCCCTGCCCGATTCCGCCCATCTGCTCGATGACCTCGAGTCGATACGCCAGCTGCTTGGCGACGCCGACCTGCAACCGCCGCTGCTGACCGAGACGGTGGAGCAGATCCCGTTGCTGCTGGAAGAAGCGCCCGGCAATCATGTGCCTGCGGCCGAACCGGTAGCTGCCGAACCCGAAGACGACCCGCAGACCCGCCGCCAGGACACCCTGCTGCACCTGGAAAGCGAGCTGCGTGCGGCAGCGCAGATGATCATGCAGGACGTGATCAACGACTTCACCCCGCACATCGAGAACGAGATCAAGCGCCGGCTGGATGCGCGGATCGAGCGGTTGATCAAGCGTTCCGAGTAAAACCGAAATTCGGCGGTGCCTTCTTCGCGGGTAAACCCGCTCCCACAGGACCGGCGCAAGTCTCAAAGCTTGCGCAGCTCCTGTGGGAGCGGGTTTACCCGCGAATAGGCCGTCCCTGCCTGCCAGATAGCAGCAGCTTGTCGCCTGCGGCCCCCAGCTTGGTTATACTTCCCGGCTTTCCCGAATAAATGCACAGGGTCCCGCCGCGCATGGATAAGACCTACCAGCCGCACGCCATCGAAACTTCCTGGTACAACACCTGGGAGTCCGAGAACTATTTCGCCCCACAAGGTGCAGGCGAGTCCTACACCATCATGATCCCGCCGCCGAACGTGACCGGCAGCCTGCACATGGGCCACGGGTTCAACAACGCGATCATGGACGCCCTGATCCGTTTCCGCCGCATGCAAGGCCGCGACACCCTGTGGCAGCCAGGCACCGACCACGCCGGTATCGCCACCCAGATGCTGGTCGAGCGCCAGCTCGAGGCCAAGGGTCAGAACCGGCATGACCTGGGCCGCGAAAAGTTCCTGGAAAAGGTCTGGGAATGGAAGGATCAGTCCGGTGGCAACATCAGCCGTCAGATCCGCCGCCTGGGCTCGTCGGTCGACTGGAGCCGCGAGCGCTTCACCATGGACGACGGCCTGTCCGAAGCGGTCAAGGAAGCCTTCGTGCGCCTGCATGAAGACGGCCTGATCTACCGCGGCAAGCGCCTGGTCAACTGGGACACCAAGCTGCACACGGCCATCTCCGACCTCGAAGTGGAAAACCACGACGAGAAGGGCCACCTGTGGAACCTGCGCTACCCACTGGCCGACGGCGCCAAGACCGCCGAAGGCAAGGACTACCTGGTAGTCGCCACCACCCGTCCGGAAACCCTGCTGGGTGACGCCGCCGTGGCGGTCAACCCGAACGACGAGCGCTACCAGGCACTGATCGGCAAGTTCGTCGAACTGCCACTGGTCGGCCGCCGCATCCCGATCATCGCCGACGACTACTGCGACCCCGAGTTCGGTACCGGCTGCGTGAAGATCACCCCGGCCCACGACTTCAACGACTACGAAGTCGGCAAGCGCCACAACCTGCCGCTGCTGAACATCTTCGACAAGAACGCCTTCGTGCTGGCCAGCGCGCAGGCCTTCAACCTCGACGGCAGCGTCAACGAGCAGGTGGACACCCGCCTGCCGGCCCAATACGCCAACCTCGACCGCTTCGTCGCGCGCAAGCAGATCGTCGCCGACCTGGATGCCCAGGGCCTGCTGGTGAGCATCGACGACCACGCGCTGAAAGTGCCGAAAGGCGACCGTTCGGGCACCGTCATCGAGCCATGGCTGACCGACCAGTGGTACGTTTCAACCAAGCCGCTGGCAGAACCTGCCATCGCCGCCGTGGAAGATGGCCGCATCCAGTTCGTGCCCAAGCAGTACGAGAACATGTACTTCTCCTGGATGCGTGACATCCAGGACTGGTGCATCAGCCGCCAGCTGTGGTGGGGCCACCGCATCCCGGCATGGTACGACGAGGCCGGCCAGGTCTATGTCGGCCGCAACGAGGAAGAAGTGCGCGCCAAGCACAACCTGGGCGCCGACGTGGTCCTGCGCCAGGACGACGACGTACTCGATACCTGGTTCAGTTCGGGCCTGTGGACCTTCTCTACCCTGGGCTGGCCGGAACAGACCGAGTTCCTCAAGAAGTTCCACTCCACCGACGTGCTGGTGACCGGCTTCGACATCATCTTCTTCTGGGTTGCGCGCATGATCATGCTGACCATGCACCTGATCAAGAACGAGGATGGCACCCCGCAGGTACCGTTCAAGACCGTGTACGTGCACGGCCTGGTACGTGACGGCCAGGGCCAGAAGATGTCCAAGTCCAAGGGCAACGTGCTGGACCCGCTGGACATCGTCGACGGCATCACCCTCGACGCCCTGCTGGAAAAACGCACCAGCGGCATGATGCAGCCCAAGCTTGCCGAGAAGATCGCCAAGCAGACCAAGGCCGAGTTCCCCGAAGGTATCGCCAGCTACGGCACCGACGCCCTGCGCTTCACCTTCTGCTCGCTGGCCTCCACCGGCCGCGACATCAAGTTCGACATGGGCCGCGTCGAAGGCTACCGCAACTTCTGCAACAAGATCTGGAACGCCGCCCGCTACGTGCTGGACAAGGGCGAGGATTGCGGCCAGAACGGCGAAGCCTACGAGCTGTCGCTGGCCGACCGCTGGATCATCTCGCAGCTGCAGCGTACCGAAGCCGAAGTGACCCGCCAGCTGGAGCAGTTCCGCTTCGACCTGGCCAGCCAGGCGCTGTACGAGTTCATCTGGAACCAGTACTGCGACTGGTACCTGGAGCTGTCCAAGCCGGTGCTGTGGGACGAGAACGCCCCGGTCGAGCGCGCCCGTGGCACTCGCCGCACCCTGGTGCGCGTGCTGGAAGTGGCGCTTCGCCTGGCACACCCGTTCATGCCGTTCATCACCGAAGAAATCTGGCAGCGCATCGCGCCGCTGGCCGGCATCGAAGGCAAGACCATCATGCTGCAGCCATGGCCGGTGGCCAATGAAAGCCGCATCGATGCTGCCGCCGAAGGCGACATCGAGTGGCTCAAGGAGCTGATGGTCGGCCTGCGCAACATCCGCGCCGAAATGAACATCGGCCCGGGCAAGCCGCTGCCGCTGTTCCTGAAGAACGCCAACGCCGACGACCAGCGTCGCCTGCAGGAAAACGAAGCCCTGCTGAAGAAGCTGGCCAAGGTCGAATCGTTCACCGTACTGGGCGATGCCGACGAAGCCCCGCTGTCGGCCACCGCCCTGGTCGGTGACCTGCAAGTGCTGGTGCCAATGGCCGGCCTGATCGACAAGGATGCCGAGCTGGCGCGCCTGAACAAGGAAATCCAGCGCCTGCAGGGTGAAGTGGCTCGCGTGGGTGGCAAGCTTTCCAACGCCGCCTTCGTCGACAAGGCACCACCTGCCGTGATCGAGAAGGAACGCGCCAAGCTGGCCGAGTCCGAACAGGCCCTGGCCAACTTCACCGAGCAGCATGCGCGGATTGCAGCGCTTTAATCACTAGAGAAAAAGCTGGGGCCGCTTTGCGGCCCTTTCGCGACACAAGGCCGCTCCTACAGGGACGGCGCCGGTCTGAAGGGCGCCGCTATTCTGTAGGAGCGGCCTTGTGTCGCGAAAGGGCTGCAAAGCAGCCCCAGGCTCTATCAGCCACCGCTCGTATAGGGCTGGACACTGCCATGACCCCGAACAAACCCACCCTGCACCCGCGCAACCGCCACCAGGGCCGCTACGACTTCCCCAGCCTGATCAAGGCCCACCCTGACCTGGCGCGCTTCACCATCACCAACCCCCACGGCAAACCCAGCATCGACTTCGCCAACCCCGAGGCCGTGCGGGTGTTCAACCGTGCCCTGCTGAAGTCCCAGTACGGCATCCAGCACTGGGATATCCCCGCCGACTACCTGTGCCCGCCGATTCCCGGCCGCGCCGACTACATCCACGTGGCCGCCGACCTGCTGGCCGACGACAATGCTGGCGAGATCCCCAAGGGCGCCCAGGTGCGGGCGCTGGACATAGGCGTGGGGGCCAACTGCATCTACCCGCTGCTGGGCCACAGCGACTACCGCTGGCGCTTCCTCGGCTCGGACATCGACCCCGTGGCCCTGGCTTCGGCCAAGGCCATCGTCCAGGCCAATGGCCTGGGCAAGGCCATCACCCTGCGCCAGCAGGCCAACCGTGCACACATCCTCAGCGGCCTGCTGCAGGAGGGCGAACGCTTCGATCTCACCCTGTGCAACCCGCCCTTCCATTCCTCACGCGACGAAGCCACCCGTGGCAGCCAGCGCAAGTGGAAGAACCTCGGCAAGCAGGACCCCAAGCGCAAGCTGCCGGTGCTCAACTTCGGCGGCCAGAACAACGAACTGTGGTGCGAAGGCGGCGAGATCCGCTTTGTCAGCCAACTGGTCAGCGAAAGCGTGCAGTACGCCGAGCGGGTACTGTGGTTCACCAGCCTGGTGTCCAAGGCCAGCAACCTGCCGGGGATCGAGGCTGCGCTCAGGAAAGCGGGCGCCAAGGCCGTGCGCATCAGTGAAATGGGCCAGGGGCAGAAGCAAAGCCGCATGGTCGCCTGGAGCTTCCACGACGACGCCGCACGCCAAGCCTGGCACGCCAGGCGTAAAACCCAGGCATGAAAAAACCGCGCCCGGGCAAGCCGGGCGCGGTTTCGTCAAAGCTTCAACAATTACTTGTTGATGGCGTCGGTCAGCACTTTGGCTGGAACGAACTTGACGACTTTCTTGGCAGCGATTTCGATGGCAGCGCCAGTCGAAGGGTTGCGGCCGGTACGGGCAGGACGCTCAGCGACTTTCAGCTTGCCGATGCCTGGCAGAGTGATTTCAGCGCCGTTTTCCAGCTGGTCGGCAACGATCTGGCCCAGTTGCTCCAGAGCGTTCTTGGCGGTGGCTTTTGGCGCGGCGATCGATTCGGCGATGTCGGCAATCAGTTGGTCTTTGGTCAATGCCATGGTGGTGTTCCTTCCCTATCAAATTCGATGGTTATGCAGCGGACTACGACGTTATCGGGCCAGCCCCTGAAAGTGGAGGGCCGCGCCAATCGCGTATGTAGATACGTAAATCGACGTTTGGTTCGACACGACGACAGCACGCTGCCAGCAATGCGCCACACAAGGGGCGCAAGACCGCGCAAAGCTACCACAGGAACGGATAAATATCCGCTGCGCGCTTCGATTTAATGCAGGTTTTTCGGGGGTTTTAGCCTAAAACGCACAAATTTGAACAAAAAACGAACAACCGGCATTTCCGCCAACATCCGGCCACTGCACCACCTTGTGTCTAGGGTAAACTGGACGACTTTTGCAGCTCGCCGAGAATTCCATGCCAATCCGTCATTGCATCGTTCACCTGATCGACAAAAAGCCCGATGGCAGCCCCGCCGTGCTGCATGCCCGCGATTGCGAACTGGCCGCCTCCGACGCCATCGAAAACCTGCTGGCCGACCTCAATGACAGCTACAACGCCAAGCAAGGCAAGGCCTGGGGCTTTTTCCACGGCGAGTCCGGCGCCTACCCACTGAGCGGCTGGCTGAAGCAGTACCTGGACGAAGAAAAGGACTTTACCGCCTTCAGCCGCGTGGCCGTGGAGCACCTGCAGAAGCTGATGGAAGAGTCCAACCTGTCCACCGGCGGCCACATCCTGTTTGCCCACTACCAACAAGGCATGACCGAATACCTGGCGATCGCCCTGCTGCACCACAGCGAAGGCGTGGCGGTGAACGCCGAGCTCGACGTGATGCCTTCGCGCCACCTCGACCTTGGCCAGCTGCACCTGGCGGCGCGCATCAACCTGTCGGAGTGGAAGAACAACCAGAACTCCAAACAGTACATTTCGTTCATCAAGGGCAAGAACGGCAAGAAGGTCTCGGACTACTTCCGCGACTTCATTGGCTGCCAGGAGGGCGTCGACGGCCCGGGCGAAACCCGCACCCTGCTCAAGGCCTTCAGTGACTTCGTCGAGAGCGAAGACCTGCCGGAAGAGTCTGCCCGCGAAAAAACCCAGACCCTGGTCGAGTACGCCACAACCCAGACCAAACTGGGTGAGCCGGTCACGCTGGAAGAGCTGTCCAGCCTGATCGACGAGGACCGGCCCAAGGCGTTCTACGACCACATCCGCAACAAGGACTACGGCCTGTCGCCGGAAATCCCCGCAGACAAGCGCACCCTCAACCAGTTCCGCCGTTTCACCGGCCGTGCCGAGGGGTTGTCGATCAGCTTCGAAGCGCACCTGCTGGGGGACAAGGTCGAGTATGACGAAGAGGCAGGGACCTTGATCATCAAGGGCCTTCCGACCACCTTGGTGGATCAGTTGAAGCGGCGCAAGGACTGATGGCCCCGGGGCTGCTGGGCAGCCCATCGCCGGCAAGCCAGCTCCCACAGGTACTGCACAGGCCTGAGGTCCATGCAGTCGAAGTGGGAGCTGGCTTGCCGGCGATGGGGCGCGAAGCGGCCCTAATTAGCAGCCACTACTGCGCCATAGGAGGCCACCAACGCCTCCTTCGCCGCCTTGCGCAGCCGCTTCACCAGCCGCTCCTGGCGTAACGCCTCGCCCTTGTCCGGCCATTGCTCCACATACACCAGCGCCTGGGCCGGGCTGGTCTTGAAGTAGCGCGCGCCCTGCCCTTTCTGGTGCGCCAGAAAGCGCCGCTGCGGGTCATCGCTGATACCGCAATACAGCGATCCATTGGCAGCCCTTACCAAGTAGACATACCAGGGTTTGCTCGCGGCAATTTCGACGGGCTCACTCACCCTGGGCCTGCTGGAATGCTCGCAATCCTGTGAACGCCTGCTGGCGTACCTTGTTCTGCACCAGCGGCGACCAGCCCAGCAGCATGCCAGGCACACCCAGCGCCTGCCGCGACCAGCGCCACAAGTCGAAGTGGTCATCGTGCTGGCAGATCAGCCCGTCACGAATCACGAAACGCGCCTGGATATCGTTGACCACGATGCGGCCGGTCTGGCTGAACAGGTAGGTGGCCACCCAATGTGCGGCGCCCGTGCGTTCATCGGCGCGGACGTTGTCGAAGGTAAGGGTGAAGTCCTTGGCCCGGCTGGTGAGCATTCGCCACATGTCGCCTGCATCCTTGCCACGCAAGGTGCCGAAGACCGGGTCGCTGAAGACGATATCGTCGCTGTAGCAGGCGACCATGGCCTCGGCATCCAGGCGCTGGAAGGCCTGGTAGAAGCGGGTGATCAGGTCGCGGTTGGCGTCGCTCATGGGGGCTGGTCCGTCCTGGGGGTCGAAAGCAGCACGATAATCTGCCCCGGTTGCTTATGCCAGTACCGGCCTCTTCGCGGGCGCGCCCGCTCCCACAAGATCCATGCATGCTTTGATCCTGTGGCTCTCCTGTGGGAGCGGGCGTGCCCGCGAAGAGGCCGGCACTGCCAACATACCCCTTCAGACCTTCTCGCTGCTCACCTGCACATGCAAAGCCCGCCCGGCGCCCAGGCCGAACACGATGGCCCCCACCCCCAGCACGGCAAAGATCCACCCCACTGCCGCCCAGCCCCCGGTCAGGTCATGCACCAGCCCCACCGCAAACGGCCCCATCGACGCCAGCGTATAACCCACCCCCTGCGCCATGCTCGACAGGTTCGCCGCCACATGGGCATCCTTCGAGCGCAGCACGATCAAGGTCAGCGCCAGGGCAAAGGTACCGCCCTGCCCCAGGCCCAGCACAACCGCCCAGCCCCATAGCCCGGAAAGCGGCGCATACAGGCAACCGAACAGGCCGGCCAGGGTAATCAGCATGACCAGCACGATCGCCAGGCGCTGGTCCTTGCCGCGAGTGGCCAGCCAGGGCGCACTGAGCGAACTGACCAGCTGCACGATCACCGACCCCGACAGCACCAGCCCCGCCTCGGTCGGGCTCAACCCACGGCCGATCAGAATCGATGGCAACCAGCCAAAGACGATGTAGGCCAGTGACGACTGCAGGCCCATGTACAGGGTCACCTGCCAGGCCAGCGGATCACGCCACAGCCCACGCACGCGATAGGCCACCTTGTGCAGGCCATGACCCTGGCGGGCCTGCGGCAGCCATACGAGCATGGCCAGCAGGGCCGGCAACATCCAGAAGCCAAGCCCCAGCGCCCAGCTGCCGTCGAAATGCTGGGCCAGGGGCACCGTGGCGCCAGCCGCCATGGCGGCGCCCAGACACAACGCCATGGTGTACACGCCGGTCAGCGTGCCAGCGTGCTGCGGGAAATCGCGCTTGACGATGCCCGGCAACAGCACGCCAATGATGCCGATACTGGCCCCCGCCATGAGGCTGCCGAGGAACACCCCGGCAGCCCCCAGGCTACTGCGCACGACAATGCCAAGCGCCAGGGTAGCGAGAATGCCGAGGATCACCCGCTCGCTGCCAAAGCGCCGCGCCAGCACCGGCGCCAAAGGGGCGAACAGGCCCAGGCACAGCACTGGCAAGGTGGTCAGCAAACCGGCCTGCGAGGCGTTCAGCCCCAGGCCTTCGGACACCTGGCCCAGCACTGGCGCCATGCTCGACAATGCCGGGCGCAGGTTCAAAGCCACCAGCACCAGGCCGAGCAACAACAGCCAAGGCCGCTGTACCTGTACCGGCTGCTGTTGGACCTGTTCGTCGTCAGCCTCGGCGTCGATCAGCAACTCTTCGAGGTCCCGCTCGCTCGGTGGGGTGTTACGGGTGATGGAATCAGCCATGGCCTTCTCGGAGTCAGGATTCGATAAGGGTACGGCTCAGGCGCTTGGCCTGCTCCGCATCGCGTTGCTCGATGGCGGCAAGGATCTGCCCATGCAGGTCGAACGTGGCCTGGCAGCGCGGCACGGTCGCCATGTTGTGCTGCAGCGCGGCAGCCACCACCCCGGAAAAGTAACGGTACAGCTCACTCAAGGCCGGGTTGTGGGCGGCATCGACCAGCCGCTGGTGAAACACCAGGTCGCAGGCCACATAAGCATCGATATCACCGTGAAAATGCCCGGCACTGTTGGCCAGGGCATCACGCAGCGCCTGCAGGTCGGCGTCGGTTCGGCGCAGTGCGGCCAGGCCGATGGCCTCGGCTTCGAGGATGTGCCGGGTTTCACGGGCCTGCTCGGGCGTGCAGCGTGACATCGCCTGCACCGCCTGCAGCGGGTCCTGGGCCGTGCGCAGGTAGCTGCCGTCGCCCTGGCGGATCTCCACCAGGCCACTGAATGCCAGCACACGCATGGCCTCGCGTACGGTGTTGCGGCTTATGCCCAACTGCAGGGCCAGTTCCGGCTCGGTCGGCAAACGCTGGCCAACCTGCCAGTCGCCCAGCACGATGCGTTCGCGCATGCGCTCGACGGCCAGTTCGACCAGGGACCGCTTGGTCAATTCGGTACTCATGCTACTCAACCAATCATCCGATGAATTGGCGCAGCATACCGGTGGGCAAAGTGTTTGTCATTGAAGAGAGCAACGATTAGAAACCTGGCGCGATTTTTTGTGGGAGCGGCCTTGTGTCGCGAAAGGGCCGCAAAGCGGCCCCTGGATTTCAGCGCAGATGCAAAAACTGCTGGGGCCGCTTTGCGGCCCTATCGCGACACAAGGCCGCTCCTACAAGGACCGCGCAGGGCAGTGGATGGCGTCAGGTCAACGCATCGAGCAGCGCCTGGTTCATCTCTGGCGTACCGATGGTGATGCGCAGGAACTGGGCAATGCGCGGCTGCTTGAAGTGGCGCACGATCACGCCCTGCTCGCGCAGGCGTGCAGCCAGCTCACCAGCATCTTGTTGCGGATGGCGGGCGAAGATGAAGTTGGCCGCCGACGGCAGCACTTCGAAGCCCTTGGCCTGCAGCTGCCCGACCAACACCTCGCGGCTGTCGATCACCTTGCGGCAGGTTTCCTCGAAGTACTCGCGGTCCTCGAACGCCACCGCTGCGCCGACGATCGCGGCACGGTCCAGCGGGTAGGAGTTGAAGCTGTTCTTGATCCGCTCCAGCGCCTCGATCAGGTCCGGGTGGCCCACCGCCAGGCCAACCCGCAGCCCGGCCAGCGAACGCGACTTCGACAGGGTCTGGGTGACCAGCAGGTTGTCGTAGCGGTCCACCAGGCTGATCGCCGTTTCGCCACCGAAGTCGATGTAGGCTTCATCGACCACCACCACCGAATCACGGTTGGCCTGCAGCAACTGCTCCACCGCCTGCAGCGGCATCAGGCAACCGGTCGGCGCGTTGGGATTGGGGAAGATGATGCCGGCATTGGGCTTGTTGTAGTCCTCGATGCGGATCTGGAACTGCTCGTCCAGCGCCACCTGCTCGAAGGCGATACCGTACAGGCCGCAGTAGACCGGGTAGAAGCTGTAGCTGATGTCAGGGAACAGCAGCGGTGCGTCGTGCTGGAACAGGCCGTGGAAGATGTGCGCCAGCACCTCGTCCGAGCCGTTGCCGACGAACACTTGTGCCGGCGTCACGCCGTAGTACTCGGCCACCGCCTGCTTCAGCCGGTCACCGTTCGGGTCCGGGTACAGGCGCAGGTTGTCGTTCAGCTCGCCGCGCATGGCCTCCAGCGCCTTGGGCGAAGGGCCGTAGGGGTTTTCGTTGGTGTTCAGCTTGACCAGGCGGGCCAGCTTGGGCTGCTCGCCCGGCACGTAAGGCACCAGGTCCTTGACGAAGGGGCTCCAGAATCGACTCATGCTCAGTTCCCCTTCTCTTGGGTCAGGATGCGGTATTCGGCGCTGCGGGCGTGGGCGGTCAGCGACTCGCCACGGGCCAGGACCGAGGCGGTGTGGCCCAGCTCGGACGCGCCCTGCTCGGAGCAGAAAATGATCGACGAGCGCTTCTGGAAGTCATAAACCCCCAGCGGCGACGAGAAACGCGCGGTGCCGGAAGTCGGCAGCACGTGGTTGGGCCCTGCGCAGTAGTCGCCCAGCGCTTCGCTGGTGTGACGACCCATGAAGATCGCGCCAGCGTGGCGGATGTGCGGCAGCCAGGCCTGCGGATCGGCCACCGACAGTTCCAGGTGCTCGGGTGCGATGCGGTTGGCCACTTCCATGGCCTGCTGCATGTCACGCACCTGAATCAGCGCACCACGGCCATTGATCGACTTCTCGATGATCTCGGCACGTTCCATGGTCGGCAGCAGCTTGTCGATGCTGGCGGCAACGCGGTCGAGGAAGGCGGCGTCCGGGCTGACCAGGATGGCCTGGGCATCTTCGTCGTGCTCGGCCTGGGAGAACAGGTCCATGGCGATCCAGTCCGGGTCGGTCTGGCCGTCGCACACCACGAGGATTTCCGACGGGCCGGCGATCATGTCGATACCCACCTGGCCGAACACGTGGCGCTTGGCGGTGGCAACGTAGATGTTGCCCGGGCCGACGATCTTGTCCACCTGCGGCACGCTTTCGGTACCGTAGGCCAGGGCGGCGACAGCCTGGGCGCCACCGACGGTGAACACACGGTCGACACCGGCGATGCAGGCAGCCGCCAGCACCAGCTCGTTGACCTCGCCACGCGGGGTCGGCACCACCATCACCACTTCGGCCACACCGGCGACCTTGGCCGGGATGGCGTTCATCAGTACCGACGACGGGTACGACGCCTTGCCACCCGGCACATACAGGCCGGCGCGGTCCAGCGGGGTGACCTTCTGGCCAAGCACGGTGCCGTCGGCCTCGGTGTACTGCCAGGAGTCCTGCTTCTGCCGCTCGTGGTACATGCGCACACGGTTGGCAGCCTTTTCCAGGGCTTCGCGCTGGACCGGGGTAATGCGGGTCAGGGCCAGTTCCAGGCGCTCGCGACCGAGGATCAGGTCATCGATGGACTTGGCATCGACACCATCGAAACGCTGGGTGAATTCCACCAATGCCGCATCGCCACGCTCGCGCACGGCCTTGATGATGTCGAGCACGCGCTGGTTGACCGCGTCATCGGACACACTTTCCCAGCTCAGCAGATGATCCAGATGTCGGGCGAAATCCGGATCAGCAGCGTTGAGACGGGCAATTGCAGTGGACACGGTCATGGCGAGGGCCTCGATTATTGGCGAATGCTCAGGCGCCCTAGGCTACCAGTCCATCCGCGCGGGCACCCGAGAAAAATGGCTATGACGCGGATAGACGGGCGCGGCAGCGAAGGCCGCGCGCAGTCGGTAGAGAGTCAGCCGCGGTGTCGCGATTCGACCGCTCCGCGCAGCGTGTCGATCAGGCTCTGGATACGGGCGTGCTGCATTTTCATGGAGGCCTTGTTGACCACCAGGCGCGAGCTGATCGTGGCGATCAGTTCCTGGGGCTCCAGGCCGTTGGCACGCAGGGTGTTGCCGGTGTCGACCACGTCGATGATCTTGTCGGCGAGGTTGATCAGCGGTGCCAGTTCCATCGAGCCGTACAGCTTGATGATGTCGACCTGGCGGCCCTGTTCGGCGTAATAGCGCTTGGCTACGTTGACGAACTTGGTAGCCACGCGCAGACGCCCCTTGGGCTCGGGTGCGCCGACCACGCCAGCGGTCATCAGCTTGCAACGTGCAATCTGCAGGTCCAGGGGCTCGTAAAGGCCCTGGCCGCCGTACTCCATCAGCACATCCTTGCCGGCCACACCCAAGTCGGCGGCACCATGCTCGACATAGGTCGGCACGTCGGTGGCACGCACGATCAGCAGGCGCACATCGTCCTGCGTGGTGGGGATGATCAGTTTGCGGCTCTTGTCCGGGTTCTCGGTCGGCACGATACCGGCCTCGGCCAGCAACGGCAGGGTATCGTCGAGAATACGGCCTTTGGAAAGCGCGATGGTCAACATTGGAACGTCGGTCCTTAAGCGGCTACTGCCGGCCGGGCGTCGAGCCCGACCGCATTTGATTCATTGTGGGAGCGGGCTTGCCCGCAAAGCAACCACCGCGGTGCATGGCACCGGCTCTGCCGGTATTCGCGGGCAAGCCCGCTCCCACACGGTATGCCGACGGGCTACTAGCCCGGTACGCGACGGATCTTCGCGCCCAGCATCTGCAGTTTTTCTTCGATGCACTCGTAACCACGGTCGATGTGGTAGATGCGATCGATCAGGGTATCGCCTTCGGCTACCAGCGCCGACAGCACCAGGCTGGCGGAAGCACGCAGGTCGGTGGCCATTACCGGGGCACCCTTCAGCGCCTTGACGCCAGTGACGATGGCAGTGTTGCCTTCGACCTGGATCTGCGCGCCCATGCGGTGCATTTCGTAGACGTGCATGAAGCGGTTTTCGAAGATCGTCTCGATCACTGCACCGGTGCCTTCGGCAATGGCGTTGAGCGAGATGAACTGCGCCTGCATGTCGGTCGGGAACGCCGGGTACGGGGCGGTACGCAGGTTGACGGCTTTCGGCCGCTTGCCGTGCATGTCCAGCTCGATCCAGTCTTCGCCAGTGTTGATGTCGGCGCCGGCTTCCTTGAGTTTTTCCAGTACGGCTTCAAGGATGGTCGGATCGGTGTCCTTGACCTTGACGCGGCCGCCGGTCACGGCAGCGGCAACCAGGTAGGTGCCGGTCTCGATACGGTCCGGCATCACGCGGTAGTTGGCCGAGTGCAGGCGCTCGACGCCATCGATGGTGATGGTGTCGGTACCAGCGCCCTGGACCTTGCCGCCCATGGC
This sequence comes from Pseudomonas asiatica, assembly GCF_040214835.1. Taxonomy (NCBI): domain Bacteria; kingdom Pseudomonadati; phylum Pseudomonadota; class Gammaproteobacteria; order Pseudomonadales; family Pseudomonadaceae; genus Pseudomonas; species Pseudomonas asiatica. Next base: position 1,055,391 of record NZ_CP157874.1, on the reverse strand, counting down.
GTTGATGAAGTTGGCCAGGTCGACCACTTCCGGCTCGCGCGCGGCGTTCTGCAGCACGCTGCGGCCCTTGGCCAGGGCAGCGGCCATCATGATGTTCTCGGTACCGGTCACGCTCACGGTGTCGAAGAAGAAGTGCGCACCGCGCAGGCCACCCTCAGGCGCCTTGGCCTTGATGTAGCCGGCTTCGACTTCGATCTTCGCGCCCATGGCCTCGAGGCCACGGATGTGCAGGTCGACCGGGCGCGAGCCAATGGCGCAACCGCCAGGCAGGGCCACTTCGGCCTCACCGAAACGGGCGACCATCGGGCCCAGCACCAGGATCGAGGCGCGCATGGTCTTGACCAGCTCGTAAGGTGCAACCAGGGTCTTGATGGTGCGAGGGTCGATCTCGACCGCCAGCTTTTCGTCGATCACCGGCTCGATGCCCATGCGGCCGAACAGCTCGATCATGGTGGTGATGTCGTGCAGGTGCGGCAGGTTGCCCACGGTGACCGGGCCGTCGGCCAGCAGGGTCGCCGCCAGAATCGGCAGGGCTGCGTTCTTCGCGCCCGAAATGCGGATCTCGCCATCAAGGCAAGCGCCGCCAGTAATAATCAGTTTGTCCATTGGAATCTCGCCGCCACGTTGGCTCAGGTGCGCTCAGCCCAGGCTGCGCTGCTGAAAAATTTCATGGTTACCGCATGGATGCTGCCATTGGCGATCCACGGATTCAGGTGAGCATAGATCGCCTGCTGGCGTTTGACCGGGCTCAGGCCAGCCAACTCGTCGCTGATCACGTTCAACTGGAAGTTGCAGCCTTCGCCTTCAACTTCGACCCGGGAACCCGGCAATTTCTCTTCAAGGAAGCTTTTAACTTCTACGGCCTGCATGCTCAACCTCAATCGGCGCCCGATGCGCACGGGTCGGCCATCATACAAAAAAGCCCCTCGCCTGCGAAGCCCAACGAGGGCTTCGCTGACCGAGGGGCCATCATCCGTGCCATGCCATCAGGTTGCCAGCACTTCATCGAGGTCATAGACCTCGGCAATTTCCCGCATGTCGTCGGGCATGCTGCGCACCTGGCAACCCTTGCCGGCGGCCTGGGCGTCACGCATGAATGCCAGCAGCAACGACAGGCCGACACTGGTGGAGCGCTGCACTGCCGAGCAATCGAGCACCAGCTGCGCCTCGCGGCAGGCCGCGATCAGCGCCTTGCCCTGCTTGCGCAGGGCCGGCCCGCTGCGGTAGTCCAGCACGCCGGCCAGGCGCAGCACGCCCGGCTCGGCCATGCTTACGCCGGCCTCACTCATTTGACGGTCTTCTCTGGCGAGTTGTCGGCGGCCTGCTTGGCCTTTGCCACTTCGCCGGCCCAGCCGTCGATGGTCTTGTCCAGGTCGTTGCCATTGCGCTGCATGGCGTCGGCGAACTGGTCGCGGAACAGCTTGCCGATGTTGATGCCGTTGACGATCACGTTACGCACCTTCCACTCGCCGCCGATGTTTTCCAGGGTGTACTGCACCGGATACACGGCACCGTTGTTGCCGGTGACCTTCATGCCAACGCTGGCGCGCTTGCCGTCATCAGCCTTGGCCGGGTCGACGGTGATGCCCTGGTTGTTGTACTCGAGCAGGGCATTGCCATAGAACTGCATCAGGCTGCGCTTGAAGTTTTCCTGGAAGCGCTGCATCTGCTCGGGGGTAGCCTTGCGCGAGTACTTGACGGTCATGATGCTTCTGGAAATACCGTCAGCGTCCACCACCGGGCCGAGGATGCGGTTCAGCGCATCGTAGAAGGCGTTGGGGTTGGACTTGTACTGTTCCTTGTTGGCCTTGAGGTCGCCCAGCAGTTCAGTGGTGGTGCCCTGAACCACATCGTGTGGCGTCTGCGCAGCCATGGTCAGCAGGGGGAAGGCCGCCAGCAGGACCAGCAGGCCACGTCGCAGGATGGAAATCATGGAAACTCCTTAGTTAGCCGGTTGCGCTTCTTTCGGTTCCTTGCCAACGGAGTTGAGCAGGAACTTGCCAATCAGATCCTCCAGCACCAGCGCCGACTGGGTGTCGTGGATGGTCCCGCCGTCCTTGAGCACCTGGTCCTCACCGCCCACGCTGATGCCGATGTACTTCTCGCCAAGCAACCCGGCGGTCAGGATCGAGGCAGTGGAGTCGGTCGGCAGGTTGTCCACCGACTTGTCCAGCTGCAGCGTCACCCGACCGGTGTACGAATCACGGTCCAGATCGATGGCGGTAACCTTGCCGATGGTCACACCGGCCATGGTCACTTTAGCTCTGACCGTCAAACCGGCGATATTGTCGAAGTAGGCATAAACTTTATAGGTATCGCTGCTCGGGCTGGCCGACAGCCCGCTGACACGCAGGGCGAGCAGCAGCAGCGCCAGGATCCCGGCCAGGAGGAACAGGCCGACACCGATTTCCAGGGTGCGGTTTTGCATCAGAAATCTCCAAACATCAAGGCGGTCAGAATAAAGTCCAGACCCAGCACTGCCAACGAGGCATAGACCACGGTCTTGGTGGTGGCACGGCTGATCCCTTCTGAGGTGGGCTCACAGTCGTACCCCTGGAATACGGCGATCCAGGTCGTGACGAAGGCAAATACCAGGCTCTTGATCAGCCCGTTGAGCACATCGTCGGTGAACGAAACACTGTTCTGCATGTTGGCCCAGAACGAGCCCTCGTAGACGCCCAGCCAGTCCACCGCCACCCACGAGCCACCCCAGATGCCGACCACGCTGAAGATCAGCGCCAGCAACGGCAGCGAGATGAAACCGGCCCACAGGCGCGGCGCGACGATGTACTTGAGCGGGTCGACGCCGATCATTTCAAGGCTCGACAACTGCTCGGTGGACTTCATGTTGCCGATTTCTGCGGTCAGCGCCGAACCGGCACGGCCGGCGAACAGCAATGCCGTCACCACCGGGCCGAGCTCACGCAGCAGGGTCAGGGCGACCATCTGCCCAACCGCCTGCTCCGAGCCGTACTTGGTCAGGATGCTGAAGCCCTGCAGCGCCAGCACCATGCCGATGAACACGCCGGACACGACGATGATCGCCAGCGACAGCACGCCCACCGAATACAGCTGCTTGACCAGCAGCTGGAAGCCGCCACCGATGCCCCCACGGCCAATCAGCGCATGGAACAGGAACAGACAGGAGCGCCCCAGCACCGCAAGCACGTCGATGGCCGAGCGCCCCAGCAGGCGGACACGTTCGAGTAAGGATTTTCTGCGCATCAACGCGCTCCCAGCAGGTCGGCGCGGTAGTCAGGCGCAGGGAAATGGAAAGGCACCGGGCCGTCCGGGTCGCCCTTCATGAACTGGCGAATGCGCGGGTTGTCCGAGCCCATCAGCTCGTCAGGCGTACCCTGGCCCAGCACCTGGCCATCACCTACCACATAGATGTAGTCGGCGATGCTGGCGGTTTCCGCCAGGTCGTGGGAAACGACGATGCTGGTGATACCCAGGGCGTCGTTGAGCAGGCGGATCAGACGCACCAATACACCCATGGCGATCGGGTCCTGGCCGACGAACGGTTCGTCGTACATGAGGATCTGCGGATCGAGGGCAATTGCCCGGGCCAACGCCACACGGCGTTTCATGCCACCGGACAGCTCGTCGGGCATCAGGTCGATGGCACCGCGCAGCCCCACGGCCTGCAGCTTCATCAGCACGATATCGCGGATCATCTCGTCCGACAGCTGGGTGTGCACGCGCAGCGGGAACGCGACGTTCTCGAACACATCGAGATCGGTGAACAGCGCGCCGCTCTGGAACAGCACCCCCATTTGCTTGCGGGCGTCGAACAGGTCGCTGCGCGACAGCGTCGGCAGGTTCTGCCCGGCAACCCAGACCTCACCGCTGGAGGGGCGCAACTGCGCGCCCATCAGGCGGAGCAACGTGGTCTTGCCGCAACCCGATGGCCCCATGATACCGGTGACCTTGCCGCGCGGGATGCGAATGTCGACGTTGCTGAAAATGCTGCGCGAACCGCGTTTGAAGGTAACCCCCTTCAACTCGACCGCGTAGGCGCTATCCACACTCATCTAGACTCCTTGCTAGTGCAGCCTCGTCCTAATGGACGTCGGCCTCCATCTGGAAGGCACAAGCGCCCCTGGCAGGCCGAATAGCGGCGAACTATAGCACCGCTGACAGCGCCGCCCCAAGGTCGGCTAACGAGTCGTTCAGCCCTGCGACAGGCTGGCGAGACATTCACCACGGCAATCGAAAGCGTGAGGGTTTCTTTCATTGCAGCTATAATCGCCGCCTTTTCATCAGGCATTGCTTTTTCGACATGAGCCAATCCAGCGAGCTGATCCAATCCGCCCAACGCACCCTGCGCCTGGAACTCGAGGCCGTAGAGGCCCTGCTGGCGCGCATCGACGACAATTTCGTCAAGGCCTGCGAACTGATCCTGGCCAGCAAGGGCCGGGTCGTCGTGGTCGGCATGGGCAAGTCCGGGCACATCGGCAACAAGATCGCCGCCACCCTGGCCAGCACCGGCACGCCGGCGTTTTTCGTGCACCCGGCCGAAGCCAGCCATGGCGACATGGGCATGATCACCCGCGATGATGTCATCCTTGCCCTGTCGAATTCCGGCAGCACCGCCGAAATCGTCACCCTGCTGCCGCTGATCAAGCGCCTGGGCATCAAGCTGATCAGCCTGACCGGCAACCCGGACTCGCCCCTGGCCCAAGCTGCCGAGGTCAACCTCGACGCCCGCGTCGAGCAAGAGGCCTGCCCGCTGAACCTGGCCCCCACCTCCTCCACCACCGCATCGCTGGTGCTGGGCGACGCGCTGGCCATTGCCCTGCTCGAAGCTCGCGGCTTCACCGCCGAGGACTTTGCCTTCTCGCACCCGGGTGGTGCACTGGGCCGCCGCCTGCTGCTCAAGGTGGAAAACGTGATGCACGCCGGCGACGAACTGCCCCAGGTGCCCCGCGGCACCCTGCTCAAGGACGCACTCCTTGAAATGTCCCGCAAAGGCCTGGGCATGACCGTGATCGTCGAAGCCGATGGCAAGCTGGCAGGGATCTTCACCGACGGCGACCTGCGCCGCAGCCTGGACCGCAACATCGACGTCCACACCACCCTGATCGACCAGGTAATGACCGTGCACGGCAAGACGGCCCGCGCCGAAATGCTTGCGGCCGAGGCCCTGAAGATCATGGAAGACCACAAGATCGGCGCCCTGGTGGTGGTGGACCGCGAGGACCGCCCCACCGGCGCCCTGAACATGCACGACCTGCTGCGCGCCGGCGTGATGTAAAGGAGCGATGGAATGAACCAGGACCTCATGCAACGCGGCAAGAACATCAAGCTGGCAGTGTTCGACGTGGACGGCGTGCTCACCGACGGGCGCCTGTACTTCCTCGAGGACGGCAGCGAGTTCAAGACCTTCAACACCCTCGACGGCCAGGGCATCAAGATGCTCATGGCCTCGGGCGTGACCACCGCGATCATCAGCGGGCGCAAGACCCCGGTGGTCGAGCGCCGGGCGAAGAACCTCGGCATCCCGCACCTGTACCAGGGCCGCGAGGACAAACTGGTGGTGCTGGACGGCCTGCTCGCCGAACTGGGCCTGAGCTATGCTCAAGTGGCCTACCTGGGCGACGACCTGCCCGACCTGCCGGTAATCCGCCGGGTCGCCCTGGGCATGGCAGTGGCCAACGCCGCGCCGTTCGTTCGCCAGCACGCCCATGGCGTGACCCAGGCACGTGGCGGCGAAGGCGCGGCCCGTGAATTCTGCGAACTGATCATGCAGGCCCAGGGCACCCTGGACGCTGCCAACGCCAACTACCTGTAAGGCTGCCCATGCTCAGCAAGAAAGCCCGCAACATTGCGCTGCTCGCAGTGATCGCCGCCCTGCTGGTGGCGATCGGCTACTGGAATGTCAGCCCGGAAAGCTTCCTCGACAAGCCGGTGACCCAGGTCGACGAAAGCGCCATCGACTACTACGCGGTCAACGCCCACAGCGTGCAGTTCCTGCCCGACGGCAAATTGCAGTACGAAATGACCGCCGACAAGGTCGAACACCTCAAGGCCAGCGAAATCACCCTGCTGACCACGCCGGACCTGCACCTGTACCGCGGTACCGAATACCCGTGGCATGTGCAGAGCACCCGCGCCGAAGTCAACCCGGACGGCAGCGAAGTCGAACTGATCGACAACGTACGGGTCGCCCGCACCGACGAAAAGCAGCGCGAAATGATCATTACCAGCTCACGCATGACCGTGTTCCCGCAGAAGCAATATGCGCAGACCGAGCAAGCCGTTAGAATCGACGGCGCCGGTGGCACAACTACGGGCAAAGGAATGAAAGCGTATTTGAAAGAAGGCAAGATGGACTTGCTCTCTAACGTAAGAGGACAGTATGAGGCTCGTTAAAACCCTCCCCCTTTTGCTCAGCCTGAGCGCAGCACTGGGAAGCGCGAGCGCCCTCGCCCTGCCGAACGACCGTGACCAGCCTATCCGCATCCAGGCCGACAACGCCCACCTGGACGACAAGCAGGGCGTGGCCACCTACACCGGCGACGTGATCATCACCCAGGGTTCGATGATGATCAAAGGCAACACCGTGACCATCACCCGCTCCGCCTCCGGCGACATCGACGTGGTGACCTCGGTGGGCAACCTGGCCTACTTCGAGCAGCAGCAGAGCGCAGCCAAGCCAGACAAGATGAAAGGCTGGGCGGTGACCATCCAGTACCAGTCGCAGAAGGACATGGTGATCCTCACCGACCGCGCCAAGGTCGAGAACGAAGGCAACACCACCGAAGGCGAGAAGATCGTCTACAACACCCAGACCCAGGTGGCAACCGCCGGTCGCGGTGGCAACGTGACCTCGCCGCGTCAGCGTATCGACATGGTGATCCAGCCCAAGAAGAAGGCCGAGTAAATGGCAACCCTCAAAGCCCAGCACCTGGCCAAGAGCTACAAGGGGCGGCAAGTCGTACGTGACGTCAGCCTGTCGATCGACAGCGGCCAGATCGTCGGCCTGCTCGGCCCCAACGGCGCCGGCAAGACCACCTGCTTCTACATGATCGTCGGCCTGGTCCAGGCCGATCAGGGGCGCGTGCTGATCGACAACCTCGATGTCAGCCACCAGCCCATGCACGGTCGCGCCCGCGCCGGCATCGGCTACCTGCCGCAGGAAGCCTCGATCTTCCGCAAGCTGTCGGTGGCCGACAACATCATGGCCATCCTCGAGACCCGCAAGGAACTCGATCGCGACGGCCGGCGCAAAGAGCTGGAAAGCCTGCTGCAGGAGTTCCACATCAGCCACATTCGCGACAACCTCGGCATGAGCCTGTCCGGTGGTGAGCGCCGCCGCGTGGAAATTGCCCGCGCGCTGGCGACCGCACCCAAGTTCATCCTGCTGGACGAACCGTTTGCCGGTGTCGACCCGATTTCGGTCGGCGACATCAAGCAGATCATCCATCACCTCAAGGCCAAGGGTATCGGTGTACTGATCACCGACCACAACGTGCGTGAGACCCTGGATATCTGCGAAACCGCCTATATCGTCAACGATGGCCGGCTGATCGCCGAAGGCGACGCCGAAACCATCCTGGCCAACGACCTGGTCAAAGAGGTTTATCTGGGCCACGAGTTCCGGCTCTGAGCCCGGCACGCGCCTGGAGTACTGGCAAATCGCCCTGAAACCCGGGGTAAAGTGTTACGGTGCTCTAGGCAAACGCTACAATTTAAGGCATAAAACTTGCTTGATCTGGCGCCCCGGCGCCCTCGTGTAGTGGATGGCGCATGCGCGCCGGCGAACAAGGTATTAAGCCCCAGCCATGAAACCATCGCTCGTCCTAAAAATGGGCCAGCAACTGACGATGACACCGCAGTTGCAACAGGCCATCCGCCTGCTCCAGCTCTCCACCCTGGACCTCCAACAGGAAATCCAGGAAGCGCTGGAGTCGAACCCGATGCTCGAACGTCAGGAAGACGGCGACGACTTCGACAACAGCGACCCGATGGCGGACAACGCCGAGAACAAGCCGGCCGCCGAAGTCCAGGACAACAGCTTCCAGGAAAGCACTACCAGTGCCGACACCCTGGAAGACGGTGAGTGGAGCGAGCGCATCCCCAACGAACTGCCGGTCGACACCGCCTGGGAAGACATCTACCAGACCAGTGCCAGCAGCCTGCCGAGCAACGACGACGACGAGTGGGACTTCACCACCCGCACATCGGCCGGCGAAAGCCTGCAAAGCCACCTGTTGTGGCAACTGAACCTGGCTCCGATGTCCGACACCGACCGCCTGATCGCCGTCACCCTGATCGACAGCATCAACGGCCAGGGCTACCTGGAAGACACCCTCGAGGAGATCTGCGCCGGTTTCGACCCGGAGCTGGATATCGAGCTGGACGAGGTCGAAGCGGTGCTGCACCGCATCCAGCAGTTCGAGCCAGCCGGCGTTGCCGCCCGTACCCTGGGCGAATGCCTGTTGCTGCAACTACGCCAACTGCCCGCCAGCACCCCGTGGATGGCCGAAGCCAAGCGCCTGGTCACCGACTTCATCGACCTGCTCGGCAGCCGTGACTACAGCCAGCTGATGCGTCGCATGAAAATCAAGGAAGACGAGCTGCGCCAGGTCATCGAGCTGGTACAAAGCCTCAACCCGCGCCCCGGCTCGCAGATCGAGTCCAGCGAGCCCGAGTACGTGGTGCCCGACGTCATCGTGCGCAAGGACAGCGACCGCTGGCTGGTGGAGCTGAACCAGGAGGCCATTCCGCGCCTGCGCGTCAACCCGCAGTACGCCGGGTTTGTGCGCCGGGCCGACACCAGCGCCGACAACACCTTCATGCGCAACCAGCTGCAGGAAGCGCGCTGGTTCATCAAGAGCCTGCAAAGCCGCAACGAAACCCTGATGAAGGTGGCCACGCAGATCGTCGAGCACCAGCGCGGCTTCCTCGACCACGGCGACGAAGCGATGAAGCCGCTGGTACTGCATGACATCGCCGAAGCGGTGGGCATGCACGAGTCGACCATTTCGCGGGTAACCACGCAGAAATACATGCACACCCCGCGTGGCATCTACGAACTGAAATACTTTTTCTCAAGCCACGTCAGCACCTCCGAAGGCGGAGAATGCTCGTCTACGGCGATCCGCGCGATCATCAAGAAACTGGTTGCGGCGGAAAATCAGAAAAAGCCATTGAGTGACAGCAAGATCGCTGGTTTACTGGAGGCACAAGGCATCCAGGTAGCCCGTCGCACCGTCGCCAAGTACCGCGAGTCCCTCGGCATCGCACCGTCGAGCGAGCGCAAGCGACTGATGTAGCCCCTGAGATGTGCCACAGCGTTTGTGGGGCAGGTGCAAGACCTGCCTCTTTATGCACGGGCAACAAAGGAGAAGCTGTATGCAAGTCAATATCAGTGGACAGCATGTAGAAGTCACCCAGCCACTGCGCGATTATGTGCTTGAAAAGCTCGCTCGCGTGGAAAGTCACTTCGACAAGATCACCAACGTGCAGGTCATCATGAAAGTCGAGAAGCTGCAGCAGAAGGTCGAGGCGACCTTGCAGATTCCCGGCGGCGAAGTGGTTGCCAACGCCGAACACGAAGACATGTATGCAGCGATCGACGCCTTGGCCGACAAGCTCGACCGCCAACTGAAAAAACACAAGGAAAAACAGCAAAGCCTGCTGCAAGGTGCAGCTGCCCGCTGATCCCCCTCATCCATGATCCGACTTGAAACCATCCTGACCCCCGGCCGTTCCCTCGTGAACGTGCCGGGCGGCAGCAAGAAGCGCGCCCTGGAAAAGGTCGCCACCGTCATCGCCGAACAAGTGCCCGAACTGGAGATGCAAGACGTCTTCGAAAAACTGGTCGCCCGGGAAAAACTCGGTTCGACCGGTTTCGGCAACGGCATCGCCATCCCGCACTGCCGGCTTGAAGGATGTTCCGCTCCGGTCAGCGCCCTGCTGCACCTGGAAGCCCCTATCGACTACGACGCCATCGATGGCGCGCCGGTGGACCTGCTGTTCGTCCTGCTGGTGCCTGAAGCCGCCACCGATGCCCATCTGGAACTGCTGCGCCAGATTGCCAGCATGCTCGATCGCAAGGAGGTCCGTGATCGCCTGCGTGCGGCCACCAGCAGCGAGGCCCTGTTCCAGGTTGTCCTGGACGTACAGAACGAGCACTGAACATGCGCCTGATCATCGTCAGCGGCCGGTCCGGCTCCGGCAAGAGCACCGCCCTCGATGTCCTGGAAGACAACGGTTTCTACTGCATTGACAACCTGCCCGCCGGGCTGCTGCCACAGCTGGCGGAAAATGCACTGATCAATACCGAGTTGCTGCAACCCAAGGTCGCCGTGTCGATCGACGCGCGCAACCTGCCCAGCCACCTGACGCGCTTCCCCGAGTTGCTCGAAGAAGCCCGCGCCCGGCATATCCAGTGCGACGTGCTGTACCTGGATGCCGACGAAGACATGCTGCTCAAGCGCTTTTCGGAAACCCGCCGGCGCCACCCGCTGACCAACGCCAACCGCTCGCTCGCGGAAGCGATTCGGGTGGAAAGCGAATTGCTGGGGCCGATTGCTGACCTGGCCGACCTGAAGATCGATACCACCAGCCTGAACCTGTACCAGTTGCGTGATTCGATCAAGCTGCGCCTGCTCAACCAGCCCGAGCCTGGCACCGCGTTCCTGGTCGAGTCGTTCGGTTTCAAGCGCGGAATGCCGGTCGATGCCGACCTGGTGTTCGATGTGCGCTGCCTGCCCAACCCCTACTGGAAGCCTGAGCTGCGTGAGCACTCCGGCCTCGACCAACCGGTAATCGACTACCTGGCCGCACAGCCGGATGTCGAAGAGATGTTCAACGACATTTCCAGCTACCTGCTCAAGTGGCTGCCCCGCTTCGCCGCCAGCAACCGTGCCTACGTCACCATTGCCATTGGCTGCACCGGCGGTCACCACCGCTCGGTGTACATCACCGAACGCCTTGGCCAGCTGCTGCAGCAATCCCTGAAAAACGTCCAGGTCCGCCACCGCGACCTCTAGCCCAAGGATCCGCCCCACGATGCCCGCCCGTGAAATCACCATCATCAACAAGCTGGGTCTGCATGCCCGGGCGGCAGCCAAGTTCGTCGGCGTTGCCGGCCGCTTCCCCTGCCAGGTCAGGGTTGGCCGTGCGCCGGACAAGCTGGTGGATGGCAAGAGCATCATGGCGGTGATGATGCTGGCGGCCGGCAAAGGCACCCAGGTGCACCTGCATACCGAAGGCGAGCAGGACGTTGATGCCATGGATGCGCTGGTCGAGCTGATCAACAACTTCTTCGACGAAGGCGAATGAATTTCGCTGGCTCATTCGCAAGCGGTACGCGTACCCTGTGGGAGCGGCTTTAGCCGCGAAGAACCCAACGCGGTGCATGGCACCGGCTACGCCGGTGTTCGCGGCTAAAGCCGCTCCCACAGAGTCCCCGCTAATTCAATGAGTCATGTGCCGCTCCCACAGCGAAACCGGTGAACACCCCATCATCCGGCGCAAACCGATGCACACCCCCAAGCTGGCCAGGCCAGGTCCAACCAGGCGAAGCCGCGCGCCAATAGCAATGCAGTGCCTGCCAGCAACAGCAAAGTCCCAAGCGTCAGGCGAAACAGGCGAAACAGGCGCACACGGCTGACGGACATCATCTGGGAGCGCATACCGGGGAGACTCATTTCAGGGTTTCGAGGTAGCGGCGCTCCACTTCCGCCCAGTCAATGACGTTGTAGAAAGCACCGATGTATTCCGGACGACGGTTCTGGTACTTCAGGTAGTAGGCATGCTCCCACACGTCCAGGCCGAGGATTGGCGTGTTGCCGTGCATCAGCGGGCTGTCCTGGTTGCCGCTGCTTTCCACTACCAGGGTTTTCTGCGGGGTCACGCTGAGCCAGGCCCAGCCACTGCCGAAGCGGGTCAGCGCAGCCTTGGTGAAGGCCTCCTTGAAGGCATCGAAGCCGCCCAGTTGGGCGTCGATGGCCTGCGCCAGAGCGCCATGCGGCTCTCCCCCGCCCTGCGGTGACATCACGGTCCAGAACAGGCTGTGGTTGGCGTGCCCGCCGCCATGGTTGGTCACCGCACCACGCAGGTTTTCCGGCAGTTGCCCGACCGCGCCGAGCAGTTTTTCCACCGGCCACTCAGCCCACTCGGTGCCTTCGATGGCGGCGTTGAGGCCATTGACGTAGGTCTGGTGGTGCTTGGTGTGGTGGATTTCCATGGTCTGCGCGTCGATGTGCGGTTCCAGCGCAGCGTAGGCGTAAGACAGTGCAGGCAAGGTATGGGGCATATCAGTGAATTCCGTAGGCATGGGTTGGGCGATGACCAATGCGGCCACCGCTGGCGCTTGGGCCGTGACTCAGTGTCAGATACCACCGGCGGTGAGCTTCTCCGGGTCCAGCAGCGCTTCCAGCTGGTCACGCGACAGGTCGGTGTGCTCCAGCGCCACGTCGATGATCGGACGGCCCTGCTTGTAGGCGGTCTTGGCGATTTCAGCGGCCTTGAGGTAGCCGATGATCGGGTTCAGCGCCGTGACCAGAATCGGGTTGCGTGCCAGGGCTTCCTTGAGCTTGCTTTCGTTGACCTTGAAGCTGGCGATGGCCTTGTCGGCCAGCAGGCGGCTGACGTTGGCCATCAGCTCGATGCTCTCCAGCAGGTTGCGGGCGATCACCGGCAGCATCACGTTCAGCTCGAAGTTGCCGGACTGGCCGGCGATGGCGATGGTGGCGTCATTGCCGATCACCTGGGCGGCGACCATGGCGGTGGCCTCCGGAATCACCGGGTTGACCTTGCCCGGCATGATCGAAGAGCCCGGCTGCAGGCCTTGCAGCTCGATTTCGCCCAGCCCGGCCAGCGGGCCAGAGTTCATCCAGCGCAGGTCGTTGGCGATCTTCATCAGCGCCACGGCGGCAGTCTTGAGCTGGCCGGACAGGGCCACCGCGGTGTCCTGCGAGCCGATCAGGGCGAACAGGTTCTGCCCGGGGGTGAACTCGACCTGGGTCAGGCCGCTGAGCTGGCGGGCGAAACCGGCAGCGAACTGTGGGTGAGCGTTGATGCCGGTGCCCACGGCGGTGCCACCCTGGGCCAGCGCCTGCAGGCTCGGCAGGGTCGCTTCGATGTGTGCCTTGGCGCCATTGATCTGCGCCGCCCAGCCATCCAGCACCTGGCTCATGCGCACTGGCATGGCGTCCATCAGGTGGGTGCGGCCGGTCTTCACGTACTGATGCACCTGTGCCGACTTGGCCTCGATCACCTTTACCAGGTGCGCCAGGGCTGGCAGCAGTTGCTCGTGCAGGGCCAGGGCGGCACTGACGTGAATGGTGGTCGGGATGATGTCGTTGCTGCTCTGGCCGCAGTTGACGTGGTCGTTGGCGTTGACGGCCTCACCCAGCACGCGGCTGGCCAGAGTCGCGATCACCTCGTTGGCGTTCATGTTCGAGCTGGTGCCGGAGCCGGTCTGGAACACATCCACCGGGAAATGCTGGATGAAGTGACCCGCCAGCAGTTGCTCGACTGCCGTTACGATGGCCTGGCCCTGCGCGGTCGACAGCTGTTCCAGTTCGACGTTGGCCTTGGCCGCGGCAGCCTTGGCCAGCAGCAGCGCACGAATGAACTGGGCCGGCATGCGCTGGCCGCTGATCGGGAAATTGTCGACCGCGCGCTGGGTCTGGGCACCGTACAGGGCCTGGGCCGGCACCTGCAGTTCGCCCATGCTGTCACGCTCGATACGGGTATCACTCATCATCAAATCCTTGCATCAGTTCATCGGGAGAAATCGACGGCAGCAGGCGGCAATTGGCCAACTGCAGGGCGTAGGGCTGCCAGCGCTGGTTCTGGGCCTCGCGGTCGAGGTTGCGCAGGTCCAGTAGCGGGCGCCAGGCCTGGTCCAGGCACAGGCAGCGCCAATGCCAGGGCAGCATGCGGTCGCAGGCGGTATCCAGCAGCAGGCGGAAGGAGGTCAGCGCCACCGTCCATGGCGAGGTCTCGGTGCAGCACACCAGGTAACGGCCTTCAGCCAGGTAATGCTCGATCAAGCGCGGCTCGTCGGGCTCGAGCGCACAGCGGATGCGTCGGCTGAGCCAGCGCCAGTTTTCCAGGTAGGGCAGTTCGCGGAGGACGGGTTTCATGAACATCATCGCCGGGTTACTGGATAATGATATTCATTATTAGGTGATAAACAGAATCACTTCAAGAGAAAGGTGATGAAACAAAAAACCCGGCGTGGGGGCCGGGTCTTCGGTTTCATTGAAAATTCTCTATAGCCTGCACCGGCCTCTTCGCGGGTAAACCCGCTCCCACAGGAATCGCACAGGGCTTAAGTCTGGTGCAGCACCTGTGGGAGCGGGTTTACCCGCGAAGAGGCCGGTACAGGCTGTGGATCAGCTACCCGCCACAGTCATCCGCTCGATCAGCACCGAGCCGGTGTGAATGTTGCTGCGGGTCTCAAGATCGCTGCCAATCGCGACAATCTGCTGGAACATGTCTTTCATGTTCCCGGCAATGGTCACTTCCTGCACCGCGTGCTGAATCTCGCCATTCTCGACCCAGAACCCTGCCGCGCCACGGGAATAATCCCCCGTCACCATGTTCAGGCCATGCCCCATCAACTCGGTCACCAGCAGCCCGCGGCCCATGCGCCGGATCAGCGCCGCCTGGTCTTCGACACCATGGCTGACGAACAGGTTGTGCACGCCGCCGGCATTGGCCGTGCTTGGCAAACCCAGCTTGCGCCCGGAATAGGTACCCAGCAAGTACGACACCAGCTCACCCTTGTCGACGAACGGCTTGGCATAGGTAGCCAGGCCATCGCCGTCGAATGCGGCACTGCCCAGTGCCCGCGGAATGTGCGGGCGCTCGTCGAGGGTCAGCCAGGTAGGGAACAGGCGCTGGCCGATGGTCCCCTCCAGGAACGACGACTTGCGGTACAGGTTGCCGCCGGAGATGGCCGACAGGAAGCTGCCGAACAGGCCACCGGCCAGCTCGGCCGAGAACAGCACCGGCACCTCGCAGGTCGGCACCGGTCGCGCACCCAGGCGGCTGGCAGCACGCTGGGCAGCGCGCACGCCGATGCTACGCGGGTCTGCCAGCAGGTTGCCCTGGCGGTTCACGTCGTACCAGTAGTCGCGCTGCATCTGGCCGTCGCCTTCGGCGATCATCACGCAGCTCAGGCTGTGCCGGGTCGAGGCGTAGCCACCGATGAAACCATGGCTGTTGCCATACACGCGGCAGCCCTGGTGGGTATTGAGGGTGGTGCCGTCGGCATTGAGGATACGCGGGTCGGCGTCGAACGCCGCCGCCTCGCAGGCCAGGGCCATCTCGATGGCCTTCTCCGGCTCGAGGTTCCAGTCGTGGTACAGGTCCAGGTCCGGGATCTCGCGGGCCATCAACGCTGCGTCGGCCAAGCCGGAACATTCGTCTTCGGAGGTATGCTTGGCAATCGCCAAGGCGGCGGCGACGGTTTCGCGGATCGCTTCCGGGCCACTGGCCGAGGTGCTGGCCGAGCCTTTGCGCTGGCCCACATAGAGGGTGATGCCAAAGCCCTGGTCGCGGTTGAACTCGACCGTTTCGACCTCTCGCTGGCGTACCGTGGTGGACAGGCCCTGCTCCAGCGACACCGCCACTTCGCAGGCACTGGCCCCCTGGCGGCGCGCTTCGGCGATGATCGCCTCGACCTGCTCCTGCAATGCTGGCAGGTCCTTCGGACCTACGCTCTGGACTGCACTCATGGTTCTCTCCACTCAAATTCTGCGTTCGGCGAGGGTCATTCTACGACCGGGCCGGACAAGCGGCCCCCGACTGGTTATCATGGCGGCGATTTCTAGCGGACTGCCACCATGGTTGATTCAAACGACGACGCCTTCGACGGCGAAAAAAGCAAAACCCAGATCAAGCGCGAGCTGCATGCGCTGGTCGAACTCGGCGAGCGCCTTACCACGCTCAAGGCCGATACCCTGGCTCGCCTGCCGTTGACCGACGAGCTGCGCAAGGCCCTGGCCGAAGCCAGCAAGCACACCGCTCACGGTGCCCGCAAACGCCACATGTCGTTTGTCGGCAAGCTGATGCGCGTGCAGGACCTGGATGCCATCCACGCCTTGCTCGAACAGATGGACAGCTCGACCCGCCAGTACAACGAGCGCTTCCACGGCCTGGAGCGCTGGCGCGACCGGTTGATCGACGGTAACGACGAAGACCTTGAGCGCTTCGTCAGCGAATACCCCGACACCGACCGCCAGCAACTGCGCTCGCTGGTACGCCATGCCCAGCACGAGAAGGCGCGGAACAAACCGCCTGCCGCCGCGCGCAAGGTGTTCAAGTACATCCGCGACCTCGACGAGCTGCAGCGCGGCTTGCGCTGATCACTCTGGGGCCGCTTTGCGGCCCAATCGCGACACAAGGCCGCTCCCACAGTAAGTGCGCAGCCATTTCTGCATGGCGCAATCCCTGTGGGAGCGGCCTTGCGTCGCGAAAGGACCGCAAAGCGGTCCCAGATGGCCATCACGCCCCGGTACCGCCCACGGTAATCGCATCCAGCTTCAAGGTCGGCTGCCCGACCCCCACCGGCACCGACTGCCCGTCCTTGCCGCAAGTCCCTACCCCGCTGTCCAGCGCCAGGTCGTTACCGACCATCGACACCCGGCTCATCGCCTCCGGGCCATTGCCGATCAGGGTCGCCCCCTTCACCGGCGCGGTAATCTTGCCGTCTTCGATCAGGTAGGCCTCACTGGTCGAGAACACGAACTTGCCGCTGGTGATGTCCACCTGGCCACCGCCGAGGTTGGCGCAGTAGATGCCCTTCTTCACCGAAGCGATGATTTCCTGCGGGTCGCTTTCGCCGGCACGCATGTAGGTGTTGGTCATGCGCGGCATCGGCAGGTGCGCGTAGGATTCGCGGCGGCCGTTGCCGGTCACCGCCATGCCCATCAGGCGCGCGTTCAGCTTGTCCTGCATGTAGCCCTTGAGCACACCGTTCTCGATCAGCGTGGTGCACTCGGTCGGGGTGCCTTCGTCATCCACGCTCAGCGAGCCACGGCGGCCTTCGAGGGTGCCGTCGTCGACGATGGTGCACAGGCTCGATGCCACTTTCTCGCCAATGCGGCCGCTGAACGCCGAACTGCCCTTGCGGTTGAAGTCACCTTCCAGGCCATGGCCGACAGCCTCGTGCAGCAGCACGCCCGACCAGCCCGAGCCCAGCACCACCGGCAGGGTACCAGCCGGTGCCGGGATCGCCTCCAGGTTCACCAGGGCCTGGCGCAGCGCTTCGCGGGCATAGCCCATGACCCGCTCTTCGGTGAAGAAGCGGTAGTCGGTACGCCCGCCACCGCCCTGCCCGCCACGCTCGCGGCGGCCATTCTGCTCGACGATGACGCTGACGTTGAAGCGCACCAGCGGGCGCACGTCGGCGGCCAGGCTGCCATCGGCCGCAGCGATCAGGATGCGCTCCCAGACCCCGGCCATGCTCACACTGACCTGCTGGATACGCGGGTCCAGGGCACGGGTGGCGGCGTCGACACGCTTGAGCAGGTCGACCTTTTCAGCACGGCTGAGCACATCCAGCGGGTTGTCCGCCGGATAAAGGGCAGTCACGTCCTGGCTGCGGAAGGCCTGCACCTTACCGTTCTGCCCGGCACGGGAGATCGAACGGGCGGCACGGGCGGCCGAGGTCAGCGCTTCGAGGTTGATTGCGTTGCTGTAGGCAAAGCCGGTCTTTTCACCCGACTGGGCACGCACGCCCACGCCCTGGTCGAGGTTGAAACTGCCCTCTTTGACGATGCCGTCTTCCAGCGCCCAGGTTTCCGAGATCTGGCCCTGGAAATACAGGTCGGCGGCATCGATGCCGGGGCCGGCCAACTCACCCAGCACGCTCTGCAGGCTGTCCAGGGTCAAGCCGCCTGGGGCCAGGAGCTGCTCGCTGACGGTGGATAACATCTGGCTCATAGTCACTCCGAGGTGTGCGCAGGCCGCAACGCGCCCTGCGAGAAAAAGCGCCGGTGCGATACCACCGGCATGCGCGCCCGGATGGACGCTTGTTCGTCAATGTCGCGCTCGGCGAGCAGTACCGCTTCACCTTGCGCCTGTTCCGCGACGATGCGCCCCCAGGGGTCGACGATCGCCGCATGGCCATGGGTTTCCCGTGGCCCCGGGTGAGTGCCGCCCTGCGCCGCAGCCAGCAGGTAGCACTGGGTCTCGATGGCCCGGGCGCGCACCAGCACTTCCCAGTGCGCCGCGCCCGTTACCGCAGTGAAGGCGGCCGGCGCAGTGATCAGTTCCGCACCAGCGGCGCGCAGTGCGCTGTACAGTTCGGGGAAGCGCAGGTCGTAGCACACGCTCAGCCCCAGCCGCCCCACCGGCGTATCAGCCACCACTACCTGAGCGCCGTGAGCATAGTCGTCAGACTCGCGGTAACGGCCACGGTTGTCGGCAACGTCCACATCGAACAGGTGCAGCTTGTCATAGCGTGCCGCTACCTCACCGTGTTCGTCGATCAACAGCGAGCAGGCATGCGCCTTGGCTTCAGGCTGGCCGACCGGTGGCAATGGCAAGGTACCGGCGACAATCCATAACTTGAGGTCGCGGGCGGTACGTTTCAACCATGGCAGGACCGGCCCTTCGCCCAACGCTTCGGCGCGGCCGATGGCAGCGGCATCCTTGCGGCCCATGGCGGCGAAGTTTTCTGGCAGCACGGCCAGTTGTGCACCGCCAAAGGCGGCCTGCTCCAGCAGGGCACCGGCGCGCTGCAGGTTGGCCAGCACATCGTCCTGGCTGACCATCTGGATTACAGCTGCCTTCATGGGCACTCCTAGCGGGATTTCTCGAAAGGTTTCACAAATGTGATTCTAGGCTCTTTCACCGGACCTTCGACACGGTAGTGCACGCTGGCAAAGCGCGACACGCGGTCGCCGATCAGCCGGTCGACCAGGAACAGCGCCCCGCCCACGGCCGGCGCGCCGACAATCAAGGCCGCCAGCGGCAGGTTGTTGGTCACTGGCAGGCTCACCTGCAGGTTGGCATCGACCCGGTCGCGTACCAGGTCCAGGGTACCGTCCAGCTCGAAGTTGCTCGACGGGCCAGTCACGGCGATTGGCTCGCGGGTCACATAGACACCGTTACTGGCCACCAGCAAGCCTTTGACCCGGTCGTAGGCCAGGCCCTTGTCGAACAGGTCGGAGAAGTCCAGGCGCAAGCGCCGGCCGATGGAGTTGAAGTTCAACAGGCCGAACACCCGCAGCGCCTGGGCACTGCCTTCGACCTCGACGAACTGTCCGGTGCGCAGCGCTGCGTCCATGCTGCCAGAGAAGCGCTTGAGGCTCACCGAGGCCGGCGAACCCGGCCAGCGGCCATCCACATCCAGGCGGAAGTCGCGGCTGGTCACGGTCGGGGCAAAGCCCCAGGCCTTGAGCACATCCGCCAGGTTCTTGCCGTCCAGGCGCCCTTTGTACCAGCTGCTGGTGCCGCCCGGTTCGCCTTCCCAGCCGCCGCCACCATCGATACGCAGGCCTTTGAAGTCGAGGTCGATGTCGCTGGCGGTCACGCCACGCGCGGTCGGCCGCAGCTTGAGCGACGCACTGCCGAACAGGTCGTCACCGCGATAGAGCTTGTCGATGCTCAGGTCCAGCGCCGGCACCTTGCGCGGGTCGAACGAGGCCAGCGGGTCCGGGCCCTCCTCGGCCTGTGCCTCGGCCTGCTTTTCAGCAGCGCTGGCGGCGGGCAGGCGCAAGGTCTGCATGCGCACGACCATGGGCGCGCCCTTGGCATCCGGCAGCCGGGCGTTGCCGATGACTTCCTTGCTGTCGAGGCGCAAATCCCAGGCGGGGCCACCACGGGCCAGGCGCACCACGGCCTGGTTCAGGTCCAGGCCAAAGGCTTTCAGCTGGCCGATGCTCAGGTCGACGCCTTGCAGGTTCTGCCGCGCGCTACCACCCGGGTCGTTACCGGCCAGGCGCGCCGCCTGTTCCTGCCAAGGCCCCAGGTCCAGCGCCTCCAGGTGCCCGCGCACTCGCAGGCCCTGGCCGGCAGGTACCTGGGCGTCCCCGGCGCCCAGCAGCAACTCGCCACGGCCCTGCCCCAGCTTCTCGGCCGGCGCGGCGTAGGCAAAGCGGGCAAGGTCGGTGTAGGCGACATCGAAGCGCCGCTCCGGCCCCTGCAGGGTCATGCTGAAACGGGTGTCACGGGTATCGGACGCTGCCTTGCCAAAGGGTGCTGGCAGGTCGATGGCCAGGCCCTTGAGGCTGGAATTGATGCTCAGGCGGTTGTCCCGGCTACCCAGGCTGACCTGCAACTGGTACGGCAGGTCGCCGGAAGCCGGCAAGGCCTGGTTGAACTGCAGCCAGTCGGTCAGTGCCTTGAGCGACACCTGGCCGCTGGCGTTGACGCGTGTCTGCATCTGCCCGGGCTGGCCTTCGGCGGTGATTTGCGCCGTCACCGGCTTGCCGAAGGCCTGCAGGCTGATGCCCTTGCCGCTCAGGCCCTTGTCCAAATCAAAACTGAAGTCACCCTTCAGGCGGCTCAAATCAAGGCTCGGCGGCGCGACCTTCAGCCGCGCATCGTCGGTGGCAAAGTCCACCTGCACTTTCGGCCGCTGCCCGTGGGCCAGCGGAATGTCGAGCTTGACCTTGCCCTTGAGCGGCCCCTCGCCCTCCCAGCCAGCGAAGATCTCGCCAGTGCCGATTGGCGCTTCCTTGAGGATCTTCAGGCCATCGCCCAGGCTGCCGTCGAAGTCGCCATCGAGGTACAGGTGGCTTTGCTGGCCCTGGTCGACATGCGGGATATCGACGCTCACATCACTGACCTCGGTGTCGAGCAGTACGCCACGCTGGGCCTTGATGCGCACACCGCTGTCCTCGATGAACACATCGCCATCAACGTGCTGCACCTGCGGCCAGCCCGGCTGGAAGTCCAGGGCCGCATCACGCACCTTGAAGAACAGACTGATGCTGCGGGCTTCCGGCGCGACGCCATGGTTCAGCGAGCCCTGGTACTGGAAGTAGCCTTCGTCCACCGTGCCTTTGACGATCGCACTGCGCAGCCATTCGTCGAGGGCGGGGCTGAGCACCTCGGGCAGGTACTTGGCGGTGTAGCGGCCATCGCCTTCGGTCAGGCCGACGCGCAGGTCCATGTAGTCCTCGCGGCCCTCTTCGAACAACAGGCGAATGAGGAAGTCACCGGCGATCTTGCCCTCCTCGCCGAGCACCTTGAGGTAAGGCGCGACCAGGGTGAAACCTTCCTTGTCCAAGGCCCAGGTCAGGCGCGCATTGGCCTTCTGGTAGTGCCAGGGTTTGGCGAAGATCGGGTACAGATGCAGCATGAACGCATCGGTATCAAGGCGCAGTTCGCCATGGCCAAGGTCACCGCTGATGCTGCCGCTGACGTTACCGGCTGCAGGAGCATTGTGATAGGCATCGAAACCGACCTTCTCCAGGTTGGCTTCGAACTGCAGGCGCTGGTCACCCTCGGCCTTGGGCCGGGCCTCCAGGCGCACATTGCGCAGCGCGCCGGTCACCTTCAGGCCATCGACCACGGCCATGACCTTGTCCGGCAGCGGCGCCAGGGCATCGATCAGCGGGGTCAACGGTGTGAGGTCGAGGCGGTCGGCCTGCACTTGCCAGCTTTCCGCGGCAGCGTCCTCGCCTGGACGCTGCTGCAATTGCAGGTGCGACTCCCAGCGGGTCTTGCCGACATCCATGGCCAGGGAGTCGACCACCACATCGAAGCCTTGCTCCCGGCGCTGGAACCAGGCGCCCAGGGCCAGGTTGTTCAGCTTGGCCGCCTTGCGCCCGGCATAGGCGCCCTGCAACTCCGGTGCATTGAGGCGTACGACGGCCTGCTGCAACTGCCCCTTGCGCCAGTCGACCCAGAACTCGCCGCCCGCCCGCAGCGCGTCGGCATGCCACTGACCCAGCAGGCGTGGTGGCAGCCAACGCGCCCAGTCACTCTGTGGCAGGCTCAGGTAGGCTTCGACCTGGCCGTCGCGCCAGGCGTTGGCCGAGGCACGACTGCGCAGGTTCAGCGACAGGGGCTGGCCATCGGGCAGGGTCGCGCGCAGGTCCAGGGCATGGCGCGAAGCCCCGGCCTGCAGGCCGACGCTCACATAAGTCAGGGTCAACGGGTCGCGCTGCCAGGGGTGCAGGGTGACCTGGCTGTCGAACACATCGATGCGGCCCAACTGGCGCAGGCGCTGCAACAACTCGGCGGGGTCGAGCGGCGTATCGTCCTTCTTCGGCAGGCCTTCGAGGCTCCAGGCGCCCTGCTCGTTCTCGCGCAGGATCAGTTGCAGGCCGCCCAACTGAATGCGTGCCAGGCGTACCTCGCGGGCGGTGAGGCTGGCCCAGACATCGGGTACCACCTTGACGTCGTCCAGGCGCAGGGCCGTGGCCCCCTCGCCCAGTTGCAGGTCGCGCACCCGCAGCACCGGTGCCAGGCCGCTCCAGCGGCCTTCCAGGGCACCGACGTGCACGGGCAGGCCCAAAGCCTGTTCGGCCTTGCTTTCCACATCGGCGCGGTACTCGGCCACCAACGGCACCAGTTCGCGGCCGAGGCTGACATACAGCGCCACCAGTACCGCCAGCAGGGCGCAAACGCCCAGCCCCCAGCGGGTCAAGGCGACAAGAACGCGGGTCAGACGTCCCATGGCCATGGCCCTCCAGGTCGTTTATCCATGATGGCCCGTCGTCCCGGTTTTGCCAGCCCGGGCCACCCGCGGCGCGTTTCAGAAGGCCTCAGAGCAGCACCACATCGTATTGTTCCTGCGAATACATCGACTCCACCTGGAAACGAATGGTTCGGCCGATGAAGGCCTCCAGTTCCGCGACGTTACCGGACTCTTCATCCAGCAACCGGTCGACCACCTTCTGGTTGGCCAGCACGCGGTAGCCTTCGGCCTGGTAGGCACGGGCCTCGCGCAGGATCTCGCGGAAGATTTCGTAACAGATGGTCTCGGGGGTTTTCAGCTTGCCACGGCCCTGACAGGCCAGGCAGGGCTCGCACAGCACCTGTTCCAGGCTTTCCCGTGTGCGCTTGCGGGTCATCTGCACCAGGCCCAGCTCGGTGATGCCGATGATATTGGTCTTGGCGTGATCGCGCTCCAGCTGCTTTTCCAGGGTGCGCAGCACCTGGCGCTGGTGCTCCTCGTCTTCCATGTCGATGAAGTCGATGATGATGATGCCGCCGATATTGCGCAGGCGCAGTTGCCGGGCGATGGCTGTGGCGGCCTCGAGGTTGGTCTTGAAGATGGTCTCTTCAAGGTTGCGATGGCCGACGAAGGCGCCGGTGTTCACATCGATGGTGGTCATCGCTTCAGCGGGGTCGACCACCAGATAGCCGCCGGACTTCAGCGGTACCTTGCGCTCCAGTGCGCGCTGGATCTCGTCCTCGACGCCGTACAGGTCGAAGATCGGCCGTTCGCCCGGGTAGTGCTCGAGGCGGTCGGCGATTTCCGGCATCAGCTCGCCAACGAACTGCGTGGTCTTCTGGAAGGTTTCCCGCGAGTCGATGCGGATCTTCTCGATCTTCGGGTTGACCAGGTCGCGCAAGGTACGCAGGGCCAGGCCCAGGTCCTCGTAGATGACCGTGGGCGCACCGCAAGTCTTGATCTGGGTGCCGATCTGCTCCCACAGGCGGCGCAGGTAGCGAATGTCCTGCAGGATCTCTTCAGCGCGTGCGCCTTCGGCGGCGGTACGCAGGATGAAGCCACCGGCGTCCTTGATGTTCTCGCTTTCCATGCAGTCGCTGACCACCTGCTTGAGGCGCTCGCGCTCGGCTTCGTCTTCGATCTTCAGGGAAATGCCGACATGGCTGCTGCGCGGCATGTACACCAGGTAGCGCGACGGGATCGACAGCTGGGTGGTCAGGCGCGCGCCCTTGGTGCCGATCGGGTCCTTGGTCACCTGCACCACCAGGGCCTGGCCCTCGTGCACCAGGGCGGTGATGTTCTCTACCGCCGAGCCTTCGCGCTGGGATATTTCCGAGGCATGGATGAATGCCGCGCGCTCCAGGCCGATGTCGACAAAGGCCGCCTGCATGCCCGGCAGCACACGCACCACCTTGCCTTTGTAGATATTGCCGACGATGCCCCGGCGCTGGGTGCGCTCGACATGCACTTCCTGCAGCACCCCGTTTTCCACCACCGCCACGCGCGACTCCATCGGGGTGATGTTGATCAGGATCTCTTCACTCATGGCAGGCTCTCGTCAAAGGTCTTGGATAATGATGGATGGCGTATGCAGTGCTGGCTACCGCTGGTTTGTTACCTCTGGCGTATGCGCGGGCGATTGCCAGCAGGCAATGCCGAATTGGCCGAGCAGTTCGGCCGTTTCACTGAGGGGCAAGCCGACCACCGCCGAGTAGCTGCCGGAAAGGCCGGTGACGAACACCGCGCCCAAGCCCTGGATGGCATAGCCGCCGGCCTTGTCCGCGGGCTCGCCGCTGGCCCAGTAGCGTTGCGCTTCCTCGGCGCTGATCGCACGGAAGCGCACCTTGCTGGTGACGCACAGGCTGTGCACGCGCTGGCCATCGCTCAGGGCGACCGCGGTCAAAACCTGGTGCTCGCGGCCCGAAAGGTCGGCCAGCATGGCCAGGGCATCTTCGCGGGTTTCCGGTTTGCCGAGAATACGACCATCGAGCACCACGGCAGTGTCTGCACCCAGCACCACAGCACGATTTTCCAGGGCCGCGGTGTGGCTATTCGCGGGCGCGCCCGCTCCCACAGGGACGGCGCTGCCCTCGTGAGAGCGGGCATGCCCGCGAATGGCCTGCACTGGATGTTCCAGGCTGGCCAGGCCGGCGGCAGCCTTGGCCCGGGCCAGGCGCTCGACGTAGGCCGGGGCGCTTTCATCAGGCAATGGGGTTTCATCGATGGGGGCACTGACGACGCTGAACGGTACACCGATCTGGGTCAGCAGTTCACGACGACGGGGCGAGCCGGAGGCCAGGTATAGCGGGGTCATGCAGACATCTCCCTGTCAGTCGCGGCGGCGCCGTCAGTTGATATGCAAGCGTCGGCGCAGGTCGCGCAGGGCGAAGCTGATCCACGGCCAGAGCAAGGCACTGATCACCGCCGACCAGACCAACGCCAGGGTGGGCAGGCGGTTGCCGGTCAGCGCGCTGAGCCACAGCTGGATCAGCTGGGCAATACCGAAGATCACCAGGATCACCAGGCTCTGCTGCCACATGGGGAACATACGCAGGCGCTGCTGCAACGACAGCACCAGGAAGGTGATGAGGGTAAGGATCAGCGCGTTCTGCCCCAGCAGGGTGCCGTACAGCACATCCTCGGCCAGGCCCAGCACGAACGCGGTGGTCATGCCGACCTTGTTCGGTACGGCGAGGGTCCAGAACGACACCAGCAAGGCCAGCCACATGGGCCGGAACACTTCCATGAACTGCGGCATGGGCGAGACGCTGAGCAGCAGGCCGATGGCGAAAGTCAGCCAGATGACCCAGCCGTTGTTGCGGCGTGATGCAGCCATCATTGCCTCCGGGTGTGAGCGGGTGCGGCAGGCGCGGCAGCCGGCGTGGCAGGTGCGGCCGCCGGAGCTGCAGGCTGCGCAGCCGGGGCTGCCGGGGTCGCTGGTGTGGCCGCTGGTGTGGCCGGCGTGGCAGGGGCGCTGCCAGCTGGTGCGCCCTGCTCGCCCGTCGTGGCCGGCTGGCCTGCGGTCGAGGTGCCCTTGCGGTCAGCCTCTTCCTGGGCAATGGCGGCATCGGTGGCGCGCTGTTCCGGGCTGCGCCGGTCGCTGAACACCAGCAGCATGTAGCGGCTACGGTTGAGCGCGGCGGTGGGGATGGCACGAACGATGGCGAACGGCTGGCCGGAATCGTGGATCACTTCGTTGACCGTGGCCACCGGGTAGCCGGCCGGGAACCGTTGCCCCATGCCGGAACTGACCAGCAGGTCGCCTTCCTTGATGTCGGCGGTATCGGCCACATGGCGCAGCTCCAGGCGCTCCGGGTTGCCGGTGCCGCTGGCGATGGCGCGCAGGCCGTTGCGGTTGACCTGCACCGGGATGCTATGGGTGGTATCGGTCAGCAACAGTACCCGCGAGGTGTAGGGCATCAGCTCGACCACCTGGCCCATCAGGCCACGGGCATCGAGCACCGGCTGGCCCAGGAACACGCCATCACGCTCGCCCTTGTTGATCAGGATGCGGTGGGTGAACGGGTTGGGGTCGACACCGATCAGCTCGGCCACCTCGACCTTTTCGTTGACCAGCGCCGAGGAGTTGAGCAACTCGCGCAGGCGCACGTTCTGCTCGGTCAGGGCCGCCAGCTTCTGCAGGCGCCCCTGCAGCAGCAGGGCTTCGGTCTTGAGCTTTTCGTTCTCGGCGATCAGTTCGGTGCGGCTGCCGAACTGGCCGGCCACACCTTGCCACGCACGCTGCGGCAGGTCGGTGATCCAGTACGACTCCATGAGTACCAGGCCCATCTGGCTGCGCACTGGTTTGAGCACGTCGAAGCGCGCGTCGACAACCATCAACGCGACCGACATCACCACCAGGACGAGCAGGCGAACGCCCAGCGAAGGGCCCTTGGAGAAAAGCGGTTTAATGGGCCGTTCCTCGTGGACGACTCAGGAGGTCATTGGACATGGGACAACGCACCAGCCTGGTTGCGGGTTGACGGATACGGCGCCCCGAACGGGCGCCAGCCCAGCACATACAGGTAGCACTGTGCGTACTACCTGTAAACCGGGGCTCGTGAACAGCGAGCGGAATCACTCGCTGGAGAGCAGGTCCATCGCGTGCTTGTCCATCATCTCCAAGGCGCGACCACCGCCACGGGCGACACAGGTCAGCGGGTCTTCGGCGACGATCACCGGCAGGCCGGTTTCCTGGGCCAGCAGCTTGTCCAGGTCACGCAGCAGTGCGCCACCACCGGTCAGCACCAGGCCACGCTCGGCGATGTCCGAGGCCAGCTCAGGCGGCGATTGCTCCAGGGCACTCTTGACCGCCTGGACGATGGTCGCCAGGGACTCCTGCAGCGCTTCGAGCACTTCGTTGGAGTTCAGGGTGAAGGCACGCGGTACGCCCTCGGCCAGGTTGCGGCCGCGCACATCGACTTCGCGTACTTCGCCGCCCGGGTAGGCGGTACCGATTTCCTGCTTGATGCGCTCGGCGGTGGACTCGCCGATCAGGCTGCCGTAGTTGCGGCGCACGTAGGTGACGATGGCTTCATCGAAGCGGTCGCCGCCAACGCGGACGGACTCGGCATAGACCACGCCGTTCAGGGAGATGAGCGCGATTTCAGTGGTACCACCACCGATATCGACGACCATCGAACCGCGGGCTTCTTCGACCGGCAGGCCGGCACCGATGGCGGCGGCCATCGGCTCTTCGATCAGGAACACTTCACGGGCACCGGCACCCAGCGCCGATTCGCGAATGGCGCGGCGCTCTACCTGGGTCGACTTGCACGGCACGCAGATCAGCACGCGCGGGCTCGGCTGCAGGAAGCTGTTCTCGTGAACCTTGTTGATAAAATATTGCAACATTTTTTCGCAAACGCTGAAGTCGGCGATGACGCCGTCCTTCATCGGACGAATGGCAGCAATGTTGCCAGGCGTACGGCCCAGCATGCGCTTGGCTTCGGTACCGACGGCGACGACGCTTTTCTGGTTGCCATGGGTACGGATGGCAACAACCGAGGGCTCATTCAGGACGATACCGCGCTCACGCACGTAAATAAGGGTGTTGGCAGTACCCAGGTCGATGGACAGATCGCTGGAAAACATGCCACGCAGTTTCTTGAACATGGGAAAGTGACCCTGGGGAAAGCGTGGGTAAAAAAGTGCGGCAAACTCTAACAATGGCAGGGATTTTGGGCAAGGAGCCAATATGTTAAATTGGCTGTTTTTCCGAGCACGCCAGCAGAATTTCGCGGCCGTTAGACCGCCAGAAAGCTGACATGTTCCTCACTGCGGACCCAAATTCCGGTCTTTGTTTCCCCTGGAGATCCCCATGGCGCTTGAACGCTGCGACGTGGAAAAGATCGCCCATCTGGCCCGTCTGGGCCTGAATGATGGCGAACTGCCACGCATTACTGACGCACTGAACAGCATTCTCGGGCTGGTCGACCAGATGCAAGCGGTCGACACTACCGGCATCGAGCCACTGGCCCACCCCCTGGAGGCCAGCCAGCGCCTGCGTCCCGACCAGGTCACCGAAAGCAACCAGCGCGACGCCTACCAGGCCATCGCGCCGTCGACCGAAAGCGGTCTGTACCTGGTTCCCAAAGTCATCGAGTAAGGGATAGAGCCTGCCATGCATCAATTGACCCTGGCCGAGATCGCCCGCGGACTCGCCGACAAGTCGTTTTCCTCCGAAGAGCTGACCGGCGCCCTGCTGGCGCGCATCAAGCAGCTCGACCCGCAGATCAACAGCTTCATCAGCGTCACCGAAGACCTGGCCCTGGGCCAGGCGCGTGCCGCCGACGCCCGTCGCGCCGCCGGCGAAACCGGCGCGCTGCTGGGTGCCCCGATCGCCCACAAGGACCTGTTCTGCACCAACGGCGTACGCACCAGCTGCGGCTCGAAGATGCTCGACAACTTCAAGGCGCCGTATGATGCCACCGTGGTTGCCAAGCTGGCCGAAGCCGGCATGGTCACCCTGGGCAAGACCAACATGGACGAATTCGCCATGGGTTCGGCCAACGAATCCAGCCACTACGGCGCGGTGAAGAACCCATGGAACCTCGAGCACGTCCCGGGCGGCTCGTCGGGCGGTTCGGCCGCGGCAGTGGCTGCGCGCCTGCTGCCAGCCACCACCGGCACCGACACCGGCGGCTCGATCCGCCAACCGGCGGCACTGACCAACCTCACCGGCCTCAAGCCGACCTATGGCCGCGTGTCGCGCTGGGGCATGATTGCCTACGCCTCCAGCCTCGACCAGGGTGGCCCGCTGGCCCGTACCGCCGAAGACTGCGCCCTGCTGCTGCAAGGCATGGCCGGTTTCGACGCCAAGGACTCCACCAGCATCGAAGAGCCGGTGCCGGACTACAGCGCCAACCTGAATGCTTCGCTGCAGGGCCTGCGCATCGGCCTGCCGAAGGAGTACTTCGGTGCCGGCCTCGACCCACGCATCGCCGACCTGGTCCAGGCCAGCGTCAAGGAGCTGGAAAAGCTCGGCGCGGTGGTCAAGGAAATCAGCCTGCCGAACATGCAGCACGCCATCCCGGCCTACTACGTGATCGCCCCCGCTGAAGCCTCGTCCAACCTGTCGCGCTTCGACGGCGTGCGCTTCGGCTACCGCTGCGAAAGCCCGAAAGACCTCACCGACCTGTACAAGCGTTCGCGTGGCGAAGGCTTCGGTGTCGAAGTGCAGCGCCGCATCATGGTCGGCACCTACGCCCTGTCGGCCGGCTACTACGACGCCTACTACGTGAAGGCGCAGCAGATCCGCCGCCTGATCAAGAACGATTTCATGGCTGCCTTCAACGACGTCGACCTGATCCTCGGCCCGACCACGCCGAACCCGGCCTGGAAGCTCGGCGCCAAAAGCAGCGACCCGGTCGCCGCCTATCTGGAAGACGTCTACACCATCACCGCCAACCTGGCGGGCCTGCCGGGCCTGTCGATGCCGGCCGGCTTCGTCGATGGCCTGCCGGTCGGCGTGCAGCTGCTGGCGCCATACTTCCAGGAAGGCCGCCTGCTCAACGTCGCGCACCGCTACCAGCAAGTGACCGACTGGCACACCCGCGCCCCCAACGGCTTCTGAGGAATTCACACATGCAATGGGAAGTTGTGATCGGGCTGGAAATCCACACTCAGCTCGCCACCCAGTCGAAGATCTTCTCCGGCAGCGCCACCACCTTCGGTTCCGAGCCGAACACCCAGGCCAGCCTGGTTGACCTGGGCATGCCTGGCGTACTGCCGGTGCTGAACCAGGAAGCCGTGCGCATGGCGTGCATGTTCGGCCTGGCCATCGATGCCGAGATCGGCAAGCGCAACGTGTTCGCGCGCAAGAACTACTTCTACCCGGACCTGCCCAAGGGCTACCAGATCAGCCAGATGGACCTGCCGATCGTCGGCAAGGGCCACCTGGACATCGCCCTGGAAGACGGCACCATCAAGCGCATCGGGGTAACCCGTGCGCACCTGGAAGAAGACGCCGGCAAGAGCCTGCACGAAGACTTCAGCGGCTCCACCGGCATCGACCTGAACCGTGCCGGCACCCCGCTGCTGGAAATTGTCTCCGAGCCTGACATGCGCAGCGCCAAGGAAGCCGTGGCCTACGTCAAGGCGATCCACGCGCTGGTGCGTTACCTGGGCATCTGCGACGGCAACATGGCTGAAGGCTCGCTGCGTTGCGACTGCAACGTGTCGATCCGCCCGAAAGGCCAGGCCGAGTTCGGCACCCGCTGCGAGATCAAGAACGTCAACTCGTTCCGCTTCATCGAGCGCGCGATCAACAGCGAGATCCAGCGCCAGATCGACCTGATCGAGGACGGCGGCAAGGTGGTACAGGAAACTCGCCTGTACGACCCGAACAAGGACGAGACCCGCTCCATGCGCAGCAAGGAGGAAGCCAACGACTACCGTTACTTCCCCGACCCGGACCTGCTGCCGGTGGTGATCGAGGACAGCTTCCTCGAAACCGTCCGCGCCGGCTTGCCGGAACTGCCGACGCAGAAGGTCGAGCGCTTCCAGAACCAGTACGGCCTGTCGGCCTACGACGCCAACGTGCTGGCATCCAGCCGCGAACAGGCGGACTACTTCGAGGAAGTGGTGAAGATCGGTGGCGATGCCAAGCTGGCAGCCAACTGGGTCATGGTCGAGCTGGGCAGCCTGCTGAACAAGCTGGGCATCGAGATCGACCAGGCGCCGGTCAGCGCCGCACAGCTGGGCGGCATGCTGCTGCGTATCCGCGACAACACCATCAGCGGCAAGATCGCCAAGACTGTGTTCGAGGCCATGGCCGCTGGTGAAGGCGATGCCGACAGCATCATCGAAAGCAAAGGCCTGAAGCAGGTCACCGATACCGGTGCGATCGACAAGATGCTCGACGAAGTGCTGGCGGCCAACGCCGAGCAGGTCGAACAGTACCGCGCAGCCGACGAGGCCAAGCGTGGCAAGATGTTCGGCTTCTTCGTCGGCCAGGCGATGAAAGCCTCCAAAGGCAAGGCCAACCCGGGGCAAGTGAACCAATTGCTCAAGGCCAAGCTCGAAGGGTGATTGTTTTACCCCTGTAGTCCTGCGAGGGCTTTGCCCTCGTTCGCGGCTAAAGCCGCTCCCACAGGTACAGCACCGCTCGCCAGTGCAGCGCCGTACCTGTGGGAGCGGCTTTAGCCGCGAATGGCCGCACCGGAGCATTCGAATTGCTAAAGCGATCCCTGAGCACCCTCGCCCTCTTCTCCCTGCTGGCCGGCTGCGCCAGCCAGGACATCGACGTCGACCCCGACGGTTACGACAAGACCGGCACCGCTTCCTATTACGGCGCGCGCCACCACGGCAAACGCACCGCCAGCGGCGAACCGTTCAACCAGCATGGCCTCACCGCCGCCCACCGCAGCCTGCCCTTCGGCACCCGGGTACGGGTTACCAACCTGGCCAACCAGCGCAGCGTCGTGGTGCGCATCAATGACCGTGGCCCACATACCCGCGGCCGCCTGATCGATCTTTCACGTGCCGCCGCAGAAAAAATCGGCATGATCCGTAGCGGAACCGCGCGCGTGCGAGTACAAGGGCTTAGCGACTGACGCGACAGGAGTCCGACCATTTTCGACCTGGCTACCCTTCCCACCTTCAGCCTCTTGCAACTGGGCATCGCCTTGCTGTTGCTGGTCGGCGGTGCCGAACTGCTGGTACGCGCAGCCCTGCGCCTGGCCCAGCGCCTGCACGTACGCCCGCTGATCATCGGCCTGAGCCTGGTGGCCTTCGGCAGCACTGCCCCGCAAATGACCGTGAGCCTGCAGGCCGCCTACCAGGGCGCGCCGGACGTGGCGGTGGGCAGCGTGATCGGCAGCAACATCTTCAACGTACTGGTCATTCTCGGCCTGGCCGCACTGATCATCCCGCTGCGCGTGTCGCGGCAACTGGTGCGCCTGGACATCCCACTGATGATCATCGCCAGCGGCCTGGTCTACGGGTTATCCGCCAACGGCCACCTCGGCCGGGTCGAAGGGGTGTTGTTGCTGACCGGGCTGGTCGGCTACCTGGCTATGCTTTGGCACCAGTCGCGCCACTACGCCCGCACCTACCCCGCTCCGGCCACCGCCACCAGCAGCACCGGGCGCTTCTGGTCGGGCACGCTGCTGCAGGTGCTGGCCGGCCTGGGCCTGCTGAGCCTGGCGGGTCACTTGTTGCTGGAAGCTGCCGTAGAGGTGGCCACCGACCTGGGGCTGTCCGAGCGCATCATCGGCCTGACCGTCGTTGCCATCTGTACCTCCCTGCCGGAACTGGCCGCTGCGCTGATCGCCGCCCTGCGCGGTGAACGGGAAATCGCCGTGGGCACGGTGATAGGCAGCAACCTGTTCAACCTGCTGGCGGTGCTGGGCCTGACCGCACTGGTCACCCCCGAGCCGCTGTCGATCTCGCCCAACGCCTTGGCTTTCGACCTGCCGGTAATGCTGGGTGTTGCTGCGCTGAGCCTGCCGGTGTTCTATTCCGGTTACCGCATCACCCGCGCCGAAGGCCTGGTGTTCCTCTGCCTGTACCTGGCCTATGGGCTGCACGTGGCGGCGTTCACCATGGGCATGCCGCTGGCCGGCCGCCTGGAGCGGTTGATGCTGTTCTACGTACTGCCGGTGCTCGCCATGGTGTTGCTGTACACCACCGCACGAGCCTGGCGTCGCCAACACTAAGGAAAACAACATGGCTGATAGCAAGAAAACCGGCGAACAGATTCGGCGCCAGGTGATGGGCGATGCGTTCGTCGACCGCGCCCTGGGCAATGCCACCGACTTTACCCAACCGCTGCAGGACTTCGTCAACGAACATGCCTGGGGCAGCGTGTGGGCCCGCGACGGGCTGCCGTTGAAAACCCGCAGCCTGATTACCCTGGCCACGCTGACCGCACTGAAGTGCCCGCAGGAACTCAAGGGGCATGTGCGCGGGGCGTTGAACAATGGCTGTACGGTGGAGGAGATTCGCGAAGCGCTGCTGCATTGCGCGGTGTATGCGGGGGTGCCGGCGGCGATTGACGCGTTCCGTGCGGCACAGGAAGTGATCGACAGTTATCAATAGGTAGCCTGTGCCGGCCTCTTCGCGGGTAAACCCGCTCCCACAGGTACTGCACAGGTTTCAGTGCCTGTGGAGCCCCTGTGGGAGCGGGCGTGCCCGCGAAGAGGCCGGTACTGTGTTACCTACCTGGCCTGGCGAGCCTTCTTCATCTTGAAGGCCACCCACAGCACAAGGATCCACCCCGGAATCAGCATCACCGAGATGCGAATCGGCGGGGTCAGGTACATCACCACCAGGATCAGCACGATGAACGCCAGGCAAAGGTAGTTGGTGACCGGGTGCCCCCAGCTTTTGTAGAACGGGGTAATCCCGGCCGCCAGCTTGGCCTTGCGGAACTTCAGGTGGGTGATGCTGATGCTCGCCCAGTTGATCACCAGCGCCGACACCGCCAGGGCCATCAGCAAACCAAAGGCTTCACCCGGCATCAGGTAGTTGATCAGCACGCACAGCCCGGTGGCGAAAGCCGACACACCCAGCGCGGTCAGCGGCACGCCGCTACGGCTTACCTTCAGCAACTGACGCGGTGCGTCGCCCTGGCTGGCCAGGCCAAACAGCATGCGGCTGTTGGCGTACACGCAGCTGTTGTACACCGACAGTGCGGCCGTCAGCACCACGATATTGAGGATGGTCGCCACCAGGTCACTGTCCAGTTCGTGGAAGATCATCACGAACGGGCTGCCACCCTGCACCACCTTCTGCCACGGGTACAGCGACAGCAGCACCGCCAGGGCACCGATATAGAAGATGAGGATGCGGTACACCACCTGGTTGGTGGCCTTGGGGATGCTCTGACGCGGGTTGTCGGCCTCGGCGGCGGTAATGCCCACCAGCTCCAGGCCACCGAACGAAAACATGATCACTGCCAGTGCCATCACCAGGCCGGAGACGCCGTTGGGGAAGAAGCCGCCGTACTGCCAGAGGTTGGCCACGCTGGCGTCCGGGCCGCCATGGCCGCTGGTCAGCAGCCAGGCGCCGAAGCCGATCATGCTGACGATGGCCACCACCTTGACCAGGGCGAACCAGAACTCCATCTCGCCGTAGACCTTCACCTGGGTCAGGTTGATCAGGTTGATCACCACGAAGAAGATCGCCGCCGTGGCCCAGGTGGGGAAGCCGGGCCACCAGTACTGCACGTAGATACCCACCGCTGTCAGCTCGGCCATGCCGACCAGTACATACACCACCCAGTAGTTCCAGCCCGAGACGAAGCCGGCGAACTCGCTCCAGTACTGGTGGGCGAAGTGGCTGAAGCTGCCGGCCACCGGCTCTTCCACCACCATTTCGCCGAGCTGGCGCATGATCAGGAAGGCCATCAGGCCGGCAATGGCGTAGCCCAGCAGGACGGAAGGGCCGGCCAGCTGGATGGTCTGGGCGATGCCCAGGAACAACCCGGTACCGATGGCCCCGCCCAGCGCGATCAGCTGGATATGGCGATTCTTCAGCCCGCGCTGTAACCGCTCGGGCGTGCTCTGGTCTTGCATGAAGTGTCCTTTAGCTCAGTGAGGCTGTGTTTTTTGTGTTGTTTGCAGTCAAGGATCTAGATCCATCCGCCCCACTGCAAGATGAAAATACCAATGTTGGTGGTGATCGCCGCCATTAGCGTGGTAATCACGATGATCGACGCCGCCAGCTCATGGTTGCCGTTGGCCGCCCGCGCCATGACGTAGCTGGCCGCTGCGGTCGGGCTGCCGATGTACAGGAACAGGATGCCCAGCTCGGCCCCGCGGAAGCCGCATAGCCAGGCACCGAGGGTGCCGAGCAGCGGTAGCCAGACCATCTTCACCAGGCTGGCGTCGATGGCCAGCCTGCCACTGTCGCGCAGTGCCGCCAGCGACAGCGTGCCTCCGATGCAGATCAGCGCCAGCGGCAGGGTCATCTGCGCCAGGTAGTCGCTCGAGGTCAGCAGCCAGTTGGGCAGCGGCACCTGGCCGTACGCCATGGGCGTGGCCACCAGCACACTGATGATCAGCGGGTTGCTGAGGATGCTCTTGCAGATGCTCCACGGGTCGGACTTCAGGTCCGGGCTGTACACCGCCAGCACCACTGCCGACAGCGAGTTGTACATGAGGATGACCAGGCCGGCGAGCACCGCCCCCAGGGAGATGCCGTAGTCGCCGTAGAGACTGGCGGCCAGGGCCAGGCCGATCACGCCGTTGTTGCCGCGGAATGCGCCTTGGGTATAGATGCCCCGGTCGGCCAGCGGGCTGCGCCAGATGGCCAGGCCCCAGGCAATGGCGAAGCCGGCCAGGGTGGCGACGATGAAATAGAGAAGGACGCCGGGTTTGACCGCCGTGGCCAGGTCGGCGTGATAGATGCCGAGGAACAGCAGCGCCGGCATGCACACGTTGAACACCAGCTGCGAGGCGACGCGGTTGAAATTGTCGTCGATCAGGCGGATACGTTTGAGCAGCACGCCCATGAACAGCATGGCGAAGACCGGGGCCGTGATGTTCAGTGTCTGGATAAGAAGGGCGAGCATGCGCAAGCGATCCTGGAGGGGGTTGCCGTTAGGGGGCTAATGATACGCCAACGGCCGGGACTTGCGGGGATCGCGGGGTGATAAAGAGAAGTTTCTGTCAGTTACGGCCCTTTCGCGGGTAAACCCGCTCCCACAGGTACTGCACAGGTCTTGAGGCTTGTGAAATACCTGTGGGAGCGGGTTTACCCGCGAAGAGGCCGGTACTGCCAGTACTGAATCAGCGCCGAACCGGGCGCTTCTGCAGTTTGCGCTGCAAGGTCCGCCGGTGCATGCCCAGCGCCCGGGCGGTGGCCGAGATATTGCCTTCGTGCTCGTTCAGCACCCGCTGGATGTGTTCCCACTGCAGGCGGTCGACCGACATCGGGTTTTCCGGCACCAGGGTGTCCAGGTCGGTGTGCTCCGACAGCAGCGCCGCCAGCACATCATCGGCATCGGCCGGCTTGCACAGGTAGTTGCAGGCACCGCGCTTGACCGCTTCCACCGCGGTGGCAATGCTCGAGTAACCGGTCAGGATCACCACGCGCATTTCCGGGTCCAGCTCCAGCAGCTTGGGCAACAGCACCAGCCCGGAGTCGCCGTCCATCTTCAGGTCCAGCGTGGCGTAGTCCGGCAGGTCCTGCTGGGCCAGGATCAACCCTTCTTCGGCAGAGCTGGCGGTGCTCACGCGGAAACCGCGGCGGCTCATGGCACGGGCCATGACCCGGGTGAAGGTGGCATCGTCATCCACCAGCAGCAGGTGCGGCAGCTCTTCGCCTTCGACCTGGTTTTCTTCGCTCATCATTCATCTCCTCGCTTGCCATAGGGCAGGCGCAGTTCGGTCAGGGTGCCACCCTGTTCATGACTATAGAGTTTCACCGAACCGCCCGCACGGGTCACGCTGGCCTTGCTCAAGAACAGGCCCAGGCCGAAGCCTTTGCCTTTGGTGGTAATGAAGGGTTTGCCGATGGCTTCGGCGATGGCCGGCGGCACGCCGGGGCCATGGTCACGGATGCTGATGACGATGTCATGGGCGTCCCAGTCCAGGCGCACTTCAAGGTCATCGGGGCAGGCATCGGCGGCATTGTTCAACAGGTTCAACAGCGCCTGGGTCAGGTCCGGCGGCGGGGTCAGGCGCGGCACCTGGCCGTCGCGCAGGCGCTGGAAGCGGTAGCTGGCTTCCGGGCGCATCAGGTGCCAACGGTTGAGCGCTTCGTCCAGCCAGGCCGTCACATCCTGCTCCACCACGGCCAGGCGGCGGTTGGCTTCGGCGGCGCGTACCAGCTGTTGCAGGGTTTCCTTGCACAGCTTCACCTGATCCTGAAGGATCTGCAGGTCTTCCTGCAGCAGCGGGTCGGCGTGGTCCTGGCGCATTTCATTCAGCAGCACGCTCATGGTCGCCAACGGCGTGCCCAGCTCATGGGCGGCACCGGCGGCCTGGGTGGCCACGGCCAGCAGCTGCTCGTCGCGCAGGCTTTCTTCACGCCGCTCGGAACGCAGCTGCTCCTGGCGGCGCAGCTCTTCGGCCATGCGCGCGGCAAAGAAGGTGATCACTGCGGCGGCCAGGGCAATGCTCAACCACATGCCATAGACCTGCATCTTGTCCCGCGCCATTGGCAGGCCTTCGAGCGGGTAGAACTGCACCAGCAGCAGGCTGTAGGCGGTCAGGGCAATGCCCGAGAGAATCAGCGAATACAACCACGGCAGGGTCACCGCGGCGATCGCCAGCGGCACCAGGTAATACGACACGAACGGGTTTGTCGAGCCGCCGGAGTAATACAGCAAGGCACTGTGGATCAGCAGGTCGCAGGCCAGTTGCAGGGCGTACTCCAGCTCGGTGACCGGCAACGACAGGCGCAGGCGCAGGGCCGTGAAGGCGCACAGCAGCGAAGACAAGGCCAAGGTGCCGGCCAGCGACAGCCAGGGCAAGGGCAGCAGTTCGGTCCAGTAGGCGACCCCCACGGAGCCGGCCTGGGCAGCCAGGACCAGGACCCGAATGACGGTCAGGCGCCAGAGGTTCTGGCGAGTAGCGGACAGCGGTTGTACGGCGGCGAGCATGAGCTCTCCTGATGAGTGCTCCAGAAAAATCGGCTGGAGTATACCGAAGCCAGGCGCCTCGCTGCAGCGATGCGGCAAAGCGCCACACTTTGTCACAGGTTGATGATGGCACTTTTGAACCCACTACACTGTTGCCGGTCTGATGGGCCATGCGTGGAATGGATGACCACAACCCACGCCTTATATTGCCAAGGAGTACCACATGCAAATCCCACGTCGCGGCACCGCCCTGATCCTGTCCTGCGGCCTGCTCGCCAGCCTGCCGGCGCTGGCTGCCGATGAGCCGCGCTACAACCAGGTCTCGCTGCGTGCCGAAGTCAGCAAGGAAGTGGCGCGTGACCTGATGGTCGTTACCCTGTACAGCGAAGCGCAGAACACCGACCCGGGCAAGCTCGCCAAGCAGATCACCGAAACCATGAACAAGGCCGTACAGCAGTCGCGCCAGGTCAAGGACGTGAAGATCAGCCAGGGCAGCCGCAACAGCTACCCGGTGTATGACAGCAAGGGCCAGAAGATCACCGGCTGGCGCGAGCGCGCCGAGTTGCGACTGGAAAGCGCCAACTTCCCGGCCCTGTCGCAGCTGACCGCCGACCTGCTGCAAGAGCTGAAGATGGGTGGCATGGACTTCTCCATCGCCCCGGCCACGCGCAAGGCCAGCGAGGATGCACTGCTCAAGGATGCCGTGGATGCCTTCAAGGCGCGCGCCCAGCTGGCGACCGAGGCGCTGGGTGGCAAGGGCTACAAAGTGGTCAGCCTGAACCTCAACAGCAGCGGTTACCCACGCCCGTACCTGCGCAGTGCACCGATGGCGATGAAGGCCATGGGGGCTGATGAGTCGGCACCGGCGCCGGATATCGAGGCCGGGACCAGTGAAGTGAGCATGAATGCCGATGGCCTGATCGAAGTGCAGATGCCTTGAAGAGTCCTCGAAACACCTGTGGGAGCGGGCTTGCCCGCCCTCATGGAACTGCACATAACACATTGAATTAGCAGGGACCCTGTGGGAGCGGCTTTAGCCGCGAACACCGGCGCAGCCGGTGCCATGCACCGCGTTGGATTCTTCGCGGCTAAAGCCGCTCCCACAGGGTACGCGGATCGCTTGCGAGTCCAGTTGTCTGTCAAATCAGGATTTTCGGAAATTTCCTACGCACCAAATAGGTGCTTCCTACACTAACCCCGCCTCGAAATATCCCGCAAAAAGCCATCATTTTGCCTACGCAAACGTTTAACTTCTTCGAAAGTTATATCAATGCGACATCCATGTACGACCGTACCACTTTTCTGGCGTCAACTATCCCTCCGCATATTGCATTGGGAACAGCCCCTGCATAAGTATCCGCAGGTCGGCTCACGAGGCCACCTCAATCGAAAAATGACAACAATGAGGCCACCATGCTCAAACACGCAGTCATTCCGTTCCTGCTAGGCGCAGGCTTGCTCTCCGGCGCACCGTCGGCCCTCGCCGCGTCCAACCTGGTGTTCTGCTCCGAAGGCAGCCCGGCCGGCTTCGACCCAGGCCAATACACCACAGGGACTGACTTCGACGCCTCGGCCGAGACCGTGTTCAACCGCCTGACCCAGTTCGAACGTGGCGGCACTGCAGTCATCCCGGGTCTGGCGACCAAGTGGGAAGTCTCCGACGACGGAAAGACCTACACCTTCCACCTGCGCGAAGGGGTCAAGTTCCACACCACCGACTACTTCAAGCCCACCCGCAACTTCAACGCCGACGACGTGCTGTTCACCTTCAACCGCATGCTCGACAAGAACCACCCGTTCCGCAAAGCCTACCCCACCGAGTTCCCGTACTTCACCGACATGGGCATGGACAAGAACATCGCCAAGCTGGAGAAGCTCGACGAGCACACGGTCAAGTTCACCCTCAACGAAGTCGACGCCGCGTTCATCCAGAACCTGGCCATGAGCTTCGCCTCGATCCAGTCCGCCGAATACGCCGACCAGCTGCTCAAGGACGGCAAGGCCGCCGACATCAACCAGAAGCCGATCGGCACCGGCCCGTTCGTGTTCAGCAAGTACCAGAAAGACGCGCAGATCCGCTTCAAGGGCAACAAGGACTACTGGCAACCCGATGACGTGAAGATCGACAACCTGATCTTCGCCATCACCACCGACGCCTCGGTGCGCATGCAGAAGCTGAAGAAGAACGAATGCCAGGTCACCCTGTTCCCGCGGCCGGCCGACATCCAGCCGCTGAAGCAGGACCCCAAGCTGCAGATGCCGCAACAAGCCGGCTTCAACCTCGGCTACATCGCCTACAACGTGATGGACAAGGTCAAGGGCAGCAACGAGGCCAACCCGCTGGCCCAGCTGAAAGTCCGCGAGGCGCTGGACATGGCCGTGGACAAGAAAAAGATCATCGAGTCGGTCTACCAGGGCGCCGGCCAACTGGCGGTCAACGCCATGCCGCCGACCCAATGGTCCTATGACGACAGCATCAAGGATGCCTCGTTCGACCCTGAGAAAGCCAAGCAGCTGCTCAAGGAAGCCGGCATCAAGGAAGGCACCGAAATCACCCTGTGGGCGATGCCCGTGCAACGCCCGTACAACCCCAATGCCAAGCTGATGGCCGAGATGCTGCAATCCGACTGGGCCAAGGTCGGCATCAAGGCGAAGATCGTCAGCTATGAATGGGGCGAGTACATCAAGCGCTCCAAAGGCGGCGAACAAGGCGCCATGCTGATCGGCTGGAGCGGTGACAACGGTGACCCGGACAACTGGCTGGGCACCCTGTACGGCTGCGACGCCATGAGCGGCAACAACTTCTCCAAGTGGTGCTACAAGCCCTACGACGACCTGATCAAGCAGGCCAAGGCCACCTCCGACCAGGCCAAGCGCACCGAGCTGTACCAGCAGGCACAGCACATCCTCAAGGAGCAGGTGCCGATCACCCCGATCGCCCACTCCACCGTGTACCAGCCCATGAGCGCCAAGGTGAAGGACTTCAAGATCAGCCCGTTCGCGCTGAACTCCTTCTACGGCGTCAGCGTGGACAAATAGGCTAGCCAAGGCACCCGCCGAGCGGCGGGTGCCCCGCCAACCTCGTACCCTTTCATGTCGTCCCGCCGCCATCCGCAGCGGGGTCGGCGACCTGTTGCCGCCATTCGTACCCCGAGGCGGCGCAAACAGACGTAAAAGGACTTGCCATGCGCCATACCACCCGCCTTTCCGCCCTGCTGGCCGTGGGCCTGATCAGCCAATCGCCGGCCCTGCTGGCCAGCAACCTGGTGTTCTGCTCGGAAGGCAGCCCCGCCGGCTTCGACACCGCCCAGTACACCAGCGCCACCGACAACGACGCCGCCGAACCGCTCTACAACCGCCTGGTCGAATTCGAACGCGGCGGCACTGCCGTGCACCCTGCCCTGGCGACCCGCTGGGAGGTGTCCGAGGATGGCCTGCGCTACACCTTCCATCTGCGCGAAGGGGTGAAATTCCACAGCAACAAGGCCTTTGCACCGAGCCGCGACTTCAACGCCGACGACGTGCTGTTCACCTTCAACCGCATGCTCGACAAGAACCACCCGTTCCGCCAGGCCTACCCGACCGAGTTCCCCTATTTCATCAGCATGGGCCTGGACAAGAACATTGCCCGTGTCGAAAAGACCGATCCACTGACCGTGGTGTTCACCCTGAACAAGGTCGATGCCGCGTTCATCCAGAACCTGGCCATGAGCTTCGCTTCCATCCTGTCTGCCGAATACGCCGAACAACTGATGGCCAGCGGGCGCCCCAGCGACATCAACCAGCAACCGATCGGCACCGGCCCGTTCGTGTTCCAGCGTTATCAGAAGGATTCGCAGATCCGCTACAAGGGCAACAAGGCCTATTGGTCACCGCAGGACGTGAAGATCGACAATCTGGTGTTCTCGATCAACATCGACCCTTCGGTGCGCATCCAGAAGCTGCGCCGCAACGAATGCCAGGTCACCCTGCACCCGCGCCCCGCCGACCTGCCGGCGCTCAAGGCCGACAGCAAACTGCAGGTGCTGCAGCAACCTGGCTTCAACCTTGGCTACATCGCCTACAACACCCAGCACCCACCGTTCGACCGCCTGGAAGTGCGCCAGGCGATGGACATGGCAGTAAACAAGCAGGCGATCATCCAGGCCGTGTACCAGGATTCCGGCCAGCTGGCAGTCAACGCCATGCCGCCAACCCAGTGGTCCTATGACGACAGCCTCAAGGACGCGCCTTTCGACCCAGAAAAGGCCAAGCAGCTACTGCAGCAGGCCGGGGTCAAGCCAGGCACCGAGATCACCCTGTGGGCCATGCCGGTGCAGCGCCCGTACAACCCCAACGCCAAGCTGATGGCGGAGATGCTCCAGGCCGACTGGAGCAAGCTCGGCTTCAAGGTGCGCATTGTCAGCTACGAATGGGGCGAGTACCTCAAGCGCATGAAAAGCGGCGAGCACGATATCGCCCTGATCGGCTGGACCGGGGACAACGGTGACCCGGACAACTGGCTGGGCACCCTCTACAACTGCGATGCCATCGGCAGCAACAACTACTCGCTGTGGTGCGATCCGCAGTACGACAGCCTGGTCAAGCAGGCCAAGCAGGTCACCGACCGCACACAGCGCACCGCCCTGTACCAGCAGGCCCAGCAGCGGCTCAAGCAACAGGTGCCGATTACCCCGGTGGCGCACTCCACGGTCAACCAACCGCTCAGCGTCAAGGTTTCCGAGTTCAAGGTCAGCCCGTTCGGGCGCAACGACTTTTCCGGTGTGAGTGTTGATTGATCTTTAGCCCTCAAGGGCCTCTTCGCGGGTAAACCCGCTCCCACAGGTACGGCGCACATGCCGAAACCTGTGGTGCCCCTGTGGGAGCGGGTTTACCCGCGAAAGGGCCGGCACAGCCAACACAACCCCCCGATTCTGCCCGGTGACCCCGGGCAACCCTGGCAACACCGCAGCAAGAAACCCGGCCCACAAGGCCAGGCAATAACTAGAAGAACAGAAAGGGAGCTTTAACCTTGAGACTATTCACCTTGACCGCACTGGCGTTATCCATCAGTGCCTTATCCACCGTGACCCAGGCCGACCCGCAAAGCCAGGAATACGTGCCCATCACCCTCAAAGGCAGCAGCGAGCAGGAGCAGGCCAGCGGCTTCGTCGACGGCCAGAGCCTGTCCGGCAGCACCCGCAACTGGTACGCCCGCGAGCGCGCCGCACGCGCCCCGCTGTGGAAGTACTACAAGAGCGACGGCACCCGCCACGACACCCACAGCCGCGAGAACTGGGTGCAGGGCACCATCCTCAACTACAGCTCCGGCTTCACCCAGGGCACCGTCGGCTTCGCCGTCGAAGCCGCCGGCTACAATGCCATCGCCCTGCTGCAGAACCGCGAGGACGTCGCCGGCCCCAACAACCGCACCCTGACCCACAGCGACGGCGACCCGGTCGGCCAGTGGAGCAAGATGGGCCTGGCCAACGTCAAGGCGCGGGTGTCCAACACTACCCTCACCGTCGGCCGCCAATCGGTGGACACGCCGATGATCGCCTACATCGGCAACCGTGCCCTGCCCTCGAGCTTCCAAGGCGCGTTTTTGCACAGTGCCGAATTCGACAACCTGAGCTTCGACCTGGGCACCTTCGACCGCGTCTCGCCACGTACCGAACAGAGCCTCAGCAAGTTCCGCACCGAGTACAGTGCCACTGGCGTGGAAACCGACCGCGCCAGTACCGCCGGCATCAACTACCAGCCGTTCAAGAGCCTGAGCACCAGCCTGTACGCCACCAAGGTCGACGACTTCTGGAACCAGTACTACTTTGGCGCCAACCACGTGCTCGGCGACAGCGCAGTGCTCAGCCTGAGCACCGGCCTGAACTACTACAAGACCGTCGACGCCGGCAGCAAGAAGATGGGCGAGATCGACAACGACACCTACAGCCTGTCGTTCGGCCTGACCCACCAGGCCCACACCCTCAGCGCCTCCTGGCAGCAGGTCAACGGCAACGAGTACTTCGACTACCTGCACGAAACCAACGGCATCTACCTGGCCAACTCGCTGCTGTCGGACTTCAACGGCCCCAACGAGAAATCGCTGCAGATTTCCTACGTGCTGAACATGGCGCCGTACGGCGTGCCGGGCCTGAAGTTCAACCTGTACAACGCCCGCGGCTGGGGCATCGATGGTACCCATTACCGCGGTACCGCCTACGACGTGAACGGCCTGGACGGCGAAACCCACTACGAGTGGGGCTTCGGCACCAGCTACGCGGTACAGAGCGGGCCGCTGAAAGACACCAGCATCCGTGCCACCTACACCGCGCACCGCGCCAGCAAGGCCCAGGGCGATGGCAGCCTGGATGAGTTCCGGGTGGTTACCACCATTCCATTCAACATTCTCTGACCGCCGGCGCCACGGCCTGCTTCGC
This sequence comes from Pseudomonas asiatica, assembly GCF_040214835.1. Taxonomy (NCBI): domain Bacteria; kingdom Pseudomonadati; phylum Pseudomonadota; class Gammaproteobacteria; order Pseudomonadales; family Pseudomonadaceae; genus Pseudomonas; species Pseudomonas asiatica. The sequence continues at coordinate 1,011,338 of NZ_CP157874.1, read as the reverse complement.
TGCGGGCCGTGGCGGCTACGCTGGAATCAATGCAAGCAGGGAGTCCACCCATGCAGAGAGCTTTCATGAAATCGCTACCGCTACGCCTCGCCCTGGCAGCGCTGGTACTGGGCAGCGCCACGCAGCTGGCGGCCAAGCCGCTGGTAGTGTGCACCGAGGCCAGCCCGGAAGGGTTCGACGTTGTCCAGTACACTACGGGGGTCACCTTCGATGCCACCTCCGAAGCGCTGTTCAACCGCCTGGTCGACTTCAAGCCTGGCACCACCGACGTCCAGCCGGCCCTGGCCGAACGCTGGGACATCTCACCGGACGGCCTGACCTACACCTTCCACCTGCGCCAAGGGGTGAAGTTCCACAAGACCGACTACTTCACGCCCACTCGCGAATTCAACGCCGATGACGTGTTGTGGAGCCTGCGCCGTCAGCTCGACCCGGCGCATCCGTGGCACGACAAGACCAGCGTCGGCTACCCGTACTTCGAAAGCATGTCCTTCAAAAGCCTGCTCAAGTCGGTGGACAAGACCGATGACCACACCGTGGTGATCACCCTCACTCGCCCGGAAGCACCGTTCCTGCGGGACATGGCAATGGGCTTCACCTCGATCTACTCCGCCGAATACGGCGACCAGTTGCTCAAGGCCGGCAAGACCGCCGAGCTCAACAGCAAGCCGATCGGCACCGGCCCGTTCATCTTCCAGCGTTACAACAAGGACGCCCAGGTCCGCTTCAAACCCAACCCGGACTACTTCCGCGGCAAGCCCCCGGCCGACGCCCTGATATTCGCCATCGCCACCGACAGCAACGTGCGCCTGCAAAAGCTGCGCGCCAACGAATGCCAGGTGGCGCTGTACCCCAAACCGGAGGACGTGCCGACGATCAAGGCCGACCCCAAGCTCAAGGTCGCCGAGACCGAAGCGCTGGTTACCGGCTATATCGCCATGAACACCCAGCACAAGTACCTCAGCGATGTGCGCGTGCGCAAAGCCATCAACATGGCCTTCGACCGCCAGACACACGTCGACCAGCTGTTTGGCAAGGACAACGCGCTGGTGGGCGTGAACCCGTACCCGCCGACCATGCTCGGTTACAACACCACCAACCAGAACCCGCCTCGAGACCTGGCCAAGGCCCGCGCCCTGCTCAAGGAAGCTGGCGTACCGGAAGGTACCGTGATCACCCTGTTCACCCGCAACGGCGGCGGCATGACCAACCCCAACCCACGCCTGTCCGCCGAGATGCTGCAGGCCGACCTGAAACAGGTCGGCCTGCAGCTGGATATCCGCGTGATGGAATGGGCCGAAATGCTGCGTCGTGCCAAGAACGGCGAAGCCGACCTGGTCTCCACCGGCTGGGCAGGCGACAACGGTGACCCGGACAACTTCCTCACCCCGCTGCTGAGCTGCGAGGCCGCCAAGAACGGCGAGAACTACGCCCGCTGGTGCAATCAGCAGTTCCAGGAACTCATCACGCGTGCACGGCAGATGACGGATGACAATGAGCGCCGATGGGTCTATGCCGAGGCTTTAAGGGTGTACGATGACGACCAACCCTGGATCAGCATGGCCCACCCCAAGGTGTTCGCCGCCATGCGTGACAACGTGGAGGGCTACGTGATCAGCCCTCTGGCCAACAACAACTTCGCCACCACCAAGGTGAAGTAGAACAACAACGACCGCCGGCAACCCACACGGGGACCGGCGGCACCCCGTAGCGTGCTGCTAGCCGCACGGCCTGATGAGGTAACCCAGACAATGTTGAGCTTTATTGCCCGGCGCCTTGGCCTGCTGATACCGACATTTTTCGGTATCACCTTGCTGACCTTCGCGCTCATACGCCTGATCCCCGGCGACCCGGTGGAAGTGATGATGGGCGAGCGCAGGGTCGACCCCGAAATGCATGCCCAGGCCATGGAGCGCCTGGGCCTGAACAAGCCGCTGCCGGTCCAGTACCTGGACTACGTCGGCAAGCTGGCCCAGGGTGACCTCGGTGAATCGCTGCGCACCCGCGAGAGCGTGTGGAGCGAGTTCCTCACCCTGTTCCCGGCCACCCTGGAACTGGCCTTTGCCGCCCTGTTGTTCGCCGGCATCGTCGGCCTGCTGGCCGGGGTGATCGCTGCGCTCAAGCGCGGATCGCTGTTCGACCACGGGGTGATGGGCATTTCCCTGGCCGGTTACTCGATGCCGATCTTCTGGTGGGGCCTGATCCTGATCATGTTCTTCTCGGTAAGCCTGGGCTGGACCCCGGTGTCCGGGCGCATCGACCTGCTCTACGACATCGAGCCGAAGACCGGCTTCATGCTCATCGACACCCTGCTCAGCGACGAGGAAGGCGCGTTCAAGGACGCGGTGATGCACCTGATCCTGCCGGCCATCGTGCTCGGCACCATCCCGCTGGCGGTGATTGCCCGCATGACCCGCTCGTCGATGCTCGAAGTGCTGCGCGAGGACTACATCCGCACCGCCCGCGCCAAAGGCCTGTCGCCGGCCCGCGTGGTGTTCGTGCACGGCCTGCGCAACGCGCTGATCCCGGTACTGACCGTATTCGGCCTGCAGGTCGGCACGTTGCTGGCCGGTGCGGTGCTGACCGAAACCATCTTTTCCTGGCCGGGCATCGGCAAGTGGCTGATCGAAGCCATCGGTGCCCGTGACTACCCCGTGGTCCAGAACGGCATCCTGTTGATCGCCTGCCTGGTGATCCTGGTCAACTTCGTCGTGGATATCCTCTACGGCCTGGCCAACCCACGCATCCGTCATCAGCGCTGAGGCCTTCGCCATGACTAGCCCGATTCCGAAATCCGTCACACCGGTCAGCCCGGTGGACCAGAGCCTGCTCTACCCCTCGCCATACAAAGAATTCTGGCAAGCCTTCGCCCGCAACAAAGGTGCGGTGATGGGCCTGGCCTTCATGTGCCTGGTGGTGTTCTGCGCGCTGTTCGCGCCGTGGGTTGCCCCGCACGACCCGAGCGAGCAGTACCGCGAATTCCTGCTGACCCCACCGGTGTGGCTCGAAGGTGGCAGCTGGCAGTTCATCCTCGGCACCGACGAGCTGGGCCGCGACCTGCTTTCGCGGCTGATCCAGGGCGCGCGGCTGTCGCTGCTGATCGGCCTGTCGTCGGTGGTGATGTCGTTGATCCCTGGCATCCTGCTGGGCCTGCTGGCCGGTTTCTTCCCGCAACTGCTCGGCCCGTCGATCATGCGCCTGATGGACGTGATGCTGGCCCTGCCCTCGCTGCTGCTGGCGGTGGCCATCGTCGCCATCCTCGGCCCAGGCCTGATCAACACCGTGATCGCCATCGCCATCGTGTCGTTGCCATCCTACGTGCGCCTGACCCGCGCCGCCGTGATGGGCGAGCTGAACCGCGACTACGTCACCGCCGCACGCCTGGCTGGTGCCGGGCTGCCACGGCTGATGTTCGTCACCGTGCTGCCCAACTGCATGGCACCGCTGATCGTGCAGGCCACCCTCAGCTTCTCCTCGGCCATCCTCGACGCCGCCGCCCTGGGCTTCCTTGGCCTTGGCGTACAGCCGCCAACCCCGGAGTGGGGCACCATGCTGGCTTCGGCCCGTGACTACATCGAGCGCGCCTGGTGGGTGGTGAGCCTGCCCGGCCTGACCATTCTGCTCAGTGTGCTGGCAATCAACCTGATGGGCGACGGCCTGCGCGATGCGCTGGACCCGAAACTCAAGAACGCCGCCTGAGGAGAACGCCATGTCACTGTTGCAGATCAACAACCTGAACGTGCGCTTCGGCGACGCCAATGCGGTACCGGTGGTCGATGGCCTGGACCTGACGGTGGAGGCCGGCGAGATCCTGGCCATCGTCGGCGAATCCGGCTCGGGCAAGTCCGTGACCATGATGGCCCTGATGGGCCTGATCGACGCCCCCGGGCGCATCACCGCCGACTCGCTCACCTTCGACGGCACCGACATGCTCAAGCTCACCGGCCGCCAGCGACGCAAGGTGGTGGGCAAGGACATCGCCATGGTCTTCCAGGACCCGATGACCGCGCTCAACCCCAGCTACACCGTGGGCTACCAGATCGAGGAAGTGCTGCGCCAGCACCTGGGCCTGAAGGGCAAGGCCGCGCGCCAGCGTGCCCTGGAGCTGCTGAAAAAGGTCGAGATCCCGGCTGCGGAAAGCCGCCTGGACGCCTACCCGCACCAGCTGTCCGGCGGCATGAGCCAGCGCGTGGCGATTGCCATGGCGATTGCCGGCGAGCCCAAGCTGCTGATTGCCGACGAACCCACCACTGCGCTGGACGTGACCATCCAGGCGCAGATCATGGAGCTGCTGGTCAACCTGCAGAAGGAGCGCAACATGGCGCTCATCCTGATCACCCACGACCTCGCCGTGGTCGCTGAAACCGCCAGGCGGGTGTGCGTGATGTACGCCGGCCAGGCCGTGGAAGTGGGCCAGGTGCCGGAGCTGTTCGACGTGCCCGCCCACCCCTACAGCGAAGCGTTGCTGGCGGCGATCCCCGAGCACAGCATCGGTGCCGAACGCCTGGCCACCCTGCCCGGCATCGTCCCCGGCCGCTACGACCGCCCCGTGGGTTGCCTGCTGTCACCGCGCTGCCCGTACGTGCAGGACAACTGCCGGCGCCAGCGCCCGCCCCTCGATCCCCAGGCCCATGGCCTGGTGCGTTGCTTCTACCCGCTGAACCAGGAGGTGGCGTGATGGCCGTCGTTCTATCCGCCCGGGAGCTGACCCGGCATTACGAAGTCTCCCGCGGGCTGTTCAAGGGCCACGCCCTGGTCCGCGCGCTGAATGGCGTGTCGTTCGAACTGGAGGCCGGCAAGACCCTGGCCGTGGTCGGCGAGTCCGGCTGCGGCAAGTCGACCCTGGCCCGCGCACTGACCCTGATCGAAGAGCCGTCGTCCGGCTCGCTGCAAATTGCCGGCACCGAAGTGAAAGGCGCCAGCAAGAGCGAGCGCAAGCAACTGCGCCGCGACGTACAGATGGTTTTCCAGAGCCCCTACGCGTCGCTCAATCCACGGCAGAAGATTGGCGACCAACTGGCCGAGCCGCTGCTGATCAACACCTCGCTGAGCAAGGCCGAGCGGCGAGAAAAGGTGCAGAAGATGATGGAACAGGTCGGCCTGCGCCCCGAGCATTACCAGCGCTACCCGCACATGTTCTCCGGCGGCCAGCGCCAGCGTATCGCCCTGGCCCGGGCAATGATGCTGCAGCCCAAGGTGCTGGTGGCGGACGAACCGACCTCGGCGCTGGACGTGTCGATCCAGGCCCAGGTACTGAACCTGTTCATGGATTTGCAGAAGGAGTTCAATACCGCCTACGTGTTCATCTCGCACAACCTGGCGGTGGTGCGGCATGTGGCCGATCAGGTGCTGGTGATGTACCTCGGCCGGCCTGCGGAGATGGGGCCGAAGGAAGATATCTACGAAAGGCCGTTGCACCCGTATACCCAGGCACTGCTTTCGGCGACGCCGGCGATTCACCCGGACCCTTTGAAGCCGAAGATCCGCATTGCCGGGGAGTTGCCCAACCCGCTGAACCCGCCGGATGGGTGTGCGTTTCACAAGCGTTGCCCGTATGCGACCGAGCGGTGTGCCAAGGAAGTGCCGGCGCTCAGGCAGGTGAGTACCCGGCAGGTGGCTTGTCACTATGCCGAGCAGTTTCTTTAGCCTTTAGATAGACGGGGCTGCTTTGCAGCCCATCGCGACACAAGGCCGCTCCTACAAGGGACCGCGATCTCCTGTAGGAGCGGCCTTGTGTCGCGATGGGCCGCAAAGCGGCCCCAAAAATCTCAATGCATGAAGAACCAGATCAGGATAATCACCGGAATCGGCACCGGCCGGCGGAAATTGGGCCGAAGATACGAATTGCCGGATGGGTGAGTACCCGGCAGGTGGCTTGTCACTATACCGAGCAGTTTCTTTAGCCTTTAGATAGCCGGGGCTGCGTTGCAGCCCATCGCGACACAAGGCCGCTCCTACAAGGGACCGCGATCTCCTGTAGGAGCGGCCTTGTGTCGCGATGGGCCGCAAAGCGGCCCCAAAAATCTCAATGCATGAAGAACCAGGTCAGGATAATCACCGGAATCGGCACCGGCCGGTGGAAATTGGGCCGAAGATACGAATTGCCGGATGGGTGAATACCCGGCAGGTGGCTTGTCACTATGCCGAGCAGTTTCTTTAGCCTTTAGATAGCCGGGGCTGCGTTGCAGCCCATCGCGACACAAGGCCGCTCCTACAAGGGACCGCAATCTCCTGTAGGAGCGGCCTTGTGTCGCGATGGGCCGCAAAGCGGCCCCAAAAATCTCAATGCATGAAGAACCAGATCAGGATAATCACCGGAATCGGCACCCCAATCATCCAAAGCAGTATCGAGCGCATGGCCTTTCTCCTTGTTCGATGTTGAACAGACCGGTGCACTCGCCATGCCATCCCTGTCAAAAAATCACTCTCAACCGAATCAACGGCTTACTGCCCAAGCCGCTTGGCAAAACCGTGCAATATGCCGGATCCGCACCCTTGCAGCTGGGTGTTCTGCAATGCACTATCAGGCTCATGACCGCCACCACCCTCCCCGACGGCCCCGAGCAGACCCCGCTCACCGCCGACACCGTGCTGCGCTACCACCTGTGCTGGAAGCACCGCGACCTCGACGGCGTCATGGCGCTCTACCACCCCGACATCCAGTACCACGACTTCTTCCAGAACCGCGTGCTCGGCTACCAGGAACTGCGTGACTATGTGCGCGCCTGCCTGCCCCATGAAGCCGGCGAAGACATCGTGCACAGCGACCGCATCCGCGTCGACGGCTGTACCGCGTTCATCCAGTACCAGGTCACGGTCCAGGGCGGCGACGGCCTGGTGGCGTTTCAGTCCAGCGAGGCGATTACCGTGAAGGACGGCCTGATCTGGCAGGTCAACGAATACGCCACGCTGGTCCGCCGGAGCAGCAGTGGCCATGCCAGCAGCGGCCCGCGCCCGGCCACCAGCCGCCTGGGCCTGTCACCCCGACAGCTGTCGACCATGGCCCAGGACCTGGAACACTACTTCCAGCGCCAGCGCCCCTACCTGGACCCGGAGCTGGACCTGCAGCAGGTGGCCGACGCCAGCGGCTACAGCCGCAACCAGATCTCCTACCTGCTCAACCAGGTGCTCGGGCAAAGCTTCTACCGCTACGTCAACCAGGCCCGCCTGCAGCACTTGATGGCCAGCCTCGACGACGACAGCATCGAAGCCACGATCGACGAGCTGGCGTTCAATGCCGGTTTCAACTCGTTGTCGGCGTTCTACAAGTGTTTCCGCGAACACACCGGGCTTACGCCCAAGGCGTACCTTAAGCAAATTTCCCTGCGTGCACGCACGTAGGACAGCCGCCCGCCGACACCACTAGGATCGCCCACAGACCTTGACGGATGTGGAGCCGAACCCGATGCAACCCCTGCGCACGCTCAGCCTGTGGATGGACCAGCTCGACGAGCCGTTGTGCGCCCGCCCGGCCCTGCGCGAGGACCTGGACGCGGATGTGTGCATCATCGGCGCTGGCTACACCGGCCTGTGGACCGCCTACTACCTCAAGCGCCAGGCGCCACAGCTGAACATCGCGGTAATCGACGCCAACATCGCCGGCTTCGGCGCCTCGGGGCGCAACGGCGGCTGGCTGATGGGCAACCTGCTCGGCGAAGACCGCCTGCTGGCCACCCTGTCGCCGCAACAGCGCCGCGCCAGCATCGACCTGCTGCATGGCATTCCCGATGAAGTACACCGCGTGCTGCAACATGAAGGCATCGACTGCGACTACCGCAAAGGCGGCGTGCTGTACTGCGCCGCGCGCTACCCGGAACAGGAGCGCAGCCTGCGCGCCTACCTCGACGATCTTTATCGCCAAGGCATGACCGAGGACGACTACCGCTGGCTGCGCCCCGAACAGCTTGACGCTCAGTTGCGGGTCAGCAATGCCTATGGCGCCATCTACAGCCCGCACACCGCAACCATCCAACCCGCCAAGCTGGCGCGTGGCCTGGCCCGGGCGGTAGAAGCGCTGGGCGTACCCATCTACGAAAACACCCCAGCCATCGACTGGCAGCCGGGTGAGGTGCGTACCCCGTTGGCGCGCATCCGTTGCCAATGGATGGTACCCGCCGTGGAGGGCTACGCCGCCAGCCTGCCGCCACTGGGCAAACATCAATTGCCGGTACAGAGCCTGTTGGTGGCCACCGAACCACTGCCGGAGGCCACCTGGCAACAGATCGGCCTGAACCAGGGCCAGGCGTTCAGCGAAAGCAGCCGCCAGGTCACCTACGGCCAGCGCACCGCCGACAACCGCCTGGTATTCGGCGCCCGTGGCGGCTACCGCTTCGGTGGCCGCCTGCGCGAAAACTTCAACCTCGACGAACAGGAAATCGAGCTGCGCCGCTACCTGTTCAGCGAGTTGTTCCCGCAGTTGAAGCACGTGCGTATCACCCATTCCTGGGGCGGCAACCTGGGCATGGCGCGGCGCTTCCGCCCGCACATGCTCTGCGACCGTCAACGCGGCATCGCCCTGGCGGGCGGCTACGGCGGCGAAGGCGTCGGCGCCACCAACCTGGGCGGGCGCACCCTGGCGGCGCTGATCCTGAACCTGCACAACGAACTGACCGCGCAACCCTGGGTACTCGACAACCGCCCGCTTTCAAGCCTGGCCACTTGGCCACCCGAGCCCTGCCGCTGGCTGGGCTACAACGCAATCATCCAGAGCTTCGTCCACGAGGATCGGACCCTCGCCAACCCCGCCAGCGCGCCTTGGAGGCGGCGCCTGGCCAGCAATCTTGCGGACTTCATGGAAGGCTTCATGCACTGACCTCCCTTTCCCCGACACAGGATTTACCGGTCATGAGCATCACCCATTTCAAGAACACCAACAGCGCCGTGCTCGATAGCTCCAACCCCGTTGCGGTACCACTCGGCGAGCCCGTGGCGGTAACGTCGGTCACCTGTGTGGAGCGCAGCGACGGCGTCGAAACCGGCATCTGGGAGTGCACCCCCGGGCGCTGGCGGCGGCAGATCGTGCAGCAGGAGTTCTGCCATTTCACCAAGGGCCGCTGCACCTTCACCCCTGACGGTGGCGAGCCCCTGTTCATAGAAGCCGGAGACGCACTGATGCTACCGGCCAACAGCACGGGCACCTGGGACATCCAGGAGACCGTGCGCAAGACCTACGTCCTTATTTTCTGATCCGCTGATCGCCTGCCTTCGATAACAACACACAAAGCAAGGTAACCCCGACATGCGCACGCTCCTTCTCGCCCCCCTGATGCTGGCCGCCAGCGTGGCCGGTGCCGCCGAAACGGTGAAGATCTACAACTGGTCCAGCTACGTTGCCCCCGACACACTGAAGAACTTCCAGCAAGCCAGCGGTATCGTGCCCACCTACGACGTTTACGACAGCAACGAAACCCTCGACGGCAAGCTGATGACCGGCAACTCCGGCTACGACGTGGTGTTCCCGTCCAACCACTTCATGGCCCGTCAAATCCAGGGCAAAGCCCTGAAGCAGCTGGACAAGTCGCAGCTTCCCAACTGGCACAACCTCAATCCGGTGTTGCTCAAGGCACTGGAGGTCAATGACCCGGGTAACCAATACGGCTTCCCGTACCTGTGGGGCAGCACCGGCATCGGCTACAACGTCGACAAGGTCAAGGCGGTGCTCGGCGACAGCGCGCCAATAAACTCGTGGGACCTGATCTTCAAGCCTGAGTACATGAGCAAGCTGAAAAGCTGCGGCGTCGCCGTGCTGGACAACGGCCCTGAGCTGTTACCGATCGCCCTGCACTACCTGGGCCTGCCGCACCACAGCCAGAACCCGGCAGACTACGACAAGGCCAAGGCGCTGCTGATGCAGGTGCGGCCATACATCAGCTACTTCCACTCATCGAAGTACACCGGCGATCTGGCCAACGGCGATATCTGCGTGGTGGTGGGTTTCTCGGGGGATGTGTTGCAGGCGAAGAATCGTGCCGAGGAGGCGAAGAACGGGGTGAAGGTAGGGTATTCGATACCCAGGGAAGGCGCACCGATGTGGTTCGACATGGTTGCCATGCCGGCCGATGCACCGGATGAGAAGGCCGGGTATGCCTACATGAACTACCTGCTGCAGCCGGAGGTGATGGCCAACATCAGCAACCATGTGCAATACGCCAACGGCAACCTTGAGGCGGACGGGCTGGTGGATCCGGCGATGAAGGGTAATACGATGATTTACCCGAGCGAGGAAGTAATGGGCAAGCTGTATGCGCTGGAGGCGATGCCGGCCAAGATCGACCGTATTCGGACGAGGATCTGGACCAGTATCAAGGCAGGAAACTGAGTGCGGCCGTAACGCGGTCACTGTGGGAGCGGGTTTACCCGCGAATGCGATGTTGAATTCACCGACGCATTCGCGGGTAAACCCGCTCCCACAGGGGTCAGATGCAAGCTTTTCGAATCAGTGGTGCTCGCGGGTAGCGCGGAACTTGATGTCCGGCCAGCGCTCTTCCATCAGCGACAGGTTGACCCGGGTCGGCGCCAGGTAGGTCAGGTGCCCGCCACCGTCGATGGCCAGGTTCTCCATGGCCTTGTTCTGGAATTCCTCGAGCTTCTTCTTGTCGTCACAGCCGATCCAGCGGGCCGACCATACGGTGATCGGCTCGTAGGCGCACTCGACCTTGTACTCTTCCTTCAGGCGGCTGGCGACCACGTCGAACTGCAGCACACCGACTGCACCGAGGATGATGTCGTTGCTGCGCTCTGGGAAGAACACCTGAGTCGCACCTTCTTCGGCCAGCTGTTGCAGGCCCTGGCGCAGCTGCTTGGATTTCAGCGGGTCCTTCAGGCGCACGCGGCGGAACAGCTCCGGAGCGAAGTGCGGGATACCGGTGAAGCCCAGCGCCTCGCCTTCGGTGAAGGTGTCGCCGATCTGGATGGTGCCGTGGTTGTGCAGGCCGATGATGTCGCCGGCATAGGCCTCTTCCAGCTGCTCACGCTCGGAGGAGAAGAAGGTCAGCGCATCGCCGATACGCAGGTCCTTGTTGATCCGCACGTGGCGCATCTTCATGCCCTTCTCGTACTTGCCCGAGCAGATACGCATGAAGGCGATGCGGTCGCGGTGTTTCGGGTCCATGTTCGCCTGGATCTTGAACACGAAGCCGGTGAACTTCTCTTCCACAGGCTCCACGGTGCGCTCGTGGGCAACACGGCCCAGCGGGCGCGGCGCCCAGTCGACGACGGCGTCAAGCACATGGTCGACACCGAAGTTGCCCAGCGCGGTACCGAAGAACACCGGGGTCAGCTGGCCGTTGATGAACTCTTCCTGGTTGAACTCGTGGCAGGCGCCCTGCACCAGCTCCAGCTGTTCGACGAACGAATCGTACTGGTCGCCCAGGTGGGCACGGGCTTCGTCCGAGTCCAGCTTCTGGATGATCTTGGCTTCGGTGCGCTCGTGGCCGTGGCCCGGGGTGTACACCACGATGTAGTCACCGGTCAGGTGGTACACGCCCTTGAAGTCGCGGTAGCAACCGATCGGCCAGGTGATCGGCGCGGCCTTGATCTTCAGCACGGCTTCGATCTCGTCCAGCAGCTCGATCGGGTCGCGGATGTCGCGGTCGAGTTTGTTGATGAAGCTGACGATCGGCGTGTCGCGCAGGCGGCACACGTCCATCAGGGCGATGGTACGTGGCTCTACACCTTTACCGCCGTCGAGCACCATCAGCGCCGAGTCCACCGCGGTCAGGGTGCGGTAGGTGTCTTCCGAGAAGTCTTCGTGGCCGGGGGTGTCGAGCAGGTTGATCATGTGCTCGCGGTACGGGAACTGCATCACCGAGGTGGTGATGGAGATGCCGCGCTGCTTCTCCATTTCCATCCAGTCGGAGGTGGCGTGGCGGTCGGACTTGCGCGACTTCACGGTACCGGCGACGGCAATGGCCTTGCCCATCAGCAGCAGCTTCTCGGTGATGGTGGTCTTACCGGCGTCGGGGTGGGAAATGATTGCGAAAGTGCGGCGCTTCGCGACTTCGGCGGCCTGGTTGGTCATGGGAAATCGCCTGACTGGGGGATTTAAAAGGGGCGATATCATACCTGAAGTTGGGCCGGGACCAAAATTTGCTGAACCGGCGGTGCCTGTTCCGACCCTTTCGCGGGTAAACCCGCTCCCACAGGTATCACACCATCTTTGAAACCTGTGCAGGACCTGTGGGAGCGGGTTTACCCGCGAAAGGGCCCGCCCAGAGGCCACAAATTCGCCAGGCAATCGCTTTATCACGACAAATGGCCCAAGAGCAGTTATTTCAACGCCTACAGCACATTAACCCGCTGCTTTTTCTCGTCAATTTTCCAACCAACCAGTGATTAACGCTGGCCAAATGCCGCCCCAGATGGGAACCTTTACGCCCACGGAGACGTCCACTCCCCTGCAACCCGCTTCGGTTGGGGAGCTGGTTTCATCAGCATTTTCGGGCCCGACGGGGTTCGGCTCATGGCCTGATCGCAGCCTTCGGCGTGCGTCACGCTGCTACTCGCGAACACACCACCCGCCGCCAGGACTGGCCGGCAACCAAGAAGTGTGCTCGCCGACTACACAAGGAGTCCACCTGTGGCTGAACGCTACGGAAAAGGGCTGTTGGGATGGGCCGCCGTGCTCGTCATCCTGGCCCTGCTGGTCCACTGGATCGGCATCGACACGATCGCGCGTTATCGCGACGATCTTGGGTTCTACCTGCAAGCGCACCTGGTACTGGTGCTGGCTTCGATGGCGGCGGCGCTGGCCGTGGGCATCCCCGCCGGCATTGCGTTAAGTCGACCGCACCGGGTCGACAAAGCCGAGCGCTTCATGCAGTTGTTCAACGTTGGTAACACCATCCCTCCCCTGGCCGTTCTGGCCATCGCCCTGAGTATCCTGGGCATCGGCGCCGGGCCCGCGATCTTCGCGCTGTTCCTCGCCTCCCTCCTGCCCATCGTGCGCAACACCTACGAGGGCCTGAAAAACGTCCCCGCCTCGCTCAAGGAAGCCGCCACCGGCATCGGCATGACCCCGCGCCAGCAACTGTGGCAGGTGGAGCTGCCCAACGCCGTGCCAATCATCGTTGGCGGTGTGCGCGTGGCCCTGGCGCTGAACGTCGGCACCGCACCGCTGGCGTTCCTGATTGGCGCCAACAGCCTGGGCAGCCTGATCTTCCCCGGAATCGCCCTGAACAACCAGCCACAGCTGCTGCTGGGGGCTGCCTGCACCGCACTGCTGGCGCTGGCGCTGGACGCGGCGGTGAGTTTCTCCAGCAAGCGCTGGCTGGAACGTGGCCTGGCCCAATAAAGATAGGGAACGTATGAACAAGAGAATCGCCTTGCTGCTGGGCGCGGCCCTGCTGTTCGCAGGATTTGCCCAGGCGGCGGACAAACCACTGATCCGCATCGGCGCGCGGGTGTTCACCGAACAGACCGTACTCGCCGAAATCACCGCGCAATACCTGCGCGCCAACGGCTATGACGTGCGCGTCACCACCGGCCTTGGCAGCAATATCGCGCGCCAGGCCCAGGAAACCGGCCAGCTCGACCTGATGTGGGAATACACCGGCGTGTCGCTGGTGTCGTACAACCATATCGACGAGCGCATGCCCAGTGCCGAGGCCACCTTCGCCAGGGTGAAGGCGCTGGATGCGAAGAAGGACCTGATCTGGCTGACCCCGTCGAAGTTCAGCAACACCTACGCGCTGGGCCTGCCCAAGCAGATCGCCGAGGCTTATCCGCAGATCAACTCGATCAGCGACCTCAACCAGATACTGCGTGACGAAAGCCACCGCAACCACCTGGTGGCGCTGGACACCGAGTTCGCCAACCGCCCCGATGGCCTGGTCGGCCTGCGCGAGATGTACGGCCTGCCACTGGACCGCCGCAATATCCGCCAGATGGACGGCGGCCTGGTGTACACCGCGATGCGCAACAACCAGGTGTTCGCCGGGCTGGTGTACACCACCGACGGCCGCCTGAACGCCTTCGACCTCAAGCTGCTGGAGGACGACAAGCACTACTTCCCCGACTACACCGCCGCGCCGGTGGTGCGCAAAGCTGTGCTCGACGCCAACCCGCAGCTGGCCGGCCTGCTCAAGCCACTGGCCGAACAGTTGGATGACGCAACCATGCGCCAGCTCAACGCCAAGGTCGATGTCGAGCACCAGAACCCGACTGCCGTGGCCGCCACCTTCCTGCGTGAGCACCCACTGAACAGCGAGGGCCAGCCATGAACCTGATCGATACCTTCAACCATCTGGACTGGGCCCAGGTGCTGCAACTGACCTGGCAGCACATCATGCTGGTCGGCGTCGCCGTGGGCCTGGCGATCATCGTCGGCGTACCGCTGGGCATCCTGATGACCCGCTTCCCGGCCGTCGCCGGCCCATTGCAGGCCAGCGCCACAGTGTTGCTGACCATCCCCTCGATCGCCCTGTTCGGCCTGCTTCTGCCGTTCTACTCCAAGTTCGGCCAGGGCCTCGGGCCGCTGCCGGCGATCACTGCGGTGTTTCTCTACTCACTGCTGCCGATCATGCGCAACACCTACCTGGCGCTGACCAACGTCGAACCCGGCATCCGTGAAGCCGCGCGTGGCATCGGCATGACCTTCGGCCAGCGCCTGCGCATGGTCGAACTGCCCATCGCCGTGCCGGTGATCCTCGCCGGCGTGCGCACCGCCGTGGTGATGAACATCGGCGTGATGACCATCGCCGCCACCATCGGCGCCGGCGGCCTTGGCGTGCTCATCCTCACCTCCATCAGCCGCAGCGACATGTCGATGCTGCTGGTCGGCGCCGTGCTGGTCAGCCTGCTGGCGATCATCGCCGACCTGCTCCTGCAAACCCTGCAACGTGCCCTGACTCCAGAAGGACTGCGCTCATGATCGAACTGAAGAACCTCAGCAAAACCTTCAACGTCAACGGCAAGGACGTCAAAGCCGTCGACTCGGTAAGCCTCACCGTCAACGAAGGGGAAATCTGCGTATTCCTCGGCCCCTCGGGCTGCGGCAAGAGCACTACCCTGAAAATGATCAACCGCCTGATCACGCCCACTTCCGGCCAGGTGTTCATCAATGGCGAAGACACCACCGGGCTGGACGAGGTCACCCTGCGCCGGCACATCGGCTATGTCATCCAGCAGATCGGCCTGTTCCCCAACATGACCATCGAGGAGAACATCACCGTGGTGCCGCGCCTGCTCGGCTGGGACAAACAGAAGTGCCATGAACGCGCCCGCGAACTGATGCACATGATCAAGCTGGAGCCCAAGCAGTACCTGCAGCGCTACCCGCGCGAGCTGTCCGGCGGACAGCAGCAGCGTATCGGCGTGATCCGCGCCTTGGCGGCGGAAGCGCCGGTGCTGCTGATGGACGAGCCGTTCGGCGCGGTCGACCCGATCAACCGCGAGATGATCCAGAACGAGTTCTTCGAGATGCAGCGGGCCTTGAACAAGACCGTGATCATGGTCAGCCATGACATCGACGAAGCCATCAAGCTGGGCGACAAGATCGCCATCTTCCGCGCCGGCAAGCTGTTGCAGCTGGACCACCCGGACACCTTGCTGGCGCACCCGGCGGACGAGTTCGTCAGCAACTTCGTCGGCCAGGACAGCACCCTCAAGCGCCTGCTGCTGGTGCGTGCGGAGGATGCGGCAGACAACGCGCCATCGGTAAGCCCGCAGACGCCGGTGAGCGATGCGCTGGAACTGCTGGACGAGCACGACCGCCGCTACGTGGTGGTGACCGATGCGCAGAACAAGGCACTGGGCTACGTGCGCCGGCGTGACATGCATCGCCAGCAAGGGACTTGTGGCGACTTCCTGCGGCCGTTCAATGCCACGGCGTCGCATGACGAGCATTTACGCATCCTGTTGTCGCGGATGTACGAGTTCAACCGGGCGTGGCTGCCGGTGCTGGATGCCGAGCAGGTGTTCCTGGGCGAGGTGACGCAGGAGTCGATTGCGGCGTACCTGAGTTCGGGGCGCTCGCGGGGGGCCAAGACCAGCATTGTCTCGCCGGCCGAGGCGGTAATTTCGTAAACGCCGGGGGCGCGCTGCGCCCCTTTCGCGACGCAAGGCCGCTCCTACAGCAGATCGCGTTCCTGTGTAGGAGCGGCCTTGTGTCGCGATGGGCCGCAAAGCGGCCCCGGCAATCTAGGCTCAAAACCCAAGTAATGGATTGCCTGTGCCGGCCTCTTCGCGGGTAAACCCGCTCCCACAGGGTCGATGCAAGGCTAAAGACCTGCGCGGTACCTGTGGGAGCGGGTTCACCCGCGAAGCAGGCGACGCGATGTCAGAACCCTACACTGGCCTGCACATAGAAGGTCCGCGGCTCACCCACATAGATGCCAGCATTGTTGTCGCTGGAGCGGGTGAAGTACTGCTTGTCGAACAGGTTCTTCACCCCCGCCGCCAGCTTCAGGTTGGACATCTGTGGCCCGAACTCATACCCGCCACGGGCATGCCAGGTCACATAACCCGGGATGTCGCCAAACTGCCCATCCGCACTCGGCTCGGTGATGTAATCGCCGTTGAAGCTGCCATCGGCATTGATCCCGGTACCCGGAGCGCGCTGCTTGGATTGGGCGTAGGCATCCAGGTTCCAGGTCCAGTGGTTTACCGCGTAACGCACCCCGGCAGTAGCCACCTGGCGTGAATAGAACGGCAGGTCACGGCCCTCGAAGCCAGGAATGTCCCCTTCATAAGTAGCGCGGGTATAGGTGTAGCCACCGCTCACCGACAGCCCTTCCAGGCGCGGGTCCAGCCCGTCCAGGTCATAGCGCACCGAGGCCTCGATACCCTGGTGCTTGGTCGCGCCGAGGTTGGTCCAGCCCACATCGTTGCTGATGTACTGCAGTTCGTCATCGAAGTCGATGTAGAACGCCGTCAGCTCACCGGCAAAGCCGCCATTGTCATAGCGGGTACCGATCTCGTAGGTCTTGGCCTTTTCCGGCTCCAGGCCATTGGCGGTGCTGTTGCCAGTACCACCCTGGCCCAGCTGGAAGTACTGCAGGCTACCGAACGAGGTCTCGTAGTTGGCGAACACCTTCCACGCATCGGAGATGTGGTACATCACGCTCAGCGCCGGCAGTGGCTCGTTGCTGGTGATGCTGCGTTTCTTCTCCGGCACCGGCTGGCCGTTGGCACCGAGCACCGGGCGGTCACGCCAGTCGGTGTTGATATGCTCGAAGCGGATACCTGGGGTGATGGTCCAGTTACCCACGTCGATCTTGTCGTCGATGTAGTAGGCACTGGCCTCGGTACCACCGCTGCGGTCCTGGAACACATGGCCGTCGGAGGTCGGGGTCGGCGTCGGCACGTTGTCGATCAGCGCCAGGCGGGTCGACTGCTCACGCATCGCTTCCTTCAGGTAGCGGTAACCCACGCTGACTTCCTGGGTGGTCGGGCCGGCGAAGAAGATCCGCGACAGCCGCGGTTCGATGGCAAAGGTATGGTAGTTGCGCGGGTACGACGACAGGGTCTTCATGTCGCGCGAGGCAATGGCGCTGCCGCGGAAGCTGTCGGTGTAGTAGGTCAGCAATTCGAACTGGGTGGCGTCGTCGAGCTGCCGCTGCCACTTGAACGACACGTCCTTGCGCCGGCCGGCGAAGTAGTCGTAGTCGCGCAGCGACTGGTACGGGTTGCTGTCGTATTGCGCCTGGGTCAGGCCGCCGGGCATGTCGGCACGGCCGTCGTAGTAGTGGAAGTTGAGCCAGAACTCGTCAACGTCGGTCGGCGCCCAGTGGGTCTTGAGGATGACGTCGTCGATGTCGTTGCCGTTGTTGCTTTCACGGTAGCCGTTGCCATTCACCCCGGTGTACAGCAGCGCCACGCCCATGCCGTTGTCCGCCGTGCCGCCGACGAAGGCCGACTCGGTGTGTTTCCAGCCACCATGCTGGGAGGTTTCCAGGGTGGTGGACAGCTCGGCCGAGGCCTTCTCCGGGATAGCCCGGGTAACGAAGTTGATCACCCCGCCGACGTTCTGCGGGCCATAGCGCACGGAACCGGCGCCACGCACCACGTCGATGCTGTCGAGGTTGCCCGAGGAAATCGGCGCCATCGACAGCTGCGGCTGGCCATAGGGCGCGAAGGCGGCCGGGATGCCGTCGATCAGCACCGTGGAGCGTGGCGACAGGCGCGAAGTCAGGCCGCGAACACCCACGTTCAGCGACAGGTCGCTGCCGCCGGTGCCGTTGGAGTCCTGCACCTGCACGCCCGGGATGCCGCGCAGCACGTCGCGCACGTTCATTGCGCCCTTCTCCACCATCGCCTCGCGGCGTACCACGGTGCGCGCGCCGGGGTGGTTCTGCACCACGCTCTGCTGGGCATCGCCCAGCCAGTCACCCACCACCTTGATGTCGGTGGGCGCCAGCTCCAGGCTGCCGGTGGTGAGGGTGCCATCGGCCTGGGCCGGCTTGACCACCACGGTGCCCTGGGACATCTCGTAGGTCAGGCCGCTGCCTTGCAGCAGCTGCTGCAGCGCCTGCTCGGGCGCCAGCTGGCCGGACACCGCCGGGGCCTGCTTGCCGGCCACCAGCTCGGGGCTGAAGAACAGTTGCAGGCTGGTCTGCTGGCCCAGCTGGTTCAGCGCCGAAGCCAAGGGTTGGGCCTGGATCTGGATGATGCTGCCGGCCTCTGCGGCCTGGCTGTTGACGGCCACGGCGCTGACCGCCAGGGCCAGCGCCAGGGCGCGGAAGCGTGGGAAGGGCTTGTTGTTGTTCACGTCGTCGAAACTTCCTGGAATACGGAATAAACGCCAACCGCATGCAAATGGAAATGCTTGGCAGTTG
Source organism: Pseudomonas asiatica (assembly GCF_040214835.1). Lineage (NCBI taxonomy): Bacteria > Pseudomonadati > Pseudomonadota > Gammaproteobacteria > Pseudomonadales > Pseudomonadaceae > Pseudomonas > Pseudomonas asiatica. The sequence goes on along the minus strand of NZ_CP157874.1, from coordinate 992,565 downwards.
CAGCTGGCGGGGAAGACGAACGAGCGGAAAAAAACCTGAATCTATTTCGCGATTATTTCGCGCGAGCCATCTTCATGGGCCTTGATGGCCACCGGCAGGATGCTCGGCAAGGCACGCAGCAGCGCATCGGTGTCGTCGGTGCTGAAGGTGCTGGACAGCCGCAGCTGGGCGACTTTGCCGGGGGCGACCCGCAGCGGCTGGCTGCGGTAGCGCGAGGCTTCGGCCACCACCTCGGCCAGGGTGGCGTTGTCGAACACCAGCCTGCCTTGGCGCCAGGCAGTCAGGGCGCCGGTATTCACCGTATAGGGCGCCGCCACCTGGCCTTGTGCATCTATATGCGAGCCCTGGCCCGCCGTGAGCTGCGCCAGCGAGGCGCCCTTGCCCTGCACACGCACCGAGCCCTGCTCCACCGCCACGCGGGTGCTGGCCGGGTCCAGGCGGACGTCGAAACGGGTACCGGTGACAGTCACGCTGCCCTGGGCGGTGTCGACCACGAACGGCCTGTCACTGTCGTGGGCGACGGTGAACATCACCTCACCCGCCATCAGCCGGACCTGCCGCTGGCCGGCGCTGAAAGCGACCTGCACTTGCGTGCTGCCGTTGAGTTCAAGGTGCGAACCATCCGGCAGTTCGACCTGGCGGCGTTCGTTGAAGGCAGTCTGCAAGCTGCCCTGGTGATTCAGTTGCTGGTAGTGCCAGCCGCCCCAGCCCAGGCCCAACGCCAGTGCGGCCACGCTGGCGGCCAAGGCCTGGCGCACGAAGCGCCGACGTGGCAACTGGCGTACCGGTGCCGGCTGGCACAGCGCTTCCAGGCGCTGGCGCGGGATGAAGTCGGTGGCCTGCCACAGACGGGCGAGCTGCTGGTACTCATCACGGTGCCGTGCATCGCCTTCCAGCCAGACGTGCAGCTGCGCCTGCAGCCCGGCATCGCGAGGCGCATCCTGCACCCGGGCGAACCACGCGGCCGCCTGCTCGCGGACGGTATCGGTACCGTGCTGTTTCATCGAAAAGGTCTCCTGACTCATCATGCCGACACATCCAGGTGCTCACGCAGATGCCGGAGCGTGCGGATCATATACTTTTCGACCATGTTCTTGCTCAACCCCATGCGCTCGGCGATCTCGGCCTGGGTCAGGCCTTCGAGCTTCTGCCAGATGAACACCTGCCGGCAATTGAGCGGCAGTTCGGCCAGCGCCCGCTCGACACTGTCGGCCAGCTCCAGCGCATGCACGTAGGCCTCGGGGTCGCCACTGCCGGCCACGCCTTCGTCGAAGGCTTCCAGCTCCAGGGCCTGGCGGCGGTCCTCGCGCCGGAAACCATCCACGGCAATATTGCGGGCGGTCTGGTGCAGGTAGGCGCGTGGCTGCTCGACCTGCTCGCGCGGGTTTTCCAGTACCCGGACAAAGGCATCGTGGGTGAGGTCCTCGGCCTGCTGTCGACTGCGCAACTTGCGCGTCCAGGTGCCGATCAGCTCATGGTAGTGGTCGAGGAAGCCTTTGGGTCCGGACACGGTCGGGGTCATCAGGGAGGCAGACAAGGGTGCGAATAGTAATGTTTCGCATCAAACACGGCAATTCCGCCAGTCGGTAACAAAAAATTTATCGTCTTTTTCATGCACGGCGGTGCCAGCGAAATGTGGCCATAAATATGAACACCTGAGGCCCTTTCGCGGGCACGCCCGCTCCCACAGGAACCGCGAGATGCCTGTGGGAGCGGGCGTGCCCGCGAAGGAGCGAACGCGCTCCATTCCACTATTTTTTACGCTTGAAACACTCCGGGGAACATCAGCCGGTCACATGGGTCGGTTATTCAAATGGCAGGTCGTCGATCCGCGTCGATCACGCCCGGATTGCCTGTTGATTCTGCATTCTTCACGCCCTAAAGTGCGCGCCGAACGTCCATGCTGGAAACGATCCATCCGGCTCAAGTACTGAGTAGGCGAACCAAAGTGGGGATACGGAGGACGTTCAGTTTGCAGCCACTTAAATTTTCAGTTTGCCCATGGAGTCCCTGAGCATGTCGATCCAGGTCGAAGACTATTTCGCGCGTGACACCTTCCAGAAAATGAAGGCGTTCGCCGACAAGCAGGAAACCCCGTTCGTACTCATCGACACCCAGATGATCAGCCAGGCCTATGACGACCTGCGTGCTGGTTTCGAATTCGCCAAGGTGTACTACGCGGTCAAGGCCAACCCGGCCGTGGAAATCATCGACCTGCTCAAAGAGAAAGGTTCGAGCTTCGACATCGCCTCGATCTACGAGCTGGACAAGGTGCTGGGCCGCGGCGTCAGCGCCGACCGTATCAGCTACGGCAACACCATCAAGAAGTCCAAGGACATCCGCTACTTCTACGAGAAGGGCGTGCGCCTGTATGCCACCGACTCGGAAGCCGACCTGCGCAACATCGCCAAGGCCGCACCGGGTTCGAAAGTGTACGTACGTATTCTCACCGAAGGCTCGACCACTGCCGACTGGCCGCTGTCGCGTAAATTCGGTTGCCAGACCGACATGGCCATGGACCTGCTGATCCTCGCCCGCGACCTGGGCCTGGTGCCTTACGGCATTTCCTTCCATGTCGGCTCGCAGCAGCGCGACATCAGCGTGTGGGACGCAGCCATCGCCAAGGTCAAGGTGATCTTCGAGCGCCTGAAGGAAGAAGACGGCATCGAGCTGAAGCTGATCAACATGGGTGGCGGCTTCCCGGCCAACTACATCACCCGGACCAACAGCCTGGAAACCTACGCCGAAGAGATCATCCGCTTCCTGAAGGAAGACTTCGGTGACGACCTGCCGGAAATCATCCTCGAGCCGGGCCGTTCGCTGATTGCCAACGCCGGTATCCTGGTCAGCGAAGTGGTCCTGGTTGCACGCAAGTCGCGCACCGCCGTCGAGCGCTGGATCTACACCGACGTGGGCAAGTTCTCCGGCCTGATCGAAACCATGGACGAAGCCATCAAGTTCCCGATCTGGACCGAGAAGAAAGGCGAGGCCGAAGAAGTGGTCATCGCCGGCCCGACCTGCGACAGCGCCGACATCATGTACGAAAACTACAAGTACGGCCTGCCGCTGAACCTGGCCATCGGCGACCGCCTGTACTGGCTGTCGACCGGTGCCTACACCACCAGCTACAGCGCAGTGGAATTCAACGGCTTCCCGCCGCTGAAGGCTTTCTACCTGTAACGCAAGACGGGGCCGCAAGGCCCCGTTTTCATTTGTGCTTTCCTGTACCGGCCTCTTCGCGGGCAAGCCCGCTCCCACAGGTGCGGCGCTCACTTCAGGCCCAGCGCAGTACCTGTGGGAGCGGGTTCACCCGCGAAAGGGCCAGCACAGACGGCCTCAAGCTTCGCGCCGTTCGATCTCCTCGGCATACCGCGCCGCAAAGGCCATCAACACCGGCCCGGCACCCTGCAAGGTCACCAGCGCACTGCGCAGGAAATTCATGTTCCCCTCGACCCGCGCCCGCTCCAGCCAGGGCCCGGCTTCCGCCACCTGCCCACGCTCGACCAGCACCAGCCCCAGGCTGAACATGCCTCGAAAGTCCCCCGCCTCGGCCGAACGCCGATACCAGCGCACCGCCCGTGCCGGGTTGGGCGCCGTGGCGATGCCTTGCTCCAGGTAACGCCCGTACAGGTTCATCGACTTGGCATGCCCCATGTGCGCGGCCTTCTCGTAGCACATCAGAGCCTGCGCCTGGTTGGCCGGTATGCCGCGCCCGGTGGCCAGCAGGTTGCCCAGGTTGTACAGCCCCCAGTCCAGCCCGGCATCGGCCGCACGGGCATAGTGGATGGCCGCCTGTGCCTGGCTTGGCTCACCGCCCCAGCCATGCTCCAGGCAACGCCCCAGCATGTTGTGCGCCATGGCACTGCCGCCCTGGGCGGCGATGCCGAACCAGCGCCTGGCCACGGCGGCATCCGCCTGAATGCCGCGCCCGTCGAGCAGGATCTGCCCCAGCAGCAACTGTGCCTCCACCGCGCCCTGCCCGGCCGCCGCCAGGATCGCCTGGGCGGCCTTGCCAGGGCTTTCTTCCAGCATGGCCTGCAAACCGGCCACATCCACCACTTCCTCACGCCGCAACTGATAGGACACGGCTCAGACCTCGGCCCAGCGGCGCAGCAGGTTGTGGTAGGTGCCGGTCAGCTGTAGCAGTGATGGATGCTCCGGCACATCGGCAGTCAGTTGCTGGATGGCATTGTCCATCTCGAACAGCAATGCCCGCTGGCTGTCCTCGCGCACCAGGCTCTGGGTCCAGAAGAACGCGGCGTAACGCTGGCCACGGGTAACCGGGTTGACCTTGTGCAGGCTGGTGCCGGGGTACAGCACCAGGTCACCGGCGGCCAGCTTGACCTGCTGCACGCCATAGGTGTCCTGGATCACCAGCTCGCCGCCGTCGTAGCTGTCCGGATCGCTGAGGAACAGCGTGGAAGAAAGATCGGTACGCACCCGCTCCGGGCTGCCCTTGGGCTGGCGCAGGGCGTTGTCGATGTGGAAGCCGAAATTGCCGCCTTCGCGGTAGCAGTTGATCAGCGGCGGGAACACCTTGTGCGGCAAGGCTGCAGACATGAAGCGCGGGGTCTGCCACAGGCGGTCGATCAGCGCACTGCCGATCTCCTTGGCCAGCGGGTGGCCTTCCGGCAACTGCAGGTTGTGCTTGGCCTTGGCCGACTGGTAGCCAGCCGTGATCTTGCCGTCGGCCCAGTCGGCCTGCTCCAGCGCCTCGCGGATACGGGCCAGTTCATCGGCGTGAAACAGGCCGGGGATGTGAAGCAGCATGGCGGCAGCACCGTTGGAAAATGTAAAGGCGTCAATGATATTGATTCCCTTTTGCGCTTCACAAGCCCCATTCGCCGCTTAAGACGTTTCAGCTTGATGAAACCGTAAAGGCAAATTGTAAAGATTGTAAATTCTTCACGAATGGTAACGAATCTCAATTGTGAGTCACAATTGCTTACATTAAGATCCGCGGCCTTAACACCTTGGGGAAGGTCCTTAGCAATGCGCCAGTACGTACCATCTGCAGTGAGTTCACCACGCCTGATCGTGTCTGCCATCGGCGTCGCCCTCAGCGCTTCGTCGGCCTATGCCGCCGACCCGGCCGCCAGCAGCGCTATCACCCTCGACGCCACCAGCGTCAACGGCAAGGCTGAACAGGCCAGCACCGATTACAAGGTCGACAAGGCCTCTTCGCAGAAGTACACCGCGCCGCTGGTAGATACCCCGCGCTCGATCACCGTGATCCCGCAGCAAGTGATCAAGGACACCAGCGCCCTGACCCTGCAGGATGCACTGCGCACTGTGCCAGGCATCACCATGGGTGCCGGCGAAGGTGGCAACCCCTCCGGCGATCGCCCATTCATTCGCGGCTTCGACAGCCAAAGCTCGATGTACCTGGACGGCGTGCGCGATACCGGTTCGCAAACCCGCGAAATCTTCGCCATCGAGTCGGTGGAAGTAGCCAAGGGCCCGAACTCCTCGATCGCTGGCCGCGGCGCTGCCGGTGGCACCATCAACATGGTCAGCAAGCGTGCGCACCTGGGCAATTCGCTCGACGGCGCCTGGACCTGGGGCAGCGATCAGACCCAGCGCTACACCCTGGATGGCAACTATCAGTTCAGCGACAGCGTCGCTGGCCGCCTGAACCTGATGACCCACAAAAGCAACGTCGCCGGCCGCGATGAGGTCAACTACGACCGCTGGGGCGTGGCACCTTCGCTGGTGTTCGGTCTGGGCACCGATACCCGCGTGAGCCTTGACTACTACCACGTGGAAAGCGACGACCTGCCGGATTCGGGAATTCCCTACAGCCTGCGCTCCGGCAGCTCGGCCGCTCGCACCTCGGCCAACCCGGACAAACCGACCCACGGCGGTGGCAGCAGCAGCAACTACTACGGCCTGGTCGGTCGCGATTTCTCCAAGAGCCGTGCAGATATCTCGACCATCAGCATCGAGCACGACCTGAGCGACTCGCTGACCATCAAGAACACCTTGCGCCATGGCAACACGCTGCAGGATTACATCTACAGCCAGCCAGACGACAGCAAGGGCAACATCCTCAACGGTGAAGTCTGGCGTCGCCCGAACAACCGTGTCGCCAACACCCGCACGACCACCAACCAGACCGACCTGTATGGCGATTTCTACGTTGGTGGCATGAAGAACAGCTTCTCCACCGGTATCGAACTCAGCCGGGAAACATCGGTGAAATCGGGCTATGACGTCACCGGTTTCGGCGCAGGCAGCTGCTCGAGCGCAACAGGCCAGATCTCCGGTGTCTGTACCTCGTTCCCGAACCCCAATCCGCATGAAGAGTGGGACGGCACCATCAGCCGCACCGAAGCCGGTGCCGATACTTCTGGCAACACGCGCGCCATCTACTTCACCGACACGCTGGAGCTCGACCCGGCCTGGTTGCTGACCATGGGTCTGCGTTACGACCACTTCGACACCAAGGTCAAGACCAAAGCGGCCAACGGTTCTACCAGCTTCAAGACCGAAGACACCAGTGAGTTCGTCACTGGCCAACTGGGTCTGACCTGGAAGCCTGCCGAGAACGGCAGCATCTATGTGTCCTATGCCACCTCCGCCACCCCTCCTGGCGCCTCGCTCGGCGAAGGTTCCGACGGCAACGCGCTGGTCACGGCCACCACCACCAGCGAGCTGAAACCGGAAAAAACCACCAACTACGAAATCGGTACCAAGTGGGATCTGCTCGACGAACGCCTGGCGTTGACCGCGGCCATTTTCCGCACCGAGAAGGAAGACGCTCGTGTACTGGTGGATAACAACACCTACCAGAACATCGGCAAGACCCGTGTCGATGGCCTGGAGCTCAGCGCCAGCGGCAAGCTGACCGACGCCTGGCAAGTATTCGCCGGCTACACCTACCTGGATGCCAAGCTCGTCGACGGCGGCGCGCAGCGGGTCGGCACGGTGTTCATCGATGGTTACAACGATGGCAACCAGCTGCCTAACACACCGAACAACAGCCTGACCCTGTGGACCACCTACAACGTCACGCCGAAGCTGACCATTGGTGGTGGTGCCTTCTACGTCGATGAAGTGTTCGGCAACACCACCAACAGCGTGATGGTCGACTCGTACTGGCGCTACGACGCCATGGCCAGCTACAAGCTGACCAAGCACGTCGACCTGCAGTTGAACGTGCAGAACCTCACCAACGAGGTCTACTACGACAAGGCCTACAGTGGGCACTATGCCAACCAGGCCGCCGGGCGGACTGCGCTGTTGACCACCAGCTTCCACTTCTGATGCCGGGATGGGGTTGATCTGTTGAATGGGCTGCGCCTGTGCCGGCCCTTTCGCGGGTGAACCCGCTCCCACAGAGATATCACTGGACCTGAGGTCAGTGCAGTACCTGTGGGAGCGGGTTCACCCGCGAAGAGGCCGGTACAGACAACACAAGCCTGACTGACGAGCCCACCCTGCCCCGTTCATTCCCGTGAGCGGGGCTTTTGCGTATCAAGGCATAATGCACGCCGCGCAGTGTGCGGCAGAAACACAAGGTGATCATGTGGTGAAGAAGACGCTGTTCCAATTGCACTGGTTCTTTGGCATCACCGCTGGCCTGGTGCTGGCCTTGATGGGTATCACCGGGGCCTTGTACTCGTTTCAGGAAGAACTGCTGCGCGCGCTGAATGCCGATGTCCTGAAGGTCCAGGTGCGCCCGGAGGGCGTGCTGCCCCCGGCCGAACTGGTCCAGCGGGTCGAGGCCCAGCAGCACGACAAGGTGGCGATGCTGTGGGTCGATGTACGCGAAGGCAACGCCGCACGCGTCTTCTTCACCCCCCCACCAGGCGAGCGCCGTGGCCAGTTGCGCTATGCCGACCCGTACACCGGCGAACTCAAGGGAGAAGTGGCCGGGCAAGGCTTCTTCAACCTCATGCTCAACCTGCATCGCTTCCTGGCCATGGGCGACAGCGGCCGGCAGATCACCGGTGCCTGCACCCTGATGCTGGTGTTCTTCTGCCTCTCCGGCCTGTACCTGCGCTGGCCGCGCAAGGCGCAGGACTGGCGCACCTGGCTGACCTTCGACTGGGCCAAGAAAGGCCGCGCCTTCAACTGGGACCTGCACGCGGTGGCCGGCACCTGGTGCCTGCTGTTCTACCTGCTGTTCGCCCTGACCGGGCTGTTCTGGTCCTACGAGTGGTACCGCGAGGGCCTGAACAAGCTGCTGGCCGACGCGCCGGCCGCCGGCCAGCAGCAAAAGCGCGGCGAAGGCCGTGGCCGCCACGGGCCGCAGAAGATCGACAAGAACGCCCCGCCGCTGGTGGTCGACTACGACGCAATCTGGGCCAACCTCAAGGACGCTGCCGGCCCGGGCCTGGCCATGTACAACCTGCGCCTGCCACCGGTAGGCGGCCAGCCGGCCAACCTGTTCTACCTGCTGGACAACGCCGACCACCCACGTGCCTTCAACACCCTGGTACTGGACCCGGCCAGCGGCCAGGTGAAAAGACATGACCGCTACACCGACAAGTCCTTCAAGGCCCAGTTGCTGCAGAGCGTCTACGCCCTGCACGTGGGCGAATACTTCGGCCTGCCGGGGCGCATCATCGTCACCATCGCCAGCCTGACCATGCCGCTGTTCTTCGTCACCGGCTGGCTGCTGTACCTCGACCGCCGTCGCAAGAAGCGCCAGGTACGTGCCGCCCGTGGCAACGTCACCAGCAACACCACCAGCGGCGACAGCTGGCTGATCGGCTTTGCCAGCCAGAGCGGGCTTGCCGAACAACTGGCCTGGCAGAGCGCCGGGCAGCTTCAGGCCGCCGGCCTGCCCGTGCAGGTACGCGCCCTGGCAGAACTGGGTGAAAGCGACCTGCGCCAGGCCCGCCGTGCGCTGTTCGTGGTCAGCACCTTCGGCGACGGCGAAGCCCCCGACAGCGCCCGCGCCTTCGAGCGCAAGGTGCTCGGCCAGCCTTGGGCGCTGGACAACCTCAGCTATGCCCTGCTCGCCCTCGGTGACCGCCAGTATCCACACTTCTGCGGCTTCGCCCGCCGCCTGCAGGCATGGCTGGGTGAACGCGGTGCCAGCAGTGCGTTCAGCCCAGTGGAAGTGGACAACGCCGACCAGGCCGCGCTGCAGCAGTGGCAGCAGGAACTGGCGCAACTGACCGGCGCCCAGCCAGTGGCCGCCTGGCAGCCGCCGAGCTTCGGCAACTGGTCGCTGGTGCGCCGCGAACTGCTCAACCCGGGCAGCCAGGGCCAGCCGGTGTACCTGCTGGGCCTGCGACCGGAACAGCCCGCCAGCTGGGAAGCTGGCGACCTGGTGGAGATCCTGCCGCTCAACGGCCAGCCGAGGATCGACGCCTTCCTCGATGGCATGGCGCTGGACGCCGGGGCCAAGGTGCAAGTGAATGGCCTGGGCGAAACCCTCGCCCAGGCCCTGGCCGGCCGCCAGTTGCCGACCCGTCGCGATCACCTGATCGGCCTACAGCCGCAAGCACTGGTCGACGCACTGGTGCCGATCGGCAGCCGCGAATACTCGATTGCCTCGATCGCCAGCGATGGCGTGCTGGAGCTGATCGTGCGCCAGGAGCGCCATGCCGATGGCAACCTGGGCCTGGGTTCCGGCTGGCTGACCGAATACCTGCCGCTTGACGGTACGCTGAGCCTGCGTTTGCGGCGCAACAGCAGCTTCCACCTGCCGGAAACGGCTGCACCGCTGGTGTTGATTGGCAACGGTACCGGCCTGGCCGGCCTGCGCAGCTTGCTCCGCGCGCGGGTGAATGCTGGCGAGCAGCGCAACTGGCTGCTGTTCGGCGAGCGTAACCGGGCGCATGACCTGCTGTGCGGCAACGAGCTGCAAGGCTGGCTGGACAACGGCGACCTGGCACGCCTGGACCTCGCATTTTCGCGGGATCAGGCCGACAAGGTGTATGTGCAGGATGTGTTGCTGCAGCAGGCTGAAGAGCTCAAGCGCTGGGTCGCGGATGGTGCCTGTGTGTATGTCTGCGGCAGCCTGCAAGGGATGGCTGCCGGGGTGGATGCGGCGCTCAACGGCATCCTCGGGGAAGCGGTTGTGCAGCAGCTGATCGAGGATGGGCGGTATCGGCGGGATGTGTACTGATCGGAAACTGATGTACCCAGCACCGGCCTCTTCGCGGGTAAACCCGCTCCCACAGGGTCCTCACAGATTTTGAATACTGTGCGGTACCTGTGGGAGCGGGTTTACCCGCGAAGAGGCCGGTACAGACTGTCAGTGCAGCTCGAAGGTGTCAGCATCCAGGTTGGCCGGGAACTTGGTCCGGTAGGCCGCCAGCTCCGCCGCGCTCAACACCACGGTGAACACCCCGTCGGCCTCCCCGGCACTGAGCAGGCTCTCGCCCTGGAAGTCCAGCACCTGGCTGTCGCCGGAATAGGCAAAGCCCTTGCCGTCGGTGCCCACCCGGTTCACCGCCGCCACATAGCACAGGTTCTCGATACCCCGCGCTGGCAACAGGCGGTTCCAGTGCTGGCGGCGCGCAGCCGGCCAGTTGGCGGTGTATAGCAACAGGTCGGTGTCCTGGGCATCACGGCTCCACACCGGGAAGCGCAGGTCGTAGCAGATCAGCGGGCGAATCCGCCAGCCCTTGAGCTCGAACTGCACCTGGCGCTCACCTGGGGTGTAATGCTTGTGCTCACCGGCCATGCGGAACAGGTGGCGCTTGTCGTAGTGCAGGATCTCGCCATCCGGCCGGGCCCACAGCAGGCGGTTGCGGTGGCTGCCATCGGCGGCCTGGATGATCACGCTGCCGGTAATCACCGTGTTGTACTTCTTCGCCTGGGCCTTCAGCCATTTGTAGGTCGGGCCGTTTTCCGGCTCGCAGAGGCTTTCCGATTGCATGGAAAAACCAGTGGTGAACATTTCCGGCAGGATCACCAGGTCCACTTCGCCCACCTGCTCCAGCAGCACCTCGAAGTGCGCATAGTTGGCCTCGCGGTCGTGCCAGGCCAGGGTGGTCTGCACCAGGGCGACTTTCAGGTTCGGCAGTGTGCTCAGATCGCGCATAGTTTTTCCGCTGCCTGACGCAGCGTCTCCTCTCGTTTGGCAAAGCACAGGCGGACCATGCGTTGCTCGGGGATGGGTTGCTGGTAGAACACCGACACCGGGATGGTCGCCACGCCGTGCTCACGGGTCAGCCACAGCGACATGTCGACATCGTTCAGGTCCGGGCGGATCTGCGAATAGTCCACCAGCTGGAAATAGGTACCCGCCGTACGGGTGAAACGGAACCGCGAACCCTCCAGCAAGCCGCAGAACAAGTCTCGCTTGGCCTGGTAGAAGGCCGGCAGTTCATCGATATGCTCGGGGTGCTCAGCCATGAAATCGGCCAGGGCGCACTGCAGCGGGGTCACCCCGCAGAAGTTGACGTACTGGTGCACCTTGCGCAGCTCGGCACTCAGCGCCGGCGGGGCGATCACATAGCCGGTCTTCCAGCCGGTGACGTGATAAGTCTTGCCGAACGAGCTGACCACGAAGGCGCGCTGGTACAGTTGCTCGTGGGCCAACACGCTGGCATGGCGTACACCGTCATAGACCAGGTGCTCGTAGACCTCGTCGCTGACCAGGTAGATATCGCGGTCAGCGATAAGCCGGGCCAGTTGGTCCAGGTCTTCTTGGGTAATCAGCGCACCGCTGGGGTTGTGCGGCGAATTGAGAATGACCATGCGCGTGCGCGGGCTGAGGGCATCGCTGAACTTCTGCCAGTCGATGCGGAAATCGCCATCGCTCAGCTGTACATGCACGCAGCGCCCACCAGCCAGTTCCACGGACGGCTCGTAGCTGTCGTAGCAAGGGTCGAAGACGATTACCTCGTCACCGGCATGCACTACTGCCTGGATGGCGCAGAAGATCGCCTCGGTGGCTCCAGGGGTGATGGTCACTTCCTGGTCGGCATCCACCTGCACGCCATACAGCCGCGCCACCTTGGCCGCCACCTGCTGGCGCAGGGCCGGCAGGCCGGTCATCGGCGAATACTGGTTATGCCCGGCGGCCACATGCCGGCCGACTGCATCGAGCAGCGCCTGCGGGCCATTGAAGTCGGGGAAGCCTTGCGACAGGTTGAGCGCGCCGGTCTGCACGGCGAGCTGGGACATGGTGGTGAAGATGGTCGTGCCGACATTCGGCAGTTTGCTGCGGATCATGGAGCCCTCTTTCCTGGGGTGTATCCGGCACGGGGTGGAGTCCGAGCATAGCGGATCGAGCGGTCAGGAAAAAGGTTGAAACAATAGGGGGATTTGCGCTGGATCAAAGGCTGTTGTCGGTGCGGGCTTGGATCCCGCTATATGGGCTTATCAAGAAACCCCGCTTCGTAGCCTAGCGCGAAAAGTGCGTGCGCGACGATCATACAGCGTAGAAGCAAGCTCGGATGCTCATTGATAACCCGCAAAATTCGAGCGCTGCCTCGACCAGCGCTCGCTTAATTTCTGTCCCATGGTCGCTCACTACTTTTTTGTGGCGTATCGAATTAAAGATACTAAGAGGCGGGTCTGCCGCAACGCTACATTTTACTCCGATTACTTTGACAAACATTTTACTCTGCACGAATCGTAAAAGCCTCAGCAGTTAAATTTAACCTATCCAGCGAGCGCGTGCTGCGCAAGGCCCCGTTGAATGTTTCGCCACCAGTGAGCGCCCCTTTATAGGACTGACTACGGGATAACTTTGGCCTTGGCGGGCCCGGCAACTGCATTTGATAGAACACGAAATTAGCTGCAGTACCGAAGAACTTAAACGCTTGACCAAGACGCCCCAGCACCGAAGGAAAATCGACTTTCTCACTTGCACGCCAATAGCCTTGGGGGCTATTTAGTTTGAGCTGCGCCAATCTCGACATGTGGGAATTCGTTGAATCTTCCGTGGATTGCAAAAAATGAGTAAAGTGCTTTTTTAGCTTAGAAGCTTTGCGTTTGCCCATACCCGGAGAATAATCCAGATTATCGATCTTCGCCTTCAACGATGACGCCAGGTCATCCATCTCCCTCATAAATTTCTTGGATTCCTTATACCCTGCCGGTTTGAGCAAGGGTTTTAAAGACTCCCCTAGATGACCACTCGAGTCGGTGTAATTTATAGGGTCCCCGTCGCAATACCCATATGCGTTCAATACCTTAAAAGGTGCAAAACTGTCTGGAGAATTAAATCTCATGCGATTAAAAAATCTGTAGCCATTCCCCAGCATGTATCCCTGAATTAAATTATCGTAATACTCACCATTGAACCCTAGCAGGGAACGGCCCGCCGAAAGGGAAGAACAATGGCCATAAGCAGTATAATCAAACCTCTCCCACCTCCCCTGATGCCCCACGCCATTCACGGAGCCGGATTTATTGACCGACAATAAGCTGACATTTTGTACAGCACTGCCAGTCCATTCAGCTAATGCTTGCTCCCCCCCTCGAAACACGGTTCGACTGTCTTGATCACGAAGGCGCGCATGTATATCACCGTCACAATAAAACAGACTCACAGTTTTACGCTGAAGCCCCATAGATATAGATCCCCGCCGCTGACAGACAACTCGATTAGGCACAAGTCTTTCAAAGCTTACAGCAACGTACAACTAGCATTATTACTAGGTAGGACCGAGTAGCAGCACCTACTTATGGGCAGGGTGAGACAATCGAACTAGAACTCGAACGTAGCGAATCGAGCAGTCAGGGGAAGGTTGAACCAATAGTGGAAGTTATGCTGGATCGAGGGCCCCTTCGCGGGTAAACCCGCTCCCACAGGTCCTGCACAGATTTCGAAAACTGTGGGTCCTGTAGGATCGGGTTCACCCGCGAAGAAGACGACGCGGAATCAGCGCTTGTCGCGGCGCTTCTTCTCGGCCTTCTTGTGGTGCGACATCAGGCGGCGCTTCTTGTTGACCTGGCGGTCGGTGAGGGTGTTCTTCTTGCCCTCGTACGGGTTCTCACCGCCCTTGTACTCGATGCGGATCGGCGTACCGACCAGCTTCAGCACGCGGCGGTAGGTGTTCTCCAGGTAACGCGAGTACGACTTCGGAATCTTGTCGGTCTGGTTGCCGTGGATCACGATCAGCGGCGGGTTGGCACCACCAAGGTGGGCATAGCGCAGCTTGATGCGGCGGCCGTTGACCAGCGGCGGCTGGTGCTCGCTCACGGCATCTTCGAGGATCTGCGTCAGGCGGCTGGTCGGCCAGCGGGTTACCGCCGACTTGAACGCGGCCTGCACCGACTTGTACAGGTGGCCCACGCCGGTGCCGTGCAGGGCGGAGATGAAGTGGATGTCGGCAAAATCGACGAAGAACAGCCGGCGCTCCAGCTCGGTCTTCACGTAGTCACGCTCGCCCGGCTCCATGCCGTCCCACTTGTTCAGGGCGATGACGATGGCACGGCCGGCTTCCAGGGCGAAGCCCAGCAGGTTCAGGTCGTGGTCCACCACGCCTTCGCGGGCGTCCATGACGAAGATCACCACGTTGGCGTCCTTGATCGCCTGCAGCGTCTTCACCACCGAGAACTTCTCGACTTCCTCGTGGATCTTGCCGCGCTTGCGCACGCCGGCGGTGTCGATGAAGGTGTACTTCTCGTCATCGCGCTCGAACGGGATGTAGATACTGTCGCGGGTGGTGCCCGGCTGGTCGTACACCACCACGCGCTCTTCGCCGAGCATGCGGTTGACCAGGGTCGACTTGCCGACGTTGGGGCGGCCGATGATGGCGATCTTGATGCCATCCTTCTCGCTCGGGCCCGGGATGCGCACCGCTTCCTCGCCTTCGGCGACTTCGGCGTCCAGCGCTTCCTCGACCTGGTCGCGTGGCAGGTGGCCGAGCACGGCCTCCATCAGCGCGTTGATGCCGCGGCCCTGGGAGCCGGCCACCGGGATGGCGTTGCCCATGCCCAGCGGCGAGAACTCGGCGCGTGCCACATCGGCATCGATGTTGTCGATCTTGTTGGCAACCAGGATCGCTTCCTTGTTCCGCTTGCGCAGGTGCTCGGCGATCATCTGGTCGGCAGCGGTCATGCCGGCACGGGCATCGACCAGGAACAGCACATAGTCGGCTTCTTCGATGGCCATGAGCGACTGCTCGGCCATCTTCTCGTCCATGCCCACTTCGTCACCGGTGATACCGCCGGTGTCGATCAGGATGAAGGAGCGACCCTGCCAGCTGGCATCACCATACTGGCGGTCACGGGTCAGGCCCGACAGGTCACCGACGATGGCATCGCGGGTCTTGGTCAGGCGGTTGAACATGGTGGATTTGCCGACGTTCGGGCGGCCCACCAGGGCGATTACGGGAACCATTCGGCTCTCCACTCTTGAATTCTTGAAAATGCAAAGGCCGCTGCAAGGCAGCGGCCGGAGTTCGGGCGGCGTGTCCTACGCCGCGGCTTGAAGCCCGCCAAGGCTTCAAGCATAGCTTCAGCGGATGGTCAGTGCCTCGAGCTTGCCGCTGTTGCCGAAGACGTAGATGGTGTCGCCGACCACAAGTGGGCGGGCACGCAGGCCATCACTGTCGATACGCTCACGGCCGACGAAGCGGCCATCGACCTGGCTCAGCAGGTGCAGGTAACCCTCGAAGTCGCCCACCGCCACGTAGCTGGAGAACACTTCAGGCGCGGTCAGCTGGCGGCGAGCCATGGTGTCGTTGGTCCACAGAGCGCTGGACGAGCGCTCGTCGACGCTTTCGACAGTACCGGAAGCTTCGCTGACATAGACGTTACCGTAGCCCTGGGCGACACCCACGTAGCTGGAGGCATCACGCTGCCACAGCACACGGCCGCTTTCCAGGTCCAGGCCCGCGACGCGGCCCTGGTAGGTGCTGACGTACAGGGTACCACCCGACAGCAGCAGGCCGCCGTCGATATCGACCACGCGGTCCAACTCGGAACGGCCCTGCGGGATTGCCACACGGCTTTCCCACACCGGCACGCCGTTGTTGATGTCCACCGCCACCACCTTGCCGGTGGACAGGCCGGCGACGGCCAGGCGGTTGGTGGCGATCGGCGCGCCGGTGCCACGCAGGGTCAGCACGGCCGGGGTGTTTTCGTAGATCCAGCGACGGTCACCAGTGGCGGCATCCAGGCCGATCAGGCGATCGTCCTGGGTCTGCACCACCACCACCTCACCGTTATTGGCAGGCGGGGCCAGCACTTCGCTGGTCACGCGGGAGCGCCAGCGCTCCTCACCGGTGCTGGAGTCCAGGGCGATGACTTCACCCTTGAGGGTACCGATCATGACCAGGCCGTAGCCCACGCCTACAGCGCCGGATACCGGCAGCTCGAGGTCCTTCTTCCACACCACGTCGCCGGTGATGCGGTCGAGGGCGAAGACTTCGCCGTTGACGTCGGAGGCGTAGATACGGTCGTTCTCGATGGCAGGTACCAGGGTGTTGTAGGTCTCGCCCTGGCCGTCACCGATCGAACGGCTCCACTGCTTCTTCAGCACCACTTCCTCGGTGAACTTGGTCAGCTCGGCCGGAGGCAGTTCCTTCTTGCTGTTGCTGCTGCAACCTGCGGCCAGTACGGCCAGGGTCAGCACTGCTGCATGTTTCCAACCGATCACTTACGCGTCCCCTTTGGCCAAGTCATCCAGCTTCAATTGCAGGCCACCGACCGCCGCCTCATCGGACAACGCAGCCTTGGCTTTCTCGTAAGCGCTGTGCGCGTCGTCGGCGCGACCCAGTTGCACCAGCAGGTCACCTTTCAACTCTTCGCGGCTGGCCAGGAAGGCTTTGTCGGCGTCGCCGTCGAGCAGCTTGAGGGCGTCCTCGGCCTTGTTCTGGGCGGCCAGCACACGAGCCAGGCGCTGACGCGAAATTTCGCCCAGGGTGGCATCGGCCGGCTTGTCCAGCACGCTCTTCAACTCGGCAGCAGCGTCATCGAGCTTGCCGGTCTCGACCGCGACCTTGGCCACGAACAGGCTGCCGTACTGGGCGTAGGCGGTACCGCCGAACTCGCTCTTGAGCTTGCCGGCCAGTTCCGCGACCTTGGTCGCATCAGGCTGGCCAGTCGGCGTCAGGCTGGTCTCCAGCAAGGCCTGGTACAGCTGCGAGGCACCTTGCGACTGATTGTTCTGGTACTTGTGCCAGGTATTCCAGCCCAACACCACCACGCCAGCCAACAGGGCACCGGTCAGCAGCGGCTTGCCGTTGCGGTTCCACCAGTCCTTGACCCCTGCCAGTTCATCATCGGTACTCGACACCCCAATACTCCTTTTCGCCTATTCGCTTGTTGAACCGCGTTACGCCTGCGCGATCGCGGTTTCCAGGTGCTCAGCCAGAGCATCCCAGGCAATGTTCTGTTGTTCGCCCTGACCACGCAGGGGCTTGAAGCCGATCTCTTGCTTGGCCAGTTCGTCGTCGCCGAGGATCAGGGCGAACAGCGCGCCGCTCTTGTCGGCTTTCTTGAACTGGCTCTTGAAGCTGCCACCGCCGGCGTTGACTGCCAGGCGCAGGCCCGGCAGGCGGTCGCGCAGGCCTTCGGACAGGCGCAGGCCGGCCAGTTCCGCCTGTTCGCCAAAGGCGCACAGGTAGACGTCGATCTGGCGGCTGATGGACTCGGGCACCTTGCCCAGGGTTTCCAGCAGCAGGATCAGGCGCTCGATGCCCATGGCGAAACCGACGCCCGGGGTCGGCTTGCCGCCCATCTGTTCGACCAGGCCGTCGTAACGGCCGCCGGCGCAGACGGTGCCCTGGGCGCCGAGCTTGTCGGTAACCCACTCGAACACGGTCTTGCTGTAGTAGTCCAGGCCACGCACCAGCTTGGTGTTGATCACGAACGGAATGCCGGCAGCGTCCAGGCGGGCCTTGAGGCCCTCGAAGTGCACGCGCGACTCTTCGTCCAGGTAGTCTTCCAGCTTCGGCGCGCCGACCAGCACCGCCTGGGTGTTCTGGTCCTTGCTGTCGAGGATGCGCAGCGGGTTGCTCTTCAGGCGGCGCTGGCTGTCTTCGTCCAGTTGCTCCAGGCGCGCCGAGAGGAACTCGACCAGCGCATCACGGTAGCGTGCACGGGCTTCGCTGGTGCCCAGGCTGTTGAGCTCCAGCTTGACTGCGTCCTGGATGCCCAGCAGGCCCCACAGGCGCCAGGTCAGCATGATCAGCTCGGCGTCGATGTCCGGGCCGTCCAGGTTGAACACTTCCACGCCAATCTGGTGGAACTGGCGGTAGCGGCCCTTCTGCGGGCGCTCGTGGCGGAACATCTGGCCGATGTACCACAGTTTCTGCACCTGGCCGTTGCCGGTGATGCCATGCTCGAGCACGGCACGCACGCAGGCGGCAGTGCCTTCGGGGCGCAGGGTCAGCGAATCGCCGTTGCGGTCCTCGAAGGTGTACATCTCTTTTTCGACGATGTCGGTCACTTCACCGATGGAGCGCTTGAACAGCTCGGTGAACTCGACGATCGGCGTGCGGATCTGGCTGTACCCGTAGGTGTCCAGCAGGCCGGCCACGGTGCCTTCGAAGTAGCGCCACAGCGGCGACTGTTCTGGCAGGATGTCGTTCATGCCACGGATGGCTTGCAGCGATTTGCTCACGAAAAGTCCTTACGAATTCTGTGTGTCAGCCACGGACGATCAGCGCCGCGTCGGCTTCGGCCTTTTCGGCCGCTTTCTGGCGGATGAGTTTTTCCAGCTCATCGACCAGGTTGTCGTTGGTCAGCTTCTGCGCCGGCTTGCCGTCGATGTAGATCAGGTTCGGCGTGCCGCCGGTCAGCCCCACATGGGCCTCCTTGGCTTCGCCCGGGCCGTTGACCACGCAACCGATTACCGCCACGTCCAGCGGCACCAGCAGGTCTTCCAGGCGCCCTTCCAGCTCGTTCATGGTCTTGACCACATCGAAGTTCTGCCGCGAGCAGCTCGGGCAGGCGATGAAGTTGATGCCTCGCGAGCGCAGGTGCAGCGACTTGAGGATGTCGTAGCCGACTTTCACTTCTTCGACCGGGTCGGCCGCCAGCGAGATACGGATGGTATCGCCAATGCCTTCGGCCAGCAGCATACCGAGGCCGACAGCGGATTTCACCGTCCCCGAACGCAGGCCACCGGCTTCGGTGATGCCCAGGTGCAGCGGCTGCACGATCTGCTTGGCCAGCAGGCGGTAGGCTTCGACGGCCATGAACACATCGGAGGCTTTGACGCTGACCTTGAAGTCCTGGAAGTCCAGGCGGTCGAGGTGCTCGACGTGGCGCAGGGCCGACTCGACCAGCGCTGCCGGGGTCGGTTCGCCGTACTTCTTCTGCAGGTCCTTTTCCAGCGAGCCGGCGTTGACGCCGATACGGATCGGGATGCCCCGGTCGCGGGCGGCATCGACCACCGCGCGCACACGGTCTTCACGGCCGATGTTGCCCGGGTTGATACGCAGGCAGTCAACGCCCAGTTCGGCCACGCGCAGGGCGATCTTGTAGTCGAAGTGAATGTCGGCGACCAGCGGCACGCTGACCTGCTGCTTGATGCGGCCGAACGCCTCGGCGGCGTCCATGTCCGGCACCGAGACGCGCACGATGTCCACGCCGGCATCGACCAGGCGCTGGATTTGCGCCACGGTGGCAGCCACATCGTTGGTGTCGGTGTTGGTCATGCTCTGCACCGCGATGGGGGCATCACCACCCACCGGCACATTGCCGACCCAGATTTTGCGGGATTCGCGACGTTTGATCGGAGATTCGCCGTGCATGATTACTGTCCCAACTTCAGGCGAGCGGTCTCGCCACTGGTGAACGGGGCAACATCGACGGCCTGGCCGTTGTAGCTGACCTGGGCGCCACGGGCAAAGCCCAGGCGTACCGAGAACGGCGGCTTGCCGGTCAGCTCGAGGTTGTCCCCCTTGCGCTTGATGGCGCTGAACAGCACCTTGCCGTTGCCGTCGGTGACCTGGGTCCAGCAATCGGCGACGAACTGGATGGCGACCTTGGCGCTGCCAGCCGGCACTGCGGCGGGGGCGGCAGGCTCGGCAACGGCCACGGACGCTACCGGCGTAGCAGGTGCAACAGCCGCCGGGGCCGGAGCCGGGGCAACCGGTGCTACCGGCGCAGGCGCGGCAGCAGAGGCGCTGGCGACCGGTGGCACAGGCGCCTGCTGGGCCGGTGCCGGCACTGCGGCAGCGGTAGCAGTAGCGGCAGGTGCCGGGCTTGCCGGTGCCTGTTCGGCGGCGGCAGGCTGCTCGGCAACGCCCTGCTCCAGCGGCAGCGGCGCGCTCTCGGGCTGCTGCCCAGCGGAAACAGCCTGGTCTTCAGGCTCATCGAGCGGGTGAATCTGGGTGGTACCGTCGGCGCTTTCGACTTCGACGTGCTCCAGGGCGATCTTGGCCAGGTCCTTGCCACGCAGGCTGCCCTGGTCCTGCCACCAGACGAAGCCGCCACCGACCACGGCCACCAGCAGCAGCAGGCTGACGCCGCGCAGGATATTGTGAGACAGGCGCACCGGCTCTTCGATACGGCCCAGCGAGTGCACGTCGCTGCCTTTGGCGTGGGTGCCGGTGTAACGGTCGAAGGCCTCCACCAGGGCAGCCTGGTCCAGGTCCATCAGCTTGGCATAGGCGCGGATATAACCACGGGCGAAGGTATGCCCCGGCAGCTTGTCGAAGGCGCCGGTTTCCACGTGGTTCAACGAACTGACAGTGAGGTTGAGCTTGCGGGCCACCTCGGCTTGTGACCAGTCCCGGTTCTCACGGGCCTGACGCAAAAGCTCACCGGGGTTCTGGCCAGGCGCTACTGCTACTTCGGGATGCGCGGCTTTCATCGTTGCTCCGACAGGTATTGCTGATATTCCGGCGTACCGGGATAAAGTCGTTGTAATTGCTGGCCCAGCTCGGCCAGTGTGCCCTGCTCGTCGAATACCCTGGCAAGGCGGCTGCCCAGCAGCAGGCTACGGGCATCGTGGTCGCTCAACTGGCTGAAACGATCGTAGTAGTCCCGGGCCGGCACATAATGCCTGTTTTCGTAGGACAACTCAGCCATTTCCAGCAACGCTTTCGGTTGCCGCTGGTTGAGTTGCAAAGCTTTCAGCAGATACGCATGCGCCTGGTCGCGGCGCTCGAGCTTCAGAGCGGTCAGGCCCAGGTTTTCGTAAACGCGTGAGCGCTCAGGATACAGGGTATCGGCGCTGGCCAGGCGAAACATCTGCTCGGCCTCGGCAAATCGGCCCTGAGCATAAAGGAAACTGCCGTAATTGTTGCGAATTCGCGTGTCGCCCGTGCGTGCCTGCAGCGCCTTGCGAAAGTGCGTTTCGGCCAGCGCCGGCTCGCCTTCGGCCTGGAAGACCAGCGCCAGGGCGGCGTGCGCGTCGGCATCACCGCCATCCAGGGCCAGGGCCTTGCCCAGCGGCGCCTTGGCCTGCTCAGTCAAACCCTGTTGCAAATAACCCAGCCCAAGCTGCACATAGGCCCGCCCCGCCTCTGCCCTGCCCTGGCGGCTGGCCAGGGGGTCGCTCGCGCCGCCCGACACGCAGCCGGCCAGCAGCGAAAGCGCAAGGATCGACAGCGCGGCGCGCAGGCTCATGGGCAAGGTCCCGGTCAGTGGCTGGCGGGGCTGTCTTGCAGCTCGGCGTCCGCGGACAGCTGGCGCACAGCGATGTAGCGCTCGCTGCGGCGGGTGCGGTCGTTGACCTGGCCGACCAGCTGACCACAGGCAGCGTCGATGTCATCACCACGGGTGGTGCGGGTGGTGACGTTGAAGCCACCGTGGTGCAACAGGTCCTGGAAGCGGCGGATGGCGTTGTTGCTCGGCCGCTCGTAGCCGGAGTGCGGGAACGGGTTGAACGGGATCAGGTTGATCTTGCATGGCACGTCGCGCAGCAGCTCGATCATTTGCGCAGCATGCTCCGGCTGGTCGTTTACATCCTTGAGCAAGGTGTACTCGATGGTCAGCACGCGCTTGCCACCCAGGGTGGACATGTAGCCCATGCACGATTCCAGCAGCATCTTCAGCGGGTACTTCTTGTTGATCGGTACCAGCTTGTTGCGCAGCTCGTCGTTCGGTGCGTGCAGCGACAGGGCCAGCGACACGTCGATGTGCTTGGCCAGCTCGTCGATCATCGGCACCACGCCCGAGGTGGACAGGGTGACGCGACGCTTGGAAATGCCATAGCCCAGATCTTCCATCATGATCTTCATGGCGGCGATGACATTGTCGAAATTCAGCAGGGGTTCGCCCATGCCCATCATGACCACGTTGGTAATGGCGCGGTCGATCTTGGCCGGAACGGTCCCGAAGGATTTGTTGGCAAGCCACACCTGGCCGATCACTTCGGCGGCGGTGAGGTTGCTGTTGAAGCCTTGCTTGCCGGTGGAGCAGAAGCTGCAGTCCAGGGCACAGCCGGCTTGCGACGACACGCACAGGGTGCCGCGATCGTCGGTGGGGATGTAGACGGTCTCGACGCAGCTGCCGGAGGCAACGCGGACCACCCACTTGCGGGTACCGTCGGCGGAAATGTCTTCACTGACCACTTCCGGGCCCCGAATTTCGGCAACGGCCTCGAGCTTTTCGCGCAAGACCTTGCCGACGTTCGTCATGGCGGCGAAATCATCGACGCCAAAATGGTGAATCCATTTCATCACCTGACCGGCGCGGAAGCGCTTCTCCCCGATAGAGTCGAAGAATTGTTCCATTTCCGGCAGGGTCAGACCCAGCAGGTTGATTTTGCCAGTAGATGTCGTCATGGATTCACCCTCACCCGTAAGCTTTCGCTTAGCGAGTGGTTACCTCGGTAGCAGCGAAGAAGTAAGCGATTTCGCGAGCAGCAGCAGCTTCGGAGTCCGAACCGTGAACGGCGTTGGCGTCGATCGACTCGGCGAAGTCAGCACGGATGGTGCCTGGAGCAGCTTCTTTAGGGTTGGTAGCGCCCATCAGCTCACGGTTCAGAGCGATGGCGTTTTCGCCTTCCAGAACCTGAACAACGACCGGGCCGGAAGTCATGAAGGCAACCAGGTCACCGAAGAAGCCACGAGCGCTGTGCTCGGCGTAGAAGCCTTCGGCTTCGGCTTTGGACAGTTGCTTGATTTTCGAGGCAACGATTTTCAGGCCGGCTTCTTCGAAGCGAGTGGTGATCTTGCCGATGACGTTTTTGGCAACGGCGTCAGGCTTGATGATCGAGAAAGTACGTTGAACAGCCATGGAAAACTCCAGAATATGAGTGTTACGAAAAATTAAACCCGCGAATTATACGCGGGTTCCGGGGGATTGCCTAACCTGCAGATGACGCTTAGTCGGCTTCGTCGATCCAGGCGGCCTGGATTGCCTCGAGCACTTTCTCACCGCCGCGTGACGGATCGTCGCTGAATTCTGGCAATGCCAGCACCCAGCTGTGCAGGTCGACGAAATTCACATAACGAGGATCGACTTCCGGCTTGCTTTCTGCAAGCTGGATGGCGATCTCAAGTACATCAATCCATTTCAGGCTCATGGGGCAAACCTCAGTGCGGCGCTTCGGCGGCGTGGTTGAGCGAATACTTGGGGATCTCGATAACCAGGTCCTGGTCAGCGACGACCACCTGGCAGCCGAGGCGCGATTGAGCCTCCAGGCCCCAGGCCTTGTCCAGCATGTCCTCTTCCAGTTCGTCGGCTTCTTCGAGCGAGTCGAAGCCCTTGCGTACGATGCAGTGGCAAGTGGTGCAGGCCTTGACGCCGCCGCAGGCGCTTTCCATCTCGATGTGATGGTCGTGGGCCAGTTCCAGGATGTTGGTCCCGGTCGGCGCCTCCACGGTCAGCCCCTCTGGGCAGAACTTCTCATGCGGCAGGAATGTCACCAGCGGCATCGGTTACTCCTCGATCTCATTCAGGTTGCGCCCGGCCAGTGCGGCTTTGACCGTCGAATCAAGGCGACGGGCGGCAAATGCGTCGGTCACCTGCGACAGACGCTTGGTCTGTTGCTCGATGGCTGCGCCATCGGTGCCGGCCAGCAAATCACGTAGTTCTTGCATCTGGAATTCGATGGCGTCGCGCTCGTCACTGCTGAGCAGACGCTCACCGTCGGCGTCCAGGGCGCCCTGTACCGCTTCGAGCAGGCGCTCGCCGTCCACCTGGTGCTCGCGCAGCTGGCGGGCCTGCTTGTCGGAACCTGCGTGTTCGAAGGAATCCTTGAGCATGCGGGCGATTTCGCCGTCGGTCAGGCCATAGGACGGCTTGACCTGGATGCTGGCTTCCACGCCCGAGCCCAGCTCGCGGGCGGCGACGCTGAGCAGGCCGTCGGCGTCGACCTGGAAGGTGACGCGGATTTTTGCCGCACCGGCCACCATGGCCGGGATGCCACGCAGCTCGAAGCGCGCCAGCGAGCGGCAATCGCTGATCAGCTCGCGCTCGCCCTGCAGCACATGGATCATCATGGCCGACTGGCCATCTTTATAGGTGGTGAATTCCTGGGCACGCGCCACCGGGATGGTGGTGTTGCGCGGGATCACCTTCTCCATCAGCCCGCCCATGGTCTCAAGGCCAAGCGACAGCGGGATGACATCCAACAGCAGCAGTTCGCCACCTTCGCGGCGGTTGCCGGCCAAGGTATCGGCCTGGATGGCGGCACCGATGGCCACCACCTGGTCGGGGTCGATCGAGGTCAGCGGGGTGCGGCCGAACAGTGCTCCGACGGCCTCACGCACACGCGGTACGCGGGTCGAACCACCGACCATGACCACGGCGCTGACTTCTTCCAGCTCTATACCGCTGTCACGCACGGCGCGGCGGCAGGCCTTGAGGCTGCGGGCGACCATGGGCTCGATCATGGCTTCGAAGCCGGCGCGGCTCAGCTCGCCCTGCCAGGTGCCATGGCTGACGCTGACCACGTCGGCGTCGGTCAGGGCTTCCTTGGCGGCACAGGCGGTCTGCAACAGCGCGCGCTGGGTGGCCGGGTCCAGGTCGGACGACAGCCCGGCCTGCTCGATGATCCAGCCAGCGATGGCGTGGTCGAAGTCGTCACCACCCAGGGCGGTATCGCCACCGGTGGCCAGCACTTCGAATACGCCGGCAGTCAGGCGCAAAATGGAAATGTCGAAGGTACCGCCGCCCAGGTCATAGATGGCCACCACGCCTTCGGCGTTCTGGTCCAGACCATAGGCCACGGCAGCAGCGGTCGGCTCGTTGAGCAGACGCAGCACGTTCAGGCCGGCCAGGCGCGCAGCGTCCTTGGTGGCCTGGCGCTGGGCATCGTCGAAATAGGCCGGCACGGTGATCACCGCCCCCACCAGCTCACCACCAAGGGTGGCTTCGGCACGCTCGCGCAGCACCTTGAGGATATCGGCGGACACTTCCACCGGGCTTTTCGGCCCTTGCACGGTGTCGATGAACGGCATGTGCGACTCACCGCCAACGAAGCGGTACGGCAGCTGCTCGCCCAGTTGCTTGACGTCGGCCAGGCCGCGCCCCATCAGGCGCTTGACCGACAGCACGGTGTTCAGCGGGTCGCTGGAAGCGGCATCGCGTGCAGCCTGCCCCACTTCGTTGCGCCCTTCGAGGTAACGCACCGCGGACGGCAGAATGACATTGCCCTGCGCGTCAGGCAGGGGCTCGCTACGGCCGCTGCGCAGTGCGGCGACCAGGGAGTTGGTGGTACCCAGGTCGATCCCCACCGCCAGGCGGCGCTGATGCGGCTGAGGGCTTTGACCGGGTTCGGCAATCTGCAGTAGGGCCATGCTTATCTGAATACCTTAGGTGCCATCACGGGCAGCACCGGGTTAATCGTCGAGGCGCTCTTCCAGTTGGCGCACTTCTTGGGCGAGCTTGTCGAGGAACTGCATGCGGCGCATCAGGCGTTCGGCCTTGTCGCGCTCGCCTGGGGCGTCCCAGCAGGCGGCAAAGTCCTCGTTCAGCGTGTCCTGGGCGACCTTCAGGCGCTTCTTGAACACGGCCACGCCATCGAGGTCGGCTTCGTCCTGCAGTTCTTCGAGCTCTTCACGCCACTGCATCTGCTGCAACAGGAAGTCAGGGTCGTGGACCGTGACTTCCTGAGGCACTTCGTGGCCGCCGATGGCCAGCAGGTAGCGGGCGCGACGCGGCGCACTGCGCAGTGTCTGGTAGGCGTCGTTGAGGGCCGCGGACTTTTCCAGCGCCACGCGCTGCTCGCGCTCGGAGGCGTCGGCAAAGCGGTCGGGATGGACTTCGCGGGCCAGCTCACGATAGCGAGTGGCCAGCTTGTCGAGATCCAGGCGGAAGCTTGGCTGGAGGTCAAACAATGCGAAATGACAAGGAGTACCCACAGCCAGCCTCAAACGTTGAAGCTTTCGCCGCAGCCACACTCACCGCGCACGTTGGGGTTGTTGAACTTGAACCCTTCGTTCAACCCTTCCTTGACGAAGTCCAGTTCGGTGCCATCGAGGTAGACCAGGCTCTTGGGATCGATGATCACCTTGACGCCATGGTTCTCGAACACCTGGTCTTCGTCCGCCAGCTCGTCGACGAACTCCAGCACGTAGGCCAGGCCCGAGCAACCGGTGGTGCGCACGCCCAGGCGAATGCCTTCGCCCTTGCCGCGCCCTTCCAGGGAACGCCGCACGTGGTTGGCGGCGGCTTCTGTCATGCTGATAGCCATCAGGACTCCTTACCTCGCAACAGGCGACTTAGATCAAGCCTTTCTTCTGCTTGTAATCGCGTACGGCTGCCTTGATGGCATCTTCGGCGAGTACCGAGCAGTGGATCTTGACCGGCGGCAACGCCAGTTCTTCGGCCAGCTGGGTGTTCTTGATGGTCTCGGCTTCGTCCAGGGTCTTGCCCTTCATCCACTCGGTGGCGAGGGAGCTGGAAGCGATGGCCGAACCGCAGCCGTAGGTCTTGAACTTGGCGTCTTCGATCACGCCCTGCTCGTTGACCTTGATCTGCAGGCGCATCACGTCACCGCAGGCCGGCGCGCCGACCATGCCGGTACCGACGTCCGGGTCTTCGGCGTTCATCTTGCCGACGTTGCGCGGGTTTTCGTAGTGGTCGATGACCTTTTCACTGTATGCCATGGTGCAATTCCTTCCTCATCAGGGAGCCGCTCTTGCCGGCGACTGCTTAGTGGGCGGCCCACTCGATCTTGGAGATGTCAACGCCGTCTTTGTACATGTCCCACAGCGGCGACAGCTCACGCAGTTTGTTCACGGCCTCGCAGACTTTCTGCGCGGCGTAGTCGACTTCTTCTTCGGTGGTGAAGCGGCCGAAGGAGAAGCGGATCGAGCTGTGCGCCAGCTCGTCGTTGCGGCCCAGGGCGCGCAATACGTAGGACGGCTCGAGCGAAGCGGAGGTGCAGGCCGAACCGGACGATACGGCGATGTCCTTCAGCGACATCAGCAGCGATTCGCCTTCGACGTAGTTGAAGCTCAGGTTCAGGTTGTGTGGTACGCGGGCAGTCTTGCTGCCGTTGACGTACAGCTCTTCGAGGTCCGAGACCTGCTTGAAGAAGCGGTCGCTCAGGGCCTTGATGCGTACGTTTTCCGCGGCCATTTCCTGCTTGGCGATGGCGAAGGCTTCGCCCATGCCGACGATCTGGTGGGTCGGCAGGGTGCCCGAACGCATGCCGCGCTCATGGCCACCGCCGTGAATGATGGCTTCCAGGCGTACGCGCGGCTTGCGGCTGACGTACAGCGCGCCGATGCCTTTCGGGCCGTAGACCTTGTGCGCCGAGAACGACATCAGGTCGACCTTCAGCTTTTGCAGGTCGATTTCGACCTTGCCGGCCGACTGTGCGGCGTCAACGTGGAACAGCACGCCGCGCGAGCGGGTCAGTTCACCGATGGCGGCGATATCGTTGATCGAGCCGACTTCGTTGTTCACGTGCATCAGCGAAACCAGGATGGTGTCGTCGCGCAGCGCCGCCTCGACCATGGCCGGGGTGACGATGCCGTCTTCGCCTGGCTCGAGGTAGGTGACTTCGAAACCTTCACGCTCCAGCTGGCGAGCGGTGTCCAGGACCGCCTTGTGCTCGATCTTGGAGGTGATGATGTGCTTGCCCTTGGTCTGATAGAAGTGCGCGACGCCCTTGAGTGCGAGGTTGTCGGACTCGGTGGCACCGCTGGTCCAGACGATTTCGCGCGGATCGGCGTTGATCAGTTCGGCAACCTGGCGACGACCGTTCTCGACCGCTTCCTCGGCTTTCCAGCCAAAGACGTGGGAGCGCGAAGCCGGGTTACCGAAGTTCCCGTCGACCAGCAGGCAGTCGGCCATCTTCTGGGCCACGCGTGGGTCGACCGGAGTGGTCGCGGAGTAATCGAGGTAGATCGGCAACTTCATTTGTCTCTCCTATCAGGCGGTGGCGTCGCTCGTCGTCCCGGTGGGATCAATCGACGGCGGACGTCTCAATCTTGTCCAGCTGGGCGGTTCGGCCTGCGACACGACGCAGGTCCTGGCGCTGGGCAACTTCCTGCACCTCACGGCGCATGACGAGGTCGGCCAGGCTTATACCGCTGAGGAATTCATGGATCTGCTGGCTGAGGTCGCACCACAGGTGGTGGGTCAGGCAGGTGTCACCGGCATGGCAGTCCCCGAGGCCCTGGCAACGGGTGGCATCGACCGATTCGTTGACCGCATCGATGACCTGGGCCACCTGGATGGTTTCCATGCCCCGCGACAGCTGGTAGCCACCGCCTGGACCACGCACGCTGGAGACCAGGCTGCTGCGGCGCAGCTTGGCGAACAGCTGTTCCAGATAAGAGAGGGAAATGCCCTGGCGCTCGGAAATGTCGGCCAAAGACACCGGCCCATGCTGCGCGTGCAACGCCAGGTCGAGCATGGCGGTCACGGCGTATCGGCCTTTGGTAGTCAGTCGCATGGCTATTGGGTACCACGGGAGTTACAGGATGTGAGCGAGTATGCGATTCCCGAGCATTTAAGTCAACTATTAGACCTAGTGCTTTAGTCGGGTTTGCATCGGGGAGGCGGGCGCGATTGTAGCAGACAGGGGGCGTGAGCACACGCCCCGTATGTCACCATGATTTCAGCGCGGCGCAATCAATGCGACTGAGTGTCGCGCTGAGCCACCTGGGCAACTTCCGTGAAGTCATCTTCCGGCAGGGCTGGCAGTTCCTTGGCGCAGTAATCGCTGCCCATCTTGGTCAGGGCGCCGCACATGCCCTCCAGCCGCTCGTCGACTGCCTGCAGGTGGTCGAGCATCTGGCCGATGGCACGGGCCACCGGGTCGGGCATGTCGCCACTTACACCATAGGCATCGAAGCCGATCTTCTCGGCCATGGCCTTGCGCTTGGCCTCGACCTCATTGTCTTCGCTCTTGACGATGATGCGCCCGGGGATGCCGACCGCCGTGGCGCCGGCCGGCACCGCCTTGGTCACCACCGCATTGGAACCGATCTTGGCCCCGGCACCGACGGTGAACGGGCCCAGCACCTTGGCCCCCGCCCCTACCACCACGCCGTTTTCCAGGGTGGGGTGGCGCTTGCCTTTGTTCCAGCTGGTGCCGCCCAGGGTCACGCCCTGGTAAAGGGTGACATCGTCGCCGATCTCGGCGGTTTCGCCGATGACGATGCCCATGCCGTGGTCGATGAAGAAGCGCCGGCCGATGGTGGCGCCGGGGTGGATCTCGATGCCGGTCAGCCAGCGGCCGAAGTTCGACACCAGGCGGGCCAGCCACTTGAAATCACGCTTCCACAGGGCATTGCCCAGACGGTGCAGCCAGATGGCGTGCATGCCCGGGTAGCAGGTCAGCACCTCGAAGGCGTTGCGCGCAGCCGGGTCACGGTGGAATACGCTTTGAATATCTTCACGCAGGCGTTCGAACATCTGTCAGTCCTTCCGTTTATGCGGCTCGCCCCGGACCACTTTCTGGGTCTCGGTGAGGATGCCGCGCAAAATGCTCATTTCCGAACGTTCGACCGCCACCCGCCCATACAGCCGGCGCAGGCGCGGCATCAGGTGCTTGGGCTTTTCGGGGTCGAGAAAGCCGATACCGACCAGGGTCTTTTCAAGGTGGTCGTAGAACAGCTCCATTTCGTCCATGGTCGCCAGCTCGCTGGCGTCAACCTTCTCGACCTTGCCCGGCGCTGCACCGGCGGCCAGCCAGGCCATGCGCACCTCGTAGGAGAGCACCTGGACAGCGGCGGCCAGGTTCAGCGAGCTGAAGTCGGGGTTGGAGGGAATGTGCACGTGGAAGTGACATCGCTGCAGTTCTTCGTTGGTCAGGCCGGCGTGTTCACGCCCGAACACCAGGGCGATTTCCTCGCCACCATTGGCATGCTCCACCGCCTTGGCCCCGCACTCGCGCGGGCCGATCAGCGGCCAGGGGATGCTCCGTTCGCGGGCGCTGGTGCCCATCACCAGGTTGCAGCCGACCAGCGCCTGCTCGAGGCTGTCGACCACCTGGGCGTTGTCCAGCACATCGTCGGCACCCGAGGCTCGGGCGCTGGCATCCACGGCGGGGAACTCTTTCGGCTGCACCAGCACCAGACGCGACAAGCCCATGTTTTTCATGGCACGTGCAGCGCCGCCGATGTTGCCGGGGTGGCTGGTATTGACCAGAACAACACGAATATTTTGCAGCAAGGTGTTGTGCTCACAGATGCAGGAATCAGGGCCTTCGATCTTACAGAACCGACAGACGTAACGCCATGAAAGCAAATGTGACACTTCTGCCGCCAAAGTTTTCTGCTAGAATGATCGGCTTTCTTCTTTAACATCTCCAGGTGACCCGCCCATGCAGCCTATGCTGAATATCGCCCTGCGCGCCGCTCGCAGCGCCAGTGAACTGATTTTCCGCTCCATCGAACGCCTGGATAGCATCAAGGTCGATGAGAAAGAGGCCAAGGACTACGTCTCCGAAGTCGATCGCGCCGCCGAGCAGAGCATCGTCAACGCCCTGCGCAAGGCCTACCCGAACCACTCCATCCAGGGCGAGGAAACCGGCCTGCACGCGGGTAGCGGCGAAGAAGGCAAGGATTACCTGTGGATCATCGACCCGCTGGATGGCACCACCAACTTCCTGCGTGGCATCCCGCACTTCGCGGTCAGCATCGCCTGCAAATACCGTGGCCGCCTTGAGCACGCCGTGATCGTCGACCCGGTTCGCCAGGAAGAATTCACCGCCAGCCGTGGCCGTGGCGCCCAGCTCAACGGTCGTCGCCTGCGTGTCAGCTCGCGCACCAGCCTGGAAGGCGCCCTGCTGGGTACCGGCTTCCCGTTCCGTGACAGCCAGATGGCTGACCTGGACAACTACCTGGGCATGTTCCGCGCCCTGACTGGCCAGACCGCCGGCATCCGCCGCGCCGGCTCCGCCAGCCTGGACCTGGCCTACGTGGCCGCCGGCCGTTTCGACGCCTTCTGGGAGTCGGGCCTGTCCGAATGGGACATGGCGGCCGGCGTGCTGCTGATCCAGGAAGCGGGCGGCCTGGTGAGCGACTTCAACGGTGGCCACGACTTCCTCGACAAGGGCCATATCGTTGCGGGCAACATCAAGTGCTTCAAGGCCGTGCTGACTGCTATCCAGCCGCACCTGCCAGAGAACATGAAGCGCTAAGCGCGGATTGCCGGCAAACAAAAAAGCACCCCTCGGGGTGCTTTTTTTGTGCCTGTAACCATATCCCAGGGCTTTCGCGATCCCTGTAGGAGCGGCCTTGTGTCGCGAAAGGGGTGCGAAGCGCCCCCAGGATCCGTGACCTATCAGAGATTGTCGGGGGCTGCTTCGCACCCCTTTCGCGACACAAGGCCGCTCCTACAAAGAGCAGACCGCGCCGGGCCTTACTGCCCGGCTTCGCTCAGGATCAGCTTGCCATTCTTGTCCAGCGGAATGGTCGACCCGGGCTCGTGATCCATCTTCACCTGCCCCACCTTGTCGCCAATGGTGTACTTCACGTTGTAGCCCACCACTTTCTCACTGATGTCGTTGACCGTATTGCAGCGGGTTTGCGTGGTGGTGTAGGTGTCACGCTCCTGCATGCCTTCCTGCACCTTGTTACCAGCATAACCACCACCGACCGCACCGGCCACGGTGGCGATCTTCTTGCCGCTACCACCACCAATCTGGTTACCCAGCAGGCCACCGGCAATGGCGCCTACCACGGTACCGGCGATCTGGTGCTGGTCCTTGACCGGCGCCTGACGCGTCACGGCGACGTCCTTGCAGACCTCACGGGGGGTTTTTACCTGTTGTTTGATCGGTTGCACGTCGGTGACCTGCGCATACTCAGGCCCCTTGTTGACCAAGCTGTAGGTCGCGACAGCACCTCCGGCAGTCACACCGACAGCACCCAGTACCGCACCCACAAGCATTGATTTGTTCACATGAACCTCCTGATCATAACCCGCGGGTCCGACCCGCCTTCTCCCAGCCTTGGAGTAAAAAAAAAGGCGCGAGTTCAACACTCGCGCCTTTTTGGCCGCCAAACGGCGTGGAAAACGCCTTACGGACGGTCGTCCACACCATCGGTCTTGGCCGGCGGGATCAGGTCTTCACTGCTCAGGTTCAGCCAGATCAGTACCACGTTGGCGATATAGATCGACGAATAGGTACCGGCCATGACGCCGATGAACAGGGCCAGCGAGAAGCCGAACAGGTTGTCGCCACCGAAGAACAGCAGCGCGGCAATGGCCAGCAAGGTCGAAACCGAGGTGGCGATGGTCCGCAGCAGGGTCTGGGTGGTGGAAACGTTGATGTTCTCGATGAGAGAGGCCTTGCGCATGACGCGGAAGTTCTCGCGCACCCGGTCGAACACGACGATGGTGTCGTTCAGCGAGTAGCCGATGATCGCCAGTACCGCCGCCAGCACCGTCAGGTCGAAGGTGATCTGGAAGAACGACAGGATACCCAGGGTCACCACCACGTCGTGGATCAGCGAGACGATCGCGCCCACGGCGAACTTCCACTGGAAGCGGAAGGCCAGGTAGATAAGGATGCCGCCCAGGGCCAGGAGCATGCCCATGCCACCCTGGTCGCGCAGCTCCTCACCCACCTGCGGGCCTACGAACTCGACACGCTTGACCTTGGCCGGGTTGTCGCCACCGGCCTTCTGCAGGGCTTCAGCAACCTTGTTGCCCAGCTGTGGGTCATCACCCGGCATGCGCACCAGCAGGTCGGTGGTGGCGCCGAAGCTCTGCACCACCGCCTCGTGAAAGCCGGAATTGACCAGCTCGGCACGCACCGCCTTGAGGTCGGCCGGGCGCTCGTAGGTCAGCTCGATCAGCGTACCGCCGGTGAAGTCCAGGCCGAAGTTCAGGCCCTTCTGCCACCAGCTGAACAGCGCCAGCACGGTGAGGAGCACGGTAATGGCGAACGCGACATTGCGCACGCCCATGAAGTTGATGGTTTTCATCGCAGCTCCCTCAAACCCACAGCTTCTTGATGTCACGCCCGCCGCAGGTCAGGTTGACCATTGCACGGGTCACCATGACGGCGGTGAACATCGAGGTGAAAATCCCGAGGGACATGGTGACCGCAAAGCCCTTGACCGGGCCGGTACCCATGGCGAACAGGATGCCGCCGACCAGCAGGCTGGTCAGGTTGGCGTCGATGATCGCGGTGTAGGCGCGGTTGAAGCCTTCATGAATGGCGCGCTGCACCGACATGCCGGCGTTCAGCTCTTCGCGGATACGCGAGAAGATCAGCACGTTGGCGTCCACCGCCATACCCATGGTCAACACGATACCGGCAATACCCGGCAGGGTCAGGGTCGCGCCCAGCAGCGACATCAGCGCCAGCAGCAGGACCATGTTGCCCGCCAGGGCGATGGTGGCGATCACACCGAAGGCGCGGTAGATGGCGATGATGAACAGCGAGACGAACAGCATGCCCCACAGCGATGCATCGATACCCTTGGTGATGTTGTCGGCACCCAGGCTTGGGCCGATGGTACGTTCTTCAGCGAAGTACATCGGCGCAGCCAGGCCACCGGCACGCAGCAGCAGGGCCAGTTCGGACGATTCGCCCTGGCCGTTCAGGCCGGTGATGCGGAACTGGCTGCCCAGCGGCGACTGGATGGTCGCCAGGCTGATGATCTTCTTCTCTTCCTGGAAGCTCTGTACGGCAACGTCCTTCTCGACGCCGTCGACGGTCTGCTTGACGTAGCGGGTGACCGGCTTCTGCTCGATGAAGATCACCGCCATGCTGCGGCCGACGTTGCTGCGGGTAGCGCGGGTCATCAGCTCGCCACCGTGGCCATCCAGGCGGATGTTCACCTGCGGGCGACCTTGTTCGTCGAAGCTGGCCTGAGCGTCGGTTACCTGGTCACCGGTGATGATCAGGCCGCGCTCGACCGCGGCGGAACGGCCGCCCTCACGGAACTCGAACACCTCGGTAGTGGCCTTGGAAGCGCCCGGCTCGGCACCGAAGCGGAACTCCAGGTTGGCGGTTTTACCCAGGATACGCTTGGCTTCGGCAGTGTCCTGCACGCCTGGCAGCTCGACCACGATGCGGTTGGCGCCCTGGCGCTGTACCAGCGGCTCGGCCACACCCAGCTCGTTGACCCGGTTGCGGACGGTGGTGAGGTTCTGCTTGATCGAGTATTCGCGGATCTCGGCGACTTTCGCCTGGGTCAGCGCCAGACGCAGCACGGCGAGCTCGTTGCGCTCGGTGGTGGTCAGGTCGAAGTCATTGAAATTCTTCCGGATCAGGGCACGAGCCTGTTCGCGGGTAGCATCGTCAGCGAAGCCCAGCATGATGCCGCCATCCTGCTGAGGCAGGCTGCGGTAGCGGACGCGCTCTTTGCGCAGCAAGGTCTTGACCTCGCCTTCGTAGACTTTCATGCGGGCGTTCATGGCCTTGTCCATGTCCACTTCCAGCAGGAAGTGCACACCACCGGACAGGTCCAGGCCCAGCTTCATCGGGCTTGCGCCCAGGTTGCGCAGCCATTGCGGGGTAGTCTGGGCCAGGTTCAGGGCCACGACGTAATCATCGCCCAGTGCCTTGCGCACTACATCCTTGGCTGGCAGCTGGTCTTCCTGATTGGTCAGGCGGATCAGCCCGCTGCCTTTCTCACCCAGGCTAGCGCCCTTGACGGCGATCTTGGCATCGCCCAGCGCCTTGCTGACGCGGTCGAGGTCGGCCTGGTTCACCTGCAGCGCCGAGCTGGCACCACTGATCTGTACCGCCGGATCATCCGGGTAGAGGTTGGGAGCGGAATAAATGAAACCGACCACCAGTACCAGCACGATCAGTGCATATTTCCACAGAGGATATTTGTTCAGCATCACGCCGCCCGTTCAAGACGCGGGGCGCGTTGCGCGCCCCGACTGGAAAGAAAAACCGGTAACTCAGATAGCCTTGAGCGTACCTTTTGGCAGGGTGGCCGCGATGGCACCCTTCTGGAACTTCAGCTCGACGTTGTCGGAAACTTCCAGTACCACGAAATCATCGGAAACCTTGACGATCTTGCCGGCGATGCCGCCGTTGGTGACAACTTCGTCACCCTTCTGCAAGTTGCTCAGCAGGTTCTTCTGCTCTTTTGCACGCTTGGCCTGCGGGCGCCAGATCATCAGGTAGAAGATGACCAGGAAACCGACCAGGAAAATCCACTCGAAGCCGGTACCGGCTGGGCCGGCGGCGGGTGCTGCGGCGTCCGCGTATGCGGCGGGGATCAAGAAGCTCATTGGGCACTCCTAATGTAATTTTCTAATAATGGATGCGGACAGTCAGTCCAAAGGCGGCACAGGAAGCCCGCGCTTGGCGTAGAAGGCGTCGACAAAGGCGGCCAATTTACCCTGTTGAATAGCCTCGCGTAAACCGGCCATCAAGCGCTGGTAATGGCGCAAGTTGTGGATGGTATTCAGCATGCTGCTCAGCATTTCGCCGCACTTGTCCAGGTGATGGAGATAGGCGCGGGAGAAGTTGGTGCAGGTGTAGCAGTCACAGGTCGGATCCAGCGGCGAATCATCGTGGCGATGGAACGCATTGCGGATCTTGATCACCCCTGTATCGACGAACAGATGACCGTTGCGCGCGTTACGCGTCGGCATCACGCAGTCGAACATGTCGACGCCGCGGCGCACACCCTCAACGAGATCTTCCGGTTTGCCTACCCCCATAAGGTAACGAGGTTTGTCAGCAGGCATCTGGCCCGGCAGGTAATCCAGCACCTTGATCATTTCGTGCTTGGGCTCGCCCACCGACAGGCCACCGATGGCCAGGCCGTCGAAGCCGATGTTTTCCAGGCCTTCCAGCGAGCGCATGCGCAGGTCCTGGTACATGCCGCCCTGGACGATACCGAACAGCGCCGCGGTGTTGTCGGCGTGGGCGTTCTTCGAGCGCTGGGCCCAGCGCAGCGACAGTTCCATGGACGCGCGCGCCACATCGTGCTCGGCCGGGTATGGGGTGCACTCGTCGAAGATCATCACCACGTCCGAGCCCAGGTCACGCTGCACCTGCATCGACTCTTCCGGGCCCATGAACACCTTGGCGCCATCGACCGGCGAGGCGAAGGTCACGCCCTCTTCCTTGATCTTGCGCATGGCGCCCAGGCTGAACACCTGGAAGCCACCGGAGTCGGTGAGGATCGGGCCTTTCCACTGCATGAAGTCGTGCAGGCCGTTGTGCTTCTTGATCACCTCGGTGCCCGGGCGCAGCCACAGGTGGAAGGTGTTGCCCAGGATCATCTCGGCGCCGATGGCCTCGATGTCGCGCGGCAGCATGCCCTTGACCGTGCCATAGGTGCCCACCGGCATGAACGCCGGGGTTTCCACGGTGCCGCGTGGGAAGGTGATGCGGCCACGACGGGCCTTGCCGTCGGTGGCCAGCAGTTCGAAGGACATTCGACAAGTGCGACTCATGCTTGATCCTCGGGCCCGCGTGGCGCCGGATTGCGGGTGATGAACATGGCATCACCGTAACTGAAGAAGCGGTACCCCTGCTCGACCGCCGCCGCGTAGGCGGCCATGGTCTCGGGGTAGCCGGCGAAGGCCGAGACCAGCATCAGCAGCGTGGACTCCGGCAGGTGGAAATTGGTGACGAGCGCGTCGACCACATGGAACGGCCGGCCCGGGTAGATGAAGATGTCGGTGTCGCCGCTGAAGGCCTTGAGCACGCCATCGCGCGCCGCGCTCTCCAGCGAACGCACGCTGGTGGTGCCGACCGCGACCACCCGGCCGCCACGGGCGCGGCAGGCCTCGATGGCATCGACCACATCCTGGCCCACTTCGAGCCACTCTTTATGCATGTGGTGGTCTTCGATCTTGTCGACCCGCACCGGCTGAAAGGTGCCCGCGCCCACGTGCAAGGTGACGAAGGCACGCTCTACACCCTTGGCGGCAATCTTCTCCAGCAACGCCTCATCGAAGTGCAAGCCTGCGGTCGGTGCGGCGACTGCACCGGCTCGTTCGGCGTACACAGTCTGGTAGCGCTCACGGTCGGCGCCCTCGTCCGGGCGGTCGATGTAGGGCGGCAGCGGCATGTGGCCGACGCGGTCGAGCAGCGGCAGCACCTCTTCGGTGAAGCGCAGCTCGAACAGCGTGTCATGGCGCGCGACCATTTCGGCCTCGCCGCCGCCATCGATGAGGATGACCGCGCCTACCTTGGGCGCTTTGCTGGCGCGCACATGGGCCAGCACCCGATGGCTGTCGAGCACGCGCTCGACCAGCACTTCCAGCTTGCCGCCGGAAGCTTTCTGGCCAAACAACCGCGCCGGGATGACCCGGGTGTTGTTGAACACCATCAGGTCACCGGGGCGCAGGTACTCGAGCAAATCGGGGAATTGCCGGTGCGCCAGCGCGCCGCTCGGTCCATCGAGGACCAGCAGACGGCTGCCATGGCGCTCGGCCAATGGGTGGCGGGCGATCAGGGAATCGGGGAGTTCGAAGGAAAAATCGGCGACGCGCATGATGATGTTCGGTTCGGCAGGGCCGGGAAGTTTAGCCCAATGTGTGAAAATTGACCATGAAAGCCGATTGACCGACCAGCGGTGGCTCTCTATACTGCGCGCCACATGCCCTGATGGCGGAATTGGTAGACGCGGCGGATTCAAAATCCGTTTTCGAAAGGAGTGGGAGTTCGAGTCTCCCTCGGGGCACCAAGATCCGGAAAAAACCGACCTTATGGTCGGTTTTTTTTTGCCCGTCCGGTCAACGCCAGCGATCCAGCTGCCCCTGGGCACGGCTGCTGAAAATCGTCAGCAGCTCGCTCAATGTATGCGGTGACGGTTCGGCAGTGCGGGTCACCGCATACAAGGTAATCGGCAGCGCCGGGGTCAGCGGCCTGATCGCGGTCGCCCCAGGCGCCGCGCCAAGTGCGGTGAAGGGATCGATCACCGCCAGCCCAGCACCGGATTCGACCATCGCCCTGGCCAGTGAATAGGTTTGCACCGCGATGCTCACCCGTGGCGGCGGCTCCACCGCCTTGAGGTAGCTTTCGAGGCGCACCGACAGCGGGTCGGCGCTGGACAGCCCGATCATGGGCGCACCGGCCAGTGCCGCCAACGGCAGCGGCTTGCCTTCATCTTCCAGCGGCCAATAACCTGCCGGTGCCAATGCCACCAAAACTCCGCTGGCCAGCGCCTGAGCCTTGAGCGCAGGGTGATCTGGCTGTTGCAAGGTCAGGGCGACATCGATCTCCCGCATCAACAGGTTCTGCACCAGTTCGCGACTGTGGGCGCTGGACAACTCGCAGGCGATATCCGGATAACGCTGGGTCCATTCATGAATGGCCGGCGGCAGCAGCGACAGGGCCAGTGCCGGGGTCGCACCGATCCGCAGGCTGTGGCCTGGCGCGCGACGCAGGCTTTGCGCAAGGCGTCGCACCCCTTGCAGGCTCTCCGTGACCTTGTCGACCTCACGCTCCAGCTCCAGCGCTTCGGGCGTGGGCTGCAGCTTGCCGCGCACCCGCAGGAACAACGGGAAGCCCAGTTGCTGCTCGGCGTGCTGTAGCACCTTGGTCACGGCAGGTTGGGAAACGTGCAGCAACTGTGCGGCACCGCTGACCGAGCCGGTCTGGCGGATGGCCTGGAAAATCTCGATATGGCGAAGGCGCATGGCAAGTCCATAACCTTTGTTTATGGCTCAGCGATCTTTATTCATTTTTCGCCACGTGTCACCTGGCCCTAACCTCAGCCTCGTTCCAACCACGACCAAGGACTGACATGGCTCAGCATGTATGCATCATCGGCGGTGGCGTCATTGGCCTGTCAACCGCTTACGCACTGGTACGCGACGGCTTTGATGTGACGCTGATCGAGGCTCGCGATTCGTTGGGCAGTGAAACCAGCTTCGCCAACGGCGGCCAGCTGTCCTACCGCTACGTGGCGCCCCTGGCCGACGCAGGTGTGCCATTGCAGGCCCTTGGCTGGATGCTGCGCGGTGAATCGCCGCTGCGATTGCGCCCGCGCTTCGATCGTGCGCAGTGGCGCTGGATGGCAGCATTCCTGGGTGCTTGCCGCTCCTCGGTCAACCGCGCCAACGCCGGCCATCTGCTGCGCCTCGCACTGCTGAGCCAGTCGACCTTGCAAGCCTGGCGTGAGGAGGACGGCCTGGGTGGTTTCAACTGGCGACGCAACGGCAAGCTGGTCACCTTCCGCAAGGCCAGCAGCTTCGAGCATGCGCGCAATAACCTTGCCGCGCCCCAGCAACAACAGGTGCTGTCGCACGCCGACTGTGCCCGTCTGGACCCAGCGCTGGCGGAGGCGCCCTTTGTCGGTGCCATCTATACCCCGGATGAAGAAGTCGGTGATTGCCACAGCTTTTGCCAGCAACTGGCGGCGCGCTTGCAGGCGTCGGGACGCTGCAAGTTCCGCCTGGGCCAGGCGGTGTCCGGAATTCGCCATGCGCATGGCGTAGTGAATGCGATTGAACTGGACGACGAAGTGCTGCCGGTGGAGCACCTGGTGGTTGCGGCCGGCCATCGCAGTGCGTTGCTGGCACTGCCGGGCATCGACCTGCCGCTGTATCCGCTCAAGGGTTATAGCCTGACAGTACCGATTGGCGCCCAGCAACGGGCGCCGGACCTGAGCATCACCGACTACGACCGCAAGATCGTCTACGCCCGGATCGGTGAACAGTTGCGTGTGGCGGCGATGGTCGACATTGTCGGTTTCGATCCGTCGCTGGACCCCAAGCGCCTGGCCTTGCTCAAGCGCCAGGCCCGCGAGACTTTCGCCAACGCCGGTAATTATGACTACGCCATCGAATGGGCCGGCATGCGTCCGGCCACGCCTAGCGGCGTGCCGCTGCTGGGCGCAACGGCGTATCGCAACCTGTGGCTGAACCTTGGCCATGGTGCGCTGGGATTTACCCTGGCCTGCGCCAGCGCACGTCTGCTGAGTGAACTGATCGGCCAGCGCCGCCCCTCCATCGACCTGCAGGGTTTCACCGCCCGTGCGGCTGGTGGAAATAACCGTACTGCAGCATGTCTCTGATCCCCTCACCTACAACGGAAAATAACAATGCGAAAAATCACGTTGATCGGCTGCACCCTTGGCCTGTTCCTAGGCACCCAGGCCCATGCTGACGAAGCAGCGCTTGGGCCTACCCTGAGCAAGATTGCCAGAGCCAACAGCATTACCCTGGGCTATCGCGATGCTTCGGTACCGTTCTCTTATGTGGGCGACCATTCGGGGCAACCCATGGGCTACTCGGTAGACCTGGCGAACAAGATCGTCGAGCGGGTACAGCAGAAGCTGGCATTGCCCCAGCTCAAGGTGAAATACAACCTGGTGACATCGCAAACCCGCATTCCGCTGGTGCAGAACGGTACCGTTGACCTGGAGTGCGGCTCGACCGGCGTCACCGCAGAGCGCCAGAAACAGGTGGCGTTTTCCTATGGGTTCATCTATGTCAAAGGCCAGTTGCTGACGGCCAAAGACAGCGGGATCAAGAGTTTCGCCGACCTGCGCGGCAAGAACGTGGTGACCACCGCCGGCACCACCAACGAACGCTATCTGAAAAGCTACGACGTCGATAACAAGATGGACATGTACGTGATCAGCGCCAAGGACCATGGTGAGGCCTTCCAGATGTTGCAGTCCGGTCGGGCGGCGGCGTTCTACATGGACGATGCGCTGCTTTACGGCGAACGCGCCAAGGCCCGCGACCCGCACAATTGGGTGGTGGTCGGGGAAGAGCAGTCACGGGAAATCTACAGCTGCATGGTGCGCAAGGATGACCCACAGTTTCTCGCGCTGGTGAACGCGGCGCTGGGCGAGCTGTACAGTTCCGGGGAAATCAACGGGATCTACCAGCGCTGGTTCGAACAACCGATTCCGCCCAAAGGCTTGAATCTGGAATTCCCGATGACCAGCGAACTCAAGGCCATCTTTGCCAAGCCGGTGAGTGACCCGGTGGAGTAGCATCCAGACGACCAGCCCCTCTGGCTCACGGCCTCGCCAAGTACTGGAGGCAATGGCCTCGGCCGCTCCGACCGCGCCCCGTTGCCAGCGCAGGAATGACCTGCCATGAAGCTGACCAACCTCCCCGTTCAGCCCTCCGAAATCCCTGTTCTGCTAGCGGGGAACTACATGGGGCTGAACGAGGAGGTCGACACCCAAGGCACGAATGACTTTCAGCACAGTGTCAAAGCGTGGTTTTGCGCCTGGACTGAGTGCCTTGTACAGACTTTCCCTTCCCAACCCACTCTCGGTGGCGATCTGCGTCATTCCCCGTGCGCGAGCGATATGGCCAAGTGCCCGAATTATTTCCTCGGTATCGCCATCTGCGAGGACCTGACTAAGGTACTCAGTGATGGCCTCATCACTACTCAACAAGGCCGCCATATCAAACGGGATCAACTTTTCGCTCATTTCACACCCATTCAAGTGTTGAAGCGGCCCACTCTGTCGCCTTACCCCTTATATGGGAACTCAGGCATTTCCCATAGCGGGGTCAGACTTTTCTCTTCACGGTCATAAAAAACCTGCAACATTCAACACCCGAACCTTCGCCGCGCCTCGACGTCCGATCCTGCATCACCCGCGTTTCGAGGTACCCCGCGTGAAAGACATCATCACCCGCAAGTACCGCCTGGTCGTGAAGACCGTCGGCTACATCGGCTGGTCGCTGTTCTGGCTGCTGATCTGGGATGTGCTGGTCACCATCGATTTCATGCTGTTCTTCAACAGCAAGTTCACCCTGCCACTGATCCCGTTGACCTTGCTGGGCTCGGCGCTGGTGGTGCTGGTGAGCTTTCGCAACAGCAGCGCCTACAACCGCTGGTGGGAGGCGCGCACATTGTGGGGGGCGTTGGTGAACAGTTCGCGCAGCTTCGCGCGGCAGGTGCTGACCCTGATCGATGACCCGGATGATGGCCTGAACCCGATCAAGGCTACCTTGCTGCGCCGGCATATCGCCTATGTGAACTGCCTGGCGGCACACTTGAAGGGCGAGCGCTGCCCGGATGAACTGATGGCGTTCATCCCGCCTGCGGAATTCGAGCGGCGCAACCGTTCGAACAATTTCGCCAACGACATCCTGAGTGGTTCGGCGGCGTTGCTGGCGCGGGAATACCAGGCCGGGCGGCTGGACAGCATTCGCCTGGCAAGGCTGGAGTCGACGCTGGTGGACCTGTCCAACGCCCAAGGTGGCATGGAACGGATCGCCAATACGCCGCTGCCCTACCCTTACGTGTACTTTCCTCGGCTGTTCATCACCCTGTTCTGCCTGATCGTACCGGTGGGGCTGGTGGAATCGCTGGGCTGGTTCACGCCGCTGGCTTCGACGGTGGTGGGCTTCATGCTGCTGGCCATCGAGCGGATCGGGACGGATTTGCAAAGCCCGTTCAGACTCAGTGAACACCAGATCCAGATGGACAGCATTTGCGAGACGATCGAGCGGAACCTGGAGTCGATGCAGCGGGAGGCGCAGTGTGCCGGAGTTGTGGGTGCCTGAGGGATTTTGGGGCTGCTTCGCAGCCCATCGCGACACAAGGCCGCTCCTACAAGGGACCGCGCAAGCATCAAAGGCGGCGCTTTGCCTGTAGGAGCGGCCTTGTGTCGCGATAAGGCCGCAACGCGGCCCCGGCTATCCATCAGGCCCGCACATAGCGCTGGCGCAACACATCACTCAACGCATCCACCAGTAACACCAGCACCAGCATTCCCATGATCACCGTGCTGGCCTGGGCCTCCTGGAACAGGCTCAAGGTGGTGTACAGCATCTGCCCCAACCCACCCGCACCGACAAACCCCAGCACGCTGGCCATGCGGATATTGTTCTCCCACCGATACAGGCTATAAGCCAGCAACTGCGGCCACAGATTGGGCAAGGTGCCAAAGCAGAATGCCGCCACCTGGCTACCGCCCTGCAAGCGGATGGCCGCCGCCGGCTCCGGCGGTGCGTTCTCCAGCGCCTCGGCAAACAGCCGCCCCAGCACGCCAGCGGTGTGCAGCGCCAACGCCAGGGTACCGGCATTCGGCCCAAGCCCGGCCGCCAGCACCGTCAGCGCGGCCCACACCAGTTCCGGGATGGCCCGCAGGGCATTCAGCAACAACCGCGCACAGGCCTGCAGCGGCCAACCGAACCGGCCAGCGGCCGGCAGCGCCAACAGCATGCCCAGCAGCATGGCAAACAAGGTACCCAAGCCCGACATGGCCAGGGTTTCCAGCGCCCCGTGCGCAACCGCGCGCAGGTGCCCGGCAGACAGGTCCGGGTGCAGGAAACGCCCGGCATATTCGCCCATCTGCCCCAGCCCGCCGTTGCCGACCAGCGCCTGCAAGTCCAGCTCCAGGTACGCGAACGAGGCCAGCACCGCAGCCACGATGGCGCCTAGCACCAGCCAATTGATGACCCGGTTCATGCCAGCCTCCAACGCAGGAAGCGGCTAAGCAGGTCGGCCAGCATCACCAGGACCAGGAACGTCAGCAGCATGCTTGCCACTTCCGCTCCAGCGAACATGCGCATCGACAGGTCGATCTGCTGCCCCAGCCCACCAGCACCGACAAAGCCCATCACCACCGAGGCACGTACAGCGCACTCCCAGCGGTACACGGTGTAGGACACCACTTCGGACACTGCACTGGGCAGGATGCCGTAGAAAAACGCAGCCAGGCGGCCACTACCCGCCTGCAGCAAGGCATGCGCCGGGCGCTGGTCGACCGACTCGAAGATCTCGGCATAGACCTTGCCGAGCATGCCACTGTAGGTGATGGCAATGGCCAGTACGCCCGCCGTCGGCCCCAGCCCCACGGCCCGCACGAACAGCAACGCCCAGACGATTTCCGGCACACTGCGCAGAAAAATCAGCAACCAGCGCACCGGCAGGCGCAGCAACCGCGACCATAACCCGGCGCGACCGCCACGGGAGGCTGCGCGCAGCGACAGGGCACGGCTGGCCAGCAACCCGGCAGGGACCGCCAGCAGCAACGCCAACGCCATGCCGGCCGTGGCCACGGCCAGGGTCTGCAGGGTGGCTTCATACAGCAGCGAAAGGAAATCGGCATCGTGTGCCGGTGGCCAGAAGGCACTGGTGAAGCTGGCGATCTGCTGGCGGTTCTCTGCCTGCAGCAGCACCCCGGGGTTCAGTTCGCTC
The DNA here is from genome assembly GCF_040214835.1 of Pseudomonas asiatica. NCBI lineage: Bacteria > Pseudomonadati > Pseudomonadota > Gammaproteobacteria > Pseudomonadales > Pseudomonadaceae > Pseudomonas > Pseudomonas asiatica. The sequence goes on along the minus strand of NZ_CP157874.1, from coordinate 948,278 downwards.
AACCGGATGCCAGGCCATAGCACCGCCACCGCCAGCAGGGACAGCAGCAACCGCGGCAGCAGCGCCGGGTCGCGGGCATCAAGCTTCAGCATCGCGGAATCTGCACGGTCAGGGTCGGCCCCTGGCTTGGCGGTGAAGCCAGTTGTTCGTTGGCGTACAGCGCATCCAGCAACTGCTCGGTCACCGCTTGCGCCGGGCAGTCGAACGCCACCTGCCCTTCGCGGATACCAATCACCCGCGGGAAGTGCGCCAGCGCCAGGTCCACGGCATGCAGGCTCGCCACCAAGGTCACACCATTGGCCTGGGCGTGGCGGTTTAGCAAAGCCAGGCTGTGGTCGGCCAGCACCGGGTCCATGGCCGACACCGGCTCGTCAGTCAGCAACACCTGCGGCCGCTGGTACAGCGCCCGGGCAATACCCACCCGCTGCAACTGGCCACCGGACAACTGCCCGCACTGCACGAACAGTTTGTCGGCCAGGCCCAGCTCGGCCAGGGCTTGGCGCGCCCCCGGCACATCACTGGGGTACAGCAGGTTGAGCAGCCCGCGCAGCACACCCCACTGCCCCAGGCGGCCGGCCAGCACCGCCGTCACCACCCGCTGGCGCGGTGGCAAGGGCGGTGCCTGGTGCACCAGGCCTACCCGCGCACGCAGGCGCTGGCGGGCCCTGGCGGACAGCGCCCAGGGCTGTTCGCCGAGCAGCTCCAGGCGCCCGCTGCTGGGCTGGACGGCAGTCGCCATCAGGTGCAGCAAGCTGGACTTGCCCGCCCCCGAAGGCCCGATGATGGCGACGCGCTCGCCCTGGCCGATGCTCAGGCTCACGGCATCAAGCGCACGCACCTGGCCATGGCGCAGCCCGGCCCCGTGCAGATGAATAGCCACGTTGGAAGCCACTGTCGATGTCACTTGAGCAGGCCGGCCTCGCGTGCAGCCTGTTCGGTGCCCACGTAGTTCTCAGGTTTGGTCTCGATGAAGCGGCTGGCGGCCTGCAGGTCGAGGATCGCCTTGTGCTCCGGGTTGGCCGGGTCGAGGCCGAGGAAGGCTTTCTTGATCTTCTCTTTCAGCGCCGGGTCCATGTTGCCGCGCACGGTCCAGTTGTAGTCGAAGTAGGTCGGGGTGGTGGCGAACACCTTCACCTTGGCGGTATCGACCTTGCCGGCATCCACCAGCTTCTGCCACACGCTGGCGTTGAGCACGCCGCCATCGACCTTGCCGGCCTGCACCCAGGCCACGGTGGCATCGTGGGCGCCGGAGTAGGCAACGCGGCCGAAGTAGTCTTCAGGCTTGATGTTGTCCTGCTTGAGCATGAAGTAACGCGGCATCAGGCTGCCCGAGGTAGACGAGATGGAACCGAAGGCAAACGACTTGCCCTTGAGGTCGGCCAGGCTCTTCACATCAGGGTTGGCGGTGATGAACTTGGAAGTGAACTGCGCATCCTGTTCACGCTGAACCAGCGGCGTGGCGGCAGGGTCCTTCAGGTGCACCTGCACGAAAGTGAAGCCCCCCAACCAGGCCAGGTCCAGGCGGTTGGAAGCCAACGATTCGACTACCGCCGGGTAATCAGCCACCGGCACGAACTTCACCTCCATGCCCAGCTGCTTGGCCAGGTACTCGCCCAAAGGCTTGAACTTGCGCTGCAGTTCGGTCGGTGCTTCGTCAGGGATGGCGCTGACCCGCAGGGTGTCGGCAGCCTGGGCGACAACGGCACAGCAAGACAGCACGAGGCCGGCGGCGAGCGCCAAAGGGCGTTTGAGCATGGGTGTTCTCCGGTTCAATAGCGGGGAAAGGCCGGCTTATGCGCCGACGACGGGAATTATAAGAGGCGCAGGCGCAAAGGCCAGCTTTGCTACAATCGCGCATCAAATTGACCTCCTGAGGTGCACATGAGCGAGCCGATTCGCCTGACCCAGTACAGCCATGGTGCCGGCTGTGGCTGCAAGATATCCCCCAAGGTGCTGGATGTGATCCTCGCTGAAAGCGGTGCCCAGGCCCTGGACCCGAAACTGTGGGTGGGCAACGCCTCGCGCGACGACGCTGCCGTGTACGCGCTGGATGACGAGCGCGGCGTGGTCTCGACCACCGACTTCTTCATGCCGATCGTCGATGACCCGTATGACTTCGGCCGCATCGCCGCCACCAACGCCATCAGCGACATCTACGCCATGGGCGGCGACCCGCTGATGGCCATTGCAATCCTCGGCTGGCCGGTCAACGTGCTGCCGCCGGAAGTGGCCCGCGAAGTGATCCGCGGTGGCCGTGCGGTATGCGCCGAAGCCGGCATCCCGCTGGCCGGCGGCCACTCCATCGACGCGCCCGAGCCAATCTTCGGCCTGGCCGTCACCGGCGTGGTCAGCAAGCGCCACCTCAAGCGCAACGACACCGCCAGCGCAGGCTGCCACCTGTACCTGACCAAGCCGCTGGGTATCGGCATTCTCACCACCGCCGAGAAAAAGGCCAAGCTGCGCACCCAGGACCAGGGCCTGGCGCGCGACTGGATGTGCACCCTCAATACCCCCGGCAGCCGCTTCGGCAAGCTTGACGGGGTCAAGGCCATGACCGACGTCACCGGTTTCGGCCTGCTCGGCCACCTGGTGGAACTGGCCGAAGGCAGTGGCCTTACCGCACATCTGGACTATGCCGCCGTCCCGCGCCTGCCCAGCGTCGACCACTACCTGGCCGAGGGCTGCATCCCCGGCGGAACCCTGCGCAACTTCGATAGCTACGGCCACAAGATCGGCGCCCTGAGCGACGACCAGAAGCACCTGCTGTGCGACCCGCAGACCAGCGGTGGCCTGCTGGTGGCGGTTACCCCGGAAGGTGAAGCCGAGTTCCTGGCGGTGGCCGCCGAACTGGGCCTGCAGCTGGCGCCGATCGGCAAGCTGGTCGAGCGACAGAGCCACGCGGTCGAGGTGATCTGATGCGCCCCGACTGCACCGACTTCCGCCAGTTGTTCCTCGACGATGTGCCGATGATGGACATGCGTGCACCTGTCGAATTTGCCAAGGGCGCCTTCCCCGGTGCCGTAAACCTGCCGCTGATGAATGACCAGGAGCGGCAAAAGGTCGGCACCTGCTACAAGCAGAAGGGCCAGGCTGAAGCCATCGTTCTGGGCCACAAGCTGGTCAGCGGCGAGATCAAGCAGGCACGTCTGGAGGCCTGGGCAAAGTTCGCCGAGGATCACCCGGAAGGCTACCTGTACTGCTTCCGTGGCGGCCTGCGCTCGCATCTTGTGCAGAAAGTGCTGCGCGATGAGAAGGGCATCCACTACCCCCTCGTCGAGGGCGGCTACAAGGCCATGCGCCACTTCCTGCTGGAGACTACCCAACAGGCGGTCGCGCAATGTGATTTCGTGCTCGTGGGCGGCCTGACCGGCACCGGCAAGACCGACGTGCTGCACCTGCTGGACAACGAGCTGGACCTGGAGGGCTACGCCAACCATCGCGGTTCCAGCTTTGGCAAGCGCGCCACTGCACAGCCAGCGCAGATCGACTTCGAGAACAGGCTGGCCATAGACGTGTTGAAAAAACGCGCCCGGGGTATCGAGCAGTTCGTGCTGGAAGACGAAGGCCGAATCGTGGGCAGTTGCACCGTACCGCTGGAGTTGTACCAGGGCATGCAGCAATACCCACTGGTGTGGCTGGAAGACAGTTTGGCCAACCGCGTGGAGCGTATCCTGCGCGACTACGTGATCGACCTGAGCGCCGAGTTCGTCAGCCTGCATGGTGAAGAAGATGGCCTTCGACTGTTTGCCGAGACGCTTCTGCAGAGCATGGGCAGGATTCACAAGCGCCTCGGCGGCGAGCGCCATCAGCGGCTGTCGGAAATCCTGCGCCAGGCGCTGGAAGAACAGCAGCGCAGTGGTTCGGTGGAGTTGCACCGGGTCTTCATCGAAAGCTTGCTGGGCGAGTATTACGACCCGATGTATGCCTACCAGCGTGCAGCGAAGGCAGAGCGTATCGAGTTTGCCGGGGATGCGGTGGAAGTGCGCGAGTACCTCAAGGCCCGGGCGCTGCGCGAACCGCGCAAGTAGAAGCGCGGTGAATGGCACCGGCGTTGCCGGTGTTCGCGGGTAAACCCGCTCCCACAGGTACAGCGTGATCCCAAAGCCTGCGAAATACCTGTGGGAGCGGGTTTACCCGCGAAGAGGCCAGTACAGACAACCTCACTGCCCAGGGCTGAGCACCCGCTCCAGCTCCGCCGCGCGGTCTCGGGTCATGCTCATCACACAGGTCCCACCTTCCAGCTGCGCCATGGTCCCGCCACTGGCCTGCACATGGAACCCGCAATTGCCATCGCGGTAGGCAAGCCAAATACTTGGTCATAAACCCTGCTTGTGGGTATCACAGCGTCTGTGGCTGTTCCGGCGGCATCAGTACCTTGCCCGGTTCGAAGCGCAGCGACGGCATCTGCGTTGCCGCATACAACGCCACGCCAAGCGCCGCGATCAACACCACATCCAGCCAGCTCCAGCCCGGCATGTCGTCGGCGCTACGTGCCCTCCAGCAATGCCAGGCCTGGCCCACACAAAACACCACCATCGCCGCCAGCCACAGGTAGAAACCGGCACCGAAACCGGCCAGGTCATGAAATTCATAGCTCTGATTGTCCGGCAGGCGGTCAATTCCAAAGCTGCTGGCCGCCAGATACACAGCCACCAGCCCGACCAGCAATGCCAGCCGGCGAAAGCGTCGATGAGCAAGGACCGCCAGGGCCAGCAACGGGTTGGCAAACCACTGGTACAGACCGAAGGGCATGCCCCAGGGCCCATACAACAGCATCTGCAGGGCCGGCATGTGGCGGTCGCCACTCATCAGCGCGCCATCGAAGAACAGTGCGAGCAGATACAGCAGCAGGCTGAAACTCAGGTAGAAAACGGGCAAAAGATTTACTTCCTAGGCAACCGGGGGCTCTAGCAGAAGGCCATAAATACCCGAATCGGACAACTCGCCGGCAACGCACCAACGCGCACGCAATGTGCCTTCCAGCACGAAGCCCTGGCGCTCCAGAGTGCGTGCCGAACCTTGGTTGCGCGGGTCGATCTCGCCTTCCAGGCGGCGCATGTGCAGGGTGTGGGCGAGGTAGTCGATGAAGCAGGTCAGTGCTTCGTCCATGTAGCCCCTGCCCTGCACCGCGCTGGCGAGGCAGTAGCCGATTTCACCACGGCGGGATACATCGTCGATGTTGAACAGCTGGACCATGCCGATCAGTTCGCCGTTGTCACGGCGGTACATGCCAAGCTTGAGCTGGTCGCCATTGGCATAGGCTTCGCGGTCGGCGGCCAGGGCGCTTTCGGCTTCGGCCAGGTTTTGCCAAGGTGCATGGTGCCAATAGCGCATGACCTCGGGGTCGGCCATGATCGCCAGCCATTGCGCGGCATCGGCATGGCGCATGGGGCGCAATTGCAGACGCGGGCTGTCGAGGCAGAGGTCACTGGGGAAACTGCGGGGTGGGGTCACGCCGGATCTCCTGTCCATTGCTGAGGAGATGACAGTTTAACGTCAAGCGATCGGTTCAAGCATCCCGGGGCTGCTTTGCAGCCCTTTCGCGACACAAGGCCGCTCCCACGGGTAATCACTGCGCATGAGGCCTGTGGAGACCTTGTGGGAGCTGGCTTGCCGGCGATGGGCCGCAAAGCGGCCCCAAAATCGTTCAGGCGCCCCGATTCAATCCCAGTTCCATGTCATTGACCAACGCCTTGGCCATGGCACTGAGAATACGTGCCGCGCTGCCGGCGATCTTGTCGCCCTCCATCTCGGCCTCTTCGTTCAAATGTTTGATACAGCCGATCAGCACCGACAATTCATCGAATGCCAGATCAAGCGGTACACCCGGCTCTACCCGGTACAGCTCAAGGAATTTCTCCGCACCTACGGTGGTGCGGGATTTGAGGTGGTCGCTCATGCCTGGGCCTCCTGCGCCTTTATGTGGGCTAACAAGGCGTGCAACAGGGCAGTTTGCGTCGACATGTTTTCGAGAAGGGTGGAACGCAGGTCCGGGGCTTCTGCGTCGAGGTATTGGAGGATGGTGTTGGAGAGAATGTCCATGACCTGGGTAGCCTGGGACTTCGCGGCTTGGTAAGTAAGGTCTGTAACGGGTGGATCAGGTACAAGTTTTTTCATAGTCATCTCGGAAATATTTTCAGAGGCAACCACTCGCATCCTTCTCACAGATAAGGTGGCAGCCGTACGCGAGGTGAGAAGACCAGTGTCCGAGGCACCGGCCAGACCGAAGTCTGCACGCGCACGGCTGCCATAACTGGCAAGCCATCTCGAAACACCGGGCTTCTCACACCCGATCGCCAATTGTGACGACGCCGAAACGTTATCTCTGAGGTAGCTACTTGCCTATCAGACGGCATCCGACTTAGGCCGTAGGATAATTCCTAATCCCTGGCAACCTGAAGCATTTGGTTGCAGGTTCAGAATCTTCTTACAGCTGATGGCCCTTTCGCGGGTAAACCCGCTCCTACAGGGTACGGTGATACCTGTAGGAGCGGGTTTACCCGCGAAAGGGCCGGTACAGGCTAACGAAATACGATCAGGCCACCTCAGCCCCATCATCCGGCCAATGCGGCTCGTTGGCCCCAGGCGGGGTCAGCGGTGGCAGGCCATACGCCGCCCGCGCATCGTCGCAGCTGGGGTTATGCACCCCACCCTCCCACGACGCCTCGAACTCGCGGCAGGGGCTGGAACGGTTGGCGTAGATGGTGCACGCCACCTCCTGGCCGATCTCGCCCTGCAGGCTGATGCAGCGGCAGGGTTTGGCATCGGTGCCGATCATGGCAACACGGGTGGGGTTGATCTGTACCACCAGGTCGTCCGGTACAAGGCCCCCGGCAGACTGGCATTCGCCCCAGAAAAAGGACACACGGAAGTACCCGCAGCAGGCGCCGCAGTCAAGGCAAGGGTTGTATTCGGACATGATGGCACGAAGGGAAGGTTGTTGTTATCGGGGCTGGCCCGCGGCGCCATTTTCAATCCAAGCCGGGGCGGCTGGATAGAGGGGGAATGCAAAAATATTTGCCGCTGATCCGACGATTCAATATAGGCGACCAACGTCTTTCCCGGCCACCCGTTCAAGTTAGCGTAATGCCTTGTAGGAAGTGACATCCCAATGCTGCAGGCCAAGGCCTTCGGTCGGCTCATAGCCATTACCGCACACCTTGCTGAAGGGAATGCAGGCCTCGCCGCAATACACCAAGCGGTCGTCATCTTCGCCCTCGGTAAGCACGGTATACGACTCGCTGCGCATGGCCTTGTACTGCCCTTCGGCAGCGGCCATGACCATGTGATATCGCATCAACTGGCGGTCGCTCAGGGACAGGCGCTCGTCCAGTTGCACACCCCAGCGGGTCAGGCAGACCTCGGCAAAATGGCGAACGATCAACCCCGGCTCCGCCAGTACCTTGCCGTCACCCGCACCGTCGACGGAGGCGTTGCCCACCAGCGTGGCATGCCGGCCTGGCATGGGGTAGATGCACATCCGCGTATCCGGTTCGACCGAGGGGATCACACAGGCGAAACCTTTGGATCGTTCGTCCCGCGAATAGAAACCCACGTACTCACGGACATTGCCCGCCAGGGTTACCCGCTGGCTTTGCAGGTTGCCGATGCCTGGCACCGGGTCGATGACGAAGATATTGACGGGTATGTCCCGTAATACAGCGTCCTGCGCCATGGCGTTGGCCAGCATGTGGCAACTGATCCCTCCCCTGCTCCAGCCCACAAGGTTCACCTGGGTCGGCAAGCGAGGCTTACGGAACAAGCTGATGATGCGCTCCTGCAACTCCTGCGGTGTTGGATGGCGCTCGCCGTAGTCGTAGGTGCGCCAGAACCAGGAGGCTGTGGAAGAAACATCCGGAACGGGTACGCCAGCATTCTTGAGGCGCTCGTACTCCTCCTCGCTCAGCTTGGTGCGCTGCCAGCTGCTTTCACCCTTGATCAACTGCAGCACATGGTTGACGTTCTCTTCCCACCCGCGGCCGAACAACTGGCCGGTCCAGTTGAAGTAGCCGCCGGGCTCGACGAACAGGTTGTCGTCCTGGAGGTTGCCGCTGCCGGGGCCGTCAACGGCGATCCAGTGGGCAAATTCGCGGCCCTGGTCATTGCTGGCCAGGGTCGAGACCAGCTCGCCATTCCAGAAGTTGGGGTTGGCGTCGTCGAAGCGGTGGGAACCGGTGCCGCAGAAATAGGCGGTGAAGACACTCATTTGTGGGTCTCTGTGGTGAGAAATGAGTGCAGAAAAATAGGTAGGCAGTTCGGTGGAGTGCAGGCGGAAAGTTCGCCCTTGAGTCAGTCGGGGCTGCTTTGCAGCCCATCGCGACACAAGGCCGCTCCTACAGGGACCGCGCAGGATTCAAAAACGCGCGGTCCCTGTAGGAGCGGCCTTGTGTCGCGAAAGGGCCGCAAAGCGGCCCCAACAGCTTATTTGCGGGCCACCCCATCAGCCCGGAACATCTGCCGGATCCCGCGAATCGCCTGGCGAATACGGTCCTGGTTCTCGATCAGGGCAAAGCGCACATGGTCATCACCATAATCACCAAAGCCGATCCCCGGCGACACGCATACCTTGGCCTCGGCCAGCAGCTTCTTGGAAAACTCCAGCGAGCCCAGGTGCGCGTACTCCGGCGGGATCTTCGCCCACACGTACATCGAGGCCTTGGGGTTCTCGACCATCCAGCCCAGCTCGTGCAGCCCTTTGACCAGCAGGTTGCGGCGCTGGCGGTATTGCTCGGCGATGTCGCGCACGCACTGCTGGTCGCCTTCCAGTGCTGCGATGGCAGCCACCTGCAGCGGGGTGAAGGTGCCGTAGTCGTGGTAGCTCTTGATCCGCGCCAGGGCACTGACCAACTCGGGGTTGCCGACCATGAAACCGATCCGCCAGCCGGCCATGTTGTAGCTCTTGGACAGGGTGAAGAACTCCACCGCGATGTCCTTGGCCCCCGGCACCTGCATGATCGACGGGGCTTTCCAGCCGTCGTAGACGATGTCGGCGTAGGCCAGGTCATGCACCACCAGCACGTTGTACTGCTTGGCCAATGCCACCACGCGCTCGAAGAAGTCCAGTTCCACGCACTGAGCGGTGGGGTTGGACGGGAAGCCGAGGATCATCATCTTCGGCTTGGGGATCGACTCGCGGATGGCCCGCTCGAGTTCGTTGAAGAAGTCCACACCCGGCACTAGCGGCACCGAACGCACCTGGGCACCGGCAATCACCGCCCCGTAGATATGGATCGGGTAGCTGGGGTTGGGCACCAGCACCGTGTCGCCCTGGTCGAGGGTGGCCAGCATCAGGTGTGCCAGGCCTTCCTTCGAGCCGATGGTGACGATGGCTTCGCTTTCCGGGTCGATGTCGACCTCGTAGCGTTCCTTGTACCAGTTGGAGATGGCCCGACGCAGGCGCGGGATGCCGCGGGAGGTGGAGTAGCCGTGGGTGTCTTCACGCTGGGCGACCTGCACCAGCTTCTCGACGATGTGCGGCGGGGTTGCGCCATCGGGGTTGCCCATGCTCAGGTCGATGATGTCCTCGCCACGGCGGCGGGCAGCCATCTTGAGCTCGGCAGTGATGTTGAAGACGTAAGGGGGGAGACGATCGATGCGCGCAAAGCGGCGCGGCGAACCTGGGTTGGCCATGGCTTCCTCTGAGTACGTAAGCGCCCGGAACCGTCCGAGCGACGCTGGCCGATGTGGCGGCCTGAATCAGAAGATAGTGCCGAGACAGGATACCTGTAAAGGACAATTTCCTGTTTTGTTAGAACTTTTCAGATGTATTTTTTGAAAATATGAATTTTATGTTTTCAGGTTCGACCTCTTCGCGGGTAAACCCGCTCCCACAGTGAGCGCACTACGCTCAAAACCCAGGAAAACACCCATAAAAAAACCCCGGCACAGTGGCCGGGGTTTTCGTGAAACAGGCAGCAGTATCAGCGTGCGTATGTCATCAGCACGTCCGCAGCGGTCTGGCTGTCCACACCCATCATCACGCTCAGGGCAGTGACGGTGAGGATGGAGAAGCCGAACACCTTGCGGGCCCACTTGCTGTCGTCCTCGGCCTTGTAGCCACCCCAGGCCATGTACAGCCAGTACAGGCCCATGGCTGCTGCCACGGCCAGGTAGCCGAGGCCGGCGTAACCGCCGAGGGTAAGCATCAAGGTTGCGAGCACGAAGGCCAGCACGTACAGCACGATCTGCTTCTTCGCCGCGAGGATGCCACGTGCCACCGGCAGGACCGGAATGTTGGCAGCGCTGTAATCCTTGAAGCGGAAGATCGCGATGGCGAAGCTGTGCGGCATCTGCCACAGGCTGAACATCACCAGCAGGGTAACCGCAGCCAGGTCGAAGCTGTTGCTCACGGCGCAATAGCCGATCACCGGAGGCATGGCACCAGAAAGGCTGCCGACCAAGGTGCCGTGCACCGATTTACGCTTCAGCCACAGGCTGTAGAAACCGACGTAGACGATGAAGCCGATCAGCGCACAGAACGCCGACAGCGGGTTGGCCTGGACATACAGCAGGCTGAAACCCGCCACCCCGAGCAGGGTGGCGTAGATCAGCGCGAGGGGCAGCGACATGCCGCCCTGGACCATGACGCGGTTCTTGGTGCGCTCCATCTTGTGGTCGATGTCACGGTCGATGCAGTTGTTGAACACGCATCCGGACGCAACCACCAGCGAAGTACCGATCACCACCGCCAGGAACAGGGCGAAATCCACATGGCCCTTCGAGGCAAGGAAGAAACCGCCTGCCACGGAAAGCACGTTACCGAAAATGATCCCCGGTTTGGTGATTTGGATAAAGTGCTTAACGGACATGCAGTCTTACCTCACTTGGCCAACATTTCGAAGTGGATGCTGAACATGATCCACAGCGACAGGCCGACCAGCAGAGCGATCACCAGGGTGGTGAACAGGAACGTCGAAACGTTGTTGCGTTGCTCTTTCGAGCGGTCCATGTGCAGGAAGTACACGAGGTGCACTACTACCTGGATCACGGCCATGGCAACAATGATCAGAACGGTCAGGTTCTTCGGCAGGCTTGGCGACATGGCCAGGCCGAACGGGATCGCAGTCAGGATGATCGACAGGATGAAGCCGATCATGTACGACTTGACGCTGCCGTGGTTACCTTCGTGATGAGTGTCGTGTGCGTTAGCCATTACAGAACTCCCAGCAGGTAGACGACGGTGAATACGCAGATCCAGACCACGTCCAGGAAGTGCCAGAACAGGCTCAGGCAGCTCATGCGGGTCTTGGCGGTCGGCGTGATGCCGTGCTTGTTGATCTGGTACATCATGATTGCCATCCAGATCAGGCCGGCGGTCACGTGCAGACCGTGGGTACCTACCAGGGCGAAGAAGCCCGACAGGAAGCCACTGCGCTGCGGGCCGAAGCCCTCGGCGATCAGGTGATGGAATTCGTAGATTTCCATCGCGATGAAGCCTGCACCGAACAGGAAGGTCACAGCCAACCAGCCCAGAACGCCAGCTTTCTTGCCATCGAACATCTTCAGCATGGCGAAGCCGAAGGTGATCGAGGACAGCAGCAGGAACAGCGTTTCAACAGCTACGAAATCGAGCTGGAAGATGTCATGACCCGACGGGCCGCCGGCAAAACTGCCGGACAGCACCGCGTAGGTGGCGAAGAGCGACGCAAACAGGATGCAGTCGGTCATCAGGTACAGCCAGAAACCGAGTACGGTCATCTGGCCCGAGTCGTGGTGGTGGTCGTCATGCCCATGGTCATGACCATGAGCAGCACCGTGCATTACTTGACTGGACATTGATTACACCCGCTCAAACGATTCGACACGTGCGCCGGCAGGCAGAGCACCTGCTTTGGCCAGCGCTTTCATGCGCTCGCCTTCGATGCGCGCCACTTCTTCGGCCGGAACCATGTAGCCCTGGTCGTCACGCGCAGCGTGGCGAACGAAGACAGCGATGGTTGCAACCAGGCTCGCGCCAACCAGCCACCAGATGTGCCAGATGAAGGCGAAGCCGAAGACGGTCAGGAACAGGCCCATGAACAAACCGGTGGAGGTGTTGCTCGGCATGTGGATCGCTTCGTACTTGGCCGCAGGCTTGTAGGCGACACCGGCTTCCTTGGCTTCATGCCAGGCGTCCAGGCCAACCTTCTCAGGCATGTGGGCGAAGTTGTAGAACGGAGGTGGCGACGAAGTCGACCATTCCAGGGTACGGCCGCCCCATGGGTCGCCGGTCACGTCCAGGTTCTGGTTGCGGTCGCGAACCGATACGTACAGCTGGATCAGCTGGCAAGCGATACCGAACAGGATCAGCACGGCGCCGACAACGGCTACGTACAGGTAGGGTTCCCACAGTGGGTTGTCGGAGTGGTTCAGACGACGGGTCATGCCCATGAAGCCCAGGGCGTACAGCGGCATGAACGCTACGTAGAAGCCCGAGATCCAGAACCAGAAGGCAGCCTTGCCCCACTTCTCGTTCAGGGTGAAACCGAAGGCTTTCGGGAACCAGTAGGCGAAGCCGGCGATGTAGCCGAATACCGCACCACCGATGATCACGTTGTGGAAGTGAGCAATTACGAACAGGCTGTTGTGCAGCACGAAGTCAGCACCTGGAACAGCCAGCAGAACGCCAGTCATGCCACCGATGGAGAAGGTGATCATGAAGCCCAGGGTCCACATGATCGGCGCGGTGAAGCGCAGACGGCCCTGGTAGATGGTGAACAGCCAGTTGAACAGCTTCACACCGGTCGGAATGGAGATCAGCATCGTCGCCAGGCCGAAGAAGGTGTTGACGCTGGCGCCGGCACCCATGGTGAAGAAGTGGTGCAGCCATACGGCGAAGCCCAGCACGGCGATGGCGCCCGATGCGTAGATCATCGAGTGGTGGCCGAACAGACGCTTGCCGGAGAAGGTCGAGGTAACTTCCGAGAACACACCGAAGGCCGGCAGGATCAGGATGTAAACCTCAGGGTGACCCCACGCCCAGAACAGGTTGACGTACATCATCGGGTTCCCACCAAGCTCGTTGGTGAAGATGTGGAAGTCCAGATAACGGTCAACAGTCAGCAGAGCGAGTGCAGCGGTCAGGATCGGGAAGGAAGCCACGATCAGCACGTTGGCCCAGGTGCAGGTCCAGGTGAAGATCGGCATGTCCATCAGTTTCATGCCAGGTGCGCGCATCTTCATCACGGTGACGAGGAAGTTCACGCCGGTAAGCGTCGTACCCAGGCCTGAGAGCTGTAGCGCCCAGATGTAGTAGTCGACACCCACCCCAGGGCTGTACTGAATGCCCGCGAGCGGCGGATAGGCAACCCAGCCGGTCTTGGCGAATTCACCAACGCCCAGCGAGATGTTGACCAGCAGCACGCCTGCCAGCAGCAGGTAGAAGCTCAGGGAGTTCAGGAACGGGAAGGCAACGTCACGTGCACCGATCTGCAGAGGAACCGCCAGGTTCATCAGGCCGGTGAAGAACGGCATCGCCATGAAGATGATCATGATCACACCGTGAGCGGTGAAGATCTGGTCATAGTGTTCAGGCGGCAGGTAGCCTTCGGAGCCACCGGTAGCGGCAGCCAGCTGGGTACGCATCATGATGGCGTCGGCAAAGCCGCGCAGCAGCATGACCATCGCGACGATGATGTACATCACCCCGATTTTCTTGTGGTCGACAGTCGTCAACCACTCGCTCCACAAGTAGGTCCACTTGCGGAAGTAGGTGATAGCACCGACGACAGCGATACCACCGAGCGCGATCATGGCAAGCGTCACCATGACTATCGGCTCGTGATAGGGTATCGCCTCCAGGCTTAGTTTACCGAACATCTCTTACTCCTCTGCACCGGCAGCTGGTTGCATACTCGATTCCACACCCTTGGTAGTGGCCAGATCTTTGCTGCCTGCTTCTTCGTGGCTCGGACGACCGCGGTTCATGCCTTCGTACTTGTCGACGATCAGCTGGAACTGGTCAGGCGAAGCCTCGCTATACAGCGCGACTGGGTTGTTTTCGCTTGGTTTGGCCAAGGCGTCGTATTCGGCCTTGTCCAGCTTCTTCGGCGACTGCTTGACCTCGGCGACCCACTTGTCGAAGTCTTCCTGAGAGGTGGCAGTAGCCTTGAATTTCATGCCGGTGAAGCCAGCACCGCTGTAGTTGGCGCTGATACCGTCGAACTCGCCGTTTTCGTTGGCGATCAGGTGCAGCTTGGTGGTCATGCCGGCCATGGCGTAGATCTGGCCGCCCAGGCCCGGGATGAAGAACGAGTTCATCACGGCGTCGGAAGTGACGCGGAAGTTGACCGGAGTGTTAGCCGGGAAGACGATCTTGTTGACCGTGGCAATGCCCTGCTCCGGGTAGATGAACAGCCACTTCCAGTCCAGCGCGACCACGTCGATCTGCACCGGCTTCACATCGGAATCCAGCGGACGGTACGGGTCCAGCTTGTGGGTGGAGTGGTAGGTGAAGTAGCCCAGGGCGATGATGATCAGGATCGGGATGATCCACACCGCGGCTTCGATCTTGGTCGAGTGCGACCAGTCGGGGGTGTAGGTGGCAGCCTTGTTGGAAGCACGGTACTTCCAGGCGAAAACCACGGTCATGATAATGACAGGAATCACCACCAGCAGCATCAGGCCGGTAGCGATCAGGATCAGGTTCTTTTGCTCAATGCCGACCTGACCTTTCGGGTCGAGCAGGGTCCAGTTGCACCCACTGAGTAAAAGCATGCCTAAAAAGGGCAATATGCCAAACAGTCTGGGGTAACGCTTTTTACTCATCTCACGACCTCTAGATCAGCTTGCTTCAATGCAATTTGTGTTTTGGTAGCCAACACTTCGTCCTGCCAAGTGCGGCATTTCGCGCCCGTACTCGCTCCTGCCCGGGGTCCGACTGCAGGACCTTGGCGTCAAGCGGGTTAGCGGTGCTTATGGTTTCGTAGGCAACAGGCCTGTACTTCAGACCAAGTCCATTTGGTGCGGGAAAACGCGGAGGGGGGTCCGCCCGGTATCGCCGTTGGGCGAAACTTGACGAAGTCAGCAAAAAGGAGCGCTGAGGCTTCCTTCAATCCTGCGACTCGCAAGCAGTGCCGAACGGAAATTGGGGGCGATTGTAGATAGGTCGCCAACCCTTGACTATGACTTATTGAGCAACAGTCCTTTACAGAATCTGCAACAATACTGCTCAAAAATTCAACTTCGCGACAGTTTGTCGCACCCCGCTTGATAGGCCCCAAAGCCGCATTCTGCAAGGCCTCCGGGTTGATCTGGATCAAGCGGTGAGCGAATTTTCCCTCTTCTCATGCGGCGTAAAAGACCCCATGCCATTCGGGACTTTTGTCTAAGCCTGGCGTCGGTTGCGGTAGATCCCGAGCGGAACCAGGACGGCCGTCAGGACGAACGCCACCAGCGCCCATTGCGCCAGCGACAGACCGAGGATCGGCGGGTACGGCGTGCTGCAGAAGCCGTCGACCTGGAACACCAGCGGCCAGAGCTTGGCCAGCGGCAGGTCGTCCACGATCGGCTGCAGGGTGTCGATACCGCAACTGACCATGGGGTTGGCGAGTATATACACATGGTTGCCGGCCGCAACGATTCCGCCAATGGCGCTGAGTACCACCAGTGCCTCGAAGAAGGTCAGGCTGCGGCGCCCGGGCATCGCCGCGGCGATGAAGGCGAACACGGCGATGAACAACAGTGCATAACGTTGCAGGATGCACAGCGGGCATGGTGCCTCGCCCAGGACTATCTGCATGTAGAGGGCGCCACCGATCAGCGAAAGGCAGATCAGGCCCAACAGTACCAGAAAGCGCCGTTCCCGATTCAGGCGCGATGTTTGTTCGTTCATTGCCGGTTCCTTCGATGGATAGTGGCAGCGTGATCCGCCTGCCTGGCGCAAGTCTACACGCTGGGCAGGGCCTTTGAGCGTGCCGAGGAAGCGGCGTGATAGCGCTGCGCAGGGCTATCCGGTGTGGCTGAGACCGGCCGCAACGACGTCGGTTCAACGCCGGGCAGCAAAAAAGCGGCTACCCGGGTGCCGCGCAGGGGCAAGCCCCTCGACACCCGGGAGTGAAGGATACCGTGATTAAAGGAGGATTAAAGATGAAAGCTGCACAGCCGCTTTCATCTCTCCTTTATATATAGGCAGGAAGGTGAGGTGCGGCCCAGCCGCTGGCAAGCCAGCCCCCAGGCGACGAATGCGATCGACCGTTTCGTTCTCGATTACCCACGGGCGGGAGCAATGCTGCAAGGGAGCTGGCTTGCCAGCGGCTGGGATGAATACTCTGTGAGCCTGTACCGGCCTCTTCGCGGGTAAACCCGCTCCCACAGGGATCGCGCAGGCTTTGAAATCTGCGCGATCCCTGTGGGGGCTGGTTTGTTGAAAACCACAAAATTTCCCACAGGCCCCCACAAGGTTTGAAACCTGTGCGGTCCCTGTGGGAGCGGGTTTACCCGCGAAGAGGCCAGTGCAGGCGCTACATCACTCCAGCGCAGCCGCCGGCCCGAAGAACTCGTAGCGGCTCTGCTGCTCTGGCACACCCAGGCCCTTCAGCTGGCGCTTGACCGCCGCCATGAAGCCCTTGGGCCCGAGGAAGTAGGCATCCACGTCTCGCTCTTGCGGCAGCCACTCGGCCAGCAGGTCCTCGCTCAGCAGGCCCACGGCATCAGCCGCAGCACCATCCTGCGGTTCTGCATAGCAGTAGAAGCGCTTGAGCTGCGGGTGACGCTCGGCCAGCTCGTCGATCCAGTCGCGGAAGGCATGCACGGCGCCGTTACGGGCGCAGTGAATGAAATGCACCTCACGCTGGGTTTGCAGTGCCGCCTGCAGCATTGGCAGGGTCGGGGTAATACCCACGCCACCGCTGATCAGCACCAGCGGCTTGTCGCCCGCTGCCAGGGTGAAATCGCCAGCCGGCGGGAACAGCTGCAGGGTATCGCCCACCGCCAGCACATCGTGCAGGTAGTTGGAAACCTTGCCACCCGCCTCGCGCTTGACGCTGATGCGGTATTCCTTGCCGTCGCACAGTGCCGACAGGGAGTAGTTGCGGCGCTGCTCGGCGCCGTCGATGTCCAGCTTCAGGCCGATGTACTGGCCAGGCTCGGCCTTGAGCACCGGCTTGCCATCCACCGGGGCAAAGTAGAACGAAACGATTTCGCTGCTTTCCTGCTCACGGCGTACCAGGCGGAATTCGCGGGTACCGCGCCAGCCGCCTTCGGCTTCTTCCTTCTGTTTATAGAGGTTCTCTTCCGCGCCGATCAGGATGTCGGCCAGCTGGCCATAGGCCGCGCCCCAGGCGTCGATCACGGCGGGGGTGGCGATTTCCTTGCCCAGCACTTCTTCGATGGCGCGCAGCAGGCAGCTGCCGACGATCGGGTAGTGCTCCGGCAGAATCTGCAGGGCAACGTGCTTGTTGATGATCTGGCCGACCAGGCCGCCAAGCTGCTCCAGCTGGTCGATGTGGCGGGCATACATCAGCACGCCGTTGGCCAGGGCTCGCGGTTGGTCACCGCTGGCCTGGTGGGCCTGGTTGAACAGCGGGCGCACTTGCGGGTACTCGCTGAGCATCATCTTGTAGAAGTGGGTGGTCAGCGCTTCGCCGCCGCTTTCCAGCAGGGGGACAGTGGCCTTGATGATTGCACGTTGTTCGGCATTGAGCATTGCAACAACTCCTGAGCCTGTGGCTTCAAATGACTGCCGGAGCTATTACATCAATCATGCCAACTTTTATCTCCAGCAAAATCAGGGGGTTGACGCAGGTCATGTCAAAACGACCCACCTCGACGTATAGTCATATCGACCCACAGGAGTCCATATGACCACGAAGCCCTTGCTCACCACCCTGCTGCCCCTGGTCAGCGACCTTTCCCGCGACCTGCCCGACCAGGAACGCTATCGCCGCCTGCTGCAGGCCATGCGTGGGTTGCTGCCCTGCGATGCCGCCGCGCTGCTGCGCCTGGACGGCGAGTGGCTGGTGCCGCTGGCAGTGGACGGGCTGAGCCCCGATACCCTGGGCCGGCGCTTCCGGGTCAGTGAGCACCCTCGCTTCCAGATCCTGCTCAGCAGCGCGGAACCCACCCGCTTCGCCAGCGACTCCGAGCTGCCCGACCCTTACGACGGCCTGGTCAACGCCCCCGATGCCAACCTGGAGGTACATGACTGCATGGGTTGCCCGTTGATGGTCGACGAGCGCCCTTGGGGGCTGGTTACCCTCGATGCCCTCACCCCCGGGCAGTTCCAGAGCCTGGAGCTGGGCGCCCTGCAGGCCTTCGCCAGCCTGGCCGCCGCCACGGTCACCGTGGCCGAGCGCATCGAGCACCTGGCCCTGCGCGCGGAAGACGAACACCACCGCGCGGAGATCTACCGCCAGGCCAGCGGCCAGGACAAAGAGCTGATTGGCCAGAGCCCCGCGCACAAGCGCCTGGTGGAGGAAATCCGCCTGGTCGGTGGCAGCGACCTGACCGTGCTGATCACCGGTGAGACCGGCGTCGGCAAGGAGTTGGTGGCCCAGGCCCTGCACCAGGCCAGCAACCGCGCCGACAAACCGCTGGTCAGCCTCAACTGTGCCGCCCTGCCCGACACCCTGGTGGAAAGCGAACTGTTCGGTCATGTGCGTGGCGCCTTCACCGGCGCCCATGGCGAGCGTCGCGGCAAATTCGAGCTCGCCAATGGCGGCACACTGTTCCTCGACGAAGTCGGTGAGCTGCCACTGACGGTGCAAGCCAAGCTGTTGCGCGTGCTGCAGAGCGGCCAGTTGCAGCGCCTGGGTTCGGACCGCGAACACCGGGTGGATGTGCGCCTGATCGCAGCCACCAACCGCGACCTGGCAGCAGAAGTGCGCACTGGCAACTTCCGCGCCGACTTCTACCACCGCCTCAGCGTATACCCGCTGCATGTGCCGCCGCTGCGCGAACGTGGGCGTGATGTGCTGCTACTGGCCGGCTACTTCCTCGAACAGAACCGTTCGCGCCTGGGCCTGAACAGCCTGCGCCTTAGCAGCGAGGCCCAGGCCGCGCTGCTGGCCTACGACTGGCCAGGCAACGTGCGTGAACTGGAACACCTGATCGGCCGCTCGGCGCTCAAGGCGCTGGGCCAACATTCCGACAGGCCACGCATACTCACCCTGGAAGCCATCGACCTGGACCTGCGCGCAACGGCAACGCCCGGCACCGCGCCCTCCCCTGCTGTGCCCTTGCCGGCGGCGCCGCTACCCGAGGGGGGCCTGCGCGCAGCCGTCGACGACTACCAGCGCCAGGTGATCGAGGCCTGCTTGCAGCGGCACGAAGAAAACTGGGCAGCGGCTGCCCGGGAACTCGGCCTGGACCGCGCCAACCTTAGCCGCCTGGCCCGTAGGCTCGGGCTGCGCTGATTGAAACCAGCGCGGTACATGTGGGAGCGGCTTTAGCCGCGAAGAATCCAACGCGGTGCATGGCACCGGCTGCGCCGGTGTTCGCGGCTAAAGCCGCTCCCACAGGGTCCAGAGCATTCCTTGGCTCGGTGCAAAATGACTAAAGCCAAGTCCGAACAGGCCGATAACCGGTTATCCCCTGTTCCCCACGAAGGTCACCATGGCCACGCAAAATGCCCGCGCGGATTCGCTGTCCCTGCTGCTGTTCACCCTGCGCAGCGGCAAGTTGATGGCAATCAACCTGCTCAAGGTCAGCGAGATAATTCCCTGCCCGCCGCTGACCAAGCTGCCCGAATCGCACCCCCACGTGAAAGGCGTGGCGACCCTGCGCGGCAATCCGCTGTCGGTCATCGACCTGTCCCGCGCCATCGGCGAACGGCCGCTGGCCGACCCGGACGGCGGCTGCCTGATCGTCACCGAGATCAGCCGCTCGCGCCAGGGTCTGCATGTGCAGGCGGTCAGCCGCATCGTGCATTGCCTGAGCACCGACATCAAACCACCACCCTACGGCTCGGGCAGCCGCTCGTTCATCACCGGCGTGACCCGGGTCGACAACACCCTGGTGCAGGTGCTGGACATCGAAAAAGTCATCCATGCCATCGCCCCGCCGGTGCCGGAGGCGCCTCACGGCACCTTGAGCGAGGAAGACGCCAGCCTGCTGGCCGCCGCCAACATCCTGGTGGTGGACGACAGCCAGGTGGCCCTGCAGCAGTCGGTGCACACCCTGCGCAACCTCGGCATCGAATGCCACACCGCGCGCAGCGCCAAGGACGCCATCAACGTGTTGCTTGAACTGCAGGGCACCGCGCAGGAAATCAACGTGATCGTCTCCGACATCGAAATGAGCGAAATGGACGGCTACGCCTTCACTCGCACCCTGCGCGAAACCCCCGATTTCCAGCACCTGTACATATTGCTGCACACCTCGCTGGACAGCGCCATGAGCAGCGAAAAGGCGACCCAGGCCGGGGCCAATGCCATCCTCACCAAGTTCTCTTCGCCGGAGCTGACCGATTGTCTGGTGGTGGCGGCGCGCGCCGTGGTGTTCGCCGAGCGCTGATATATTCGGAGACAAACTCCCCGGCTTGCCGCCGGGGTCGAGTCGGGCATAATTCGCGCCCCTCGCAAGTAACTTGCCGGAATCGCGTATGAAGTTTCTCAGCTCTATCCTGATCAGTTGCGCTCTCTTCAGCGGTATCGCCCAGGCCTCCAGCAGCCAGGCCTGGAACGAGCAGCGCCAGCAGATGCTCAAGGCCTGCCTGGCCGCCAGCCAGTTCAAGGATGCCCACGCCCGCAGCAAGCCCGCCGAGTTCGATGACCAGGTCGGCATGAGCGCCCTGCTGATCGAAGGCGTCTACCCCCAGAAGCACATGCAGCAGCGCACCGGCACCGAACTTTGCCTGTACGACCGCCAGCACCAGCGCGCCTTCGTCAGCGAGTGGAGCCCGGAAGCCAAGTGACCGACAGCCTGCGTTTCGCCTGTACCGGCTGCGGCAAGTGCTGTACCGGCCACCACGTGCCCTTGACCCTGGAGGAAGCGCGCCGCTGGGCGGACGACGGTGGCCAGGTGGTGGTGCTGATCGAAGCCTTCGTGGCAGACGGCCCTGGCATGCCGGTAGAACAGCGTGATCATGTGCTGCGTCGGTCCCATCCCGTGCCCTGTGGCGACGGCGAGGCACGAGTATCGGTGACCTTTGCCGCCTTCAACCCCGGGCGCTGCCGCAACCTCGACGACAACGACCTGTGCACCATCTATGACCAGCGGCCGCTGGTCTGTCGCATCTACCCGGTGGAAATCAACCCGCATATCCCGCTGCGACCAGGCAGCAAGGACTGCCCGCCGGAAGCCTGGCAACAGGGGCCGGAGCTGATTCACGGCAGGCAACTGGTCGATGCCGGGCTGGAGGAGCTGGTGCAGGCCTCGCGCCAGGCCGACCGCGATGACATCGCCGCCAAGGTGGCGGTGTGCCAGGCGCTGGGCATGACCACCAGCGCGCTCAAGGGCAACGGGTTTACTGCCTACTTGCCTGACATGGGCACGTTCAGCGCGGCCCTGGCCCAGGTACCGGAGGTTGGCCGGGCACAGTGGACCCTGCATGTGGAGGACGCGGCGCTGGTGGCGAGCTTGCAGGAACATGGTTTGCGCACCACCAACGAGCCCCCGGTGTATTACGCCTTCATCAGCTTCTAGCTATGCCTTGGCGGGGGCAACTGTCCTGTTCCAGATCTATGAACCGGCGCCATCCCTGTGGGAGCGGCTTTAGCCGCGAACACCGGCGGAGCCGGTGCCATGTACCGCGCTGGATTCTTCGCGGGTAAACCCGCTCCCACAGGGTACGCGGATCACCCGGCTGATCAGTTCTCTGCACGACAGCGCAGCGCAAAAAGGCGAGCGATCTCCTGCGGTGCAGGCAAAACTGACAGCGCTGTCAGCCAGCGGTCACGCTGCCGACCCGGTTCGGGGGCTATAAGCTTGAATACAGACAACCATTCCCCTCTGGCCAAGGTGCCCGCACCGATGCGACGTCCGTCCCGCCCTGTCATCCTCGCCGCCCTGGCACTCCTGGTCCTGGCGGTAGCGGGTATCTGGTTCGGCCAGCGCCAGCCAGCACCTGCCGCCCGTGCACAAACCGCCATCCCGGTGCGCGTGGTCAGTGTCGTCCAGCAGAACGTGCCGCGCTATGCCAGCGCCATCGGCTCGGTGCTGTCGCTGCACAGCGTCGAGGTGCGCCCGCAAGTGGAGGGGGTACTGACCCAGGTGCTGGTCAAGGAAGGCCAGTGGGTGAAGGAAGGCGACCTGCTGGCCACCCTCGACGACCGCGCCATCCGCGCCAACCTCGACCAGGCCCGTGCCGAACTTGGCCAGAGCCAGGCACAGATCCAGGTAGCCAACGTCGACCTGCAGCGCTACCGCCTGCTGAGTACCGACAACGGCGTTTCGAAGCAGACCCTCGACCAGCAGCAGGCCCTGGTCAACCGGCTGCAAGCCACGGTCAAGGGCAACCAGGCGGCCATCGCCAATGCCGAGGTGCAGCTGTCGTACACGCAGATCCGCTCGCCAGTGACCGGCCGGGTAGGTATTCGCAACGTCGACCCCGGCAACCTGGTGCGCACCAGCGATACCCGCAGCCTGTTCAGCGTCACCCAGATCGACCCGATCGCCGTCGAATTCGCCCTGGCGCAGCAAATGCTGCCGACCCTGCAAAGCCTGCTGAAGGCGCCCACCCCGGCGCTGGTGCAGGCCTACATGGATGCCGACGGCGAACGCAGCCTGCTCGGCGAAGGCCACCTGGCACTGATCGACAACCAGATCTCCGCCACCACCGGCACCGTGCGGGTAAAAGCCGAGTTCGACAACAAGGACGGCCGCCTGTGGCCGGGCCAGCTGGTCACCATCCGCCTGCGCACCGCCGTGGAAGAAAACGCCCTGGTGGTACCGCCGCCTGTGGTACAGCGCGGCGTCGACGGGCACTTTGTCTACCGCCTGGACGGTGACAAGGTCACCAGTGTGCCGGTCAAGGTGCTGTACCAGGACAGCGGGCTGAACATCATTGCCGGGGTCAAGCCGGGCGAGCGCCTGGTGCTCGATGGCCAGTCGCGGCTCAAGCCCGGTTCGCGGGTCGAGGTGGCCCCCGACGCCCCCGCCCCCTCGGAAATGGCCGACCGCCGGAGCCAGCCATGAACACGCGCAACGGTGTTTCGGCCTGGTGCATCGACCACCCCATCGCCACCCTGCTGCTGACCTTCGCCCTGGTGCTGCTGGGGGCCATCGCCTTCCCGCGCCTGCCGGTGGCACCACTGCCGGAAGCCGACTTCCCGACCATCCAGGTCACCGCGCAGCTGCCCGGCGCCAGCCCGGAAACCATGGCCTCGTCAGTGGCCACGCCGCTGGAAGTGCAGTTCAGCGCCATCCCCGGCATGACCCAGATGACCAGCAGCAGCGCACTGGGCTCGACCAACCTGATCCTGCAATTCACGCTCGACAAGAACATCGACACCGCCGCCCAGGAAGTGCAGGCGGCCATCAACACCGCCACCGCGCGCTTGCCGCAAGACCTGCCCAACCCGCCGACCTGGCGCAAGGTCAACCCGGCCGACAGCCCGGTGCTGGTGCTGACGGTCAGCTCCAGCCAGATGCCTGGCAACGACCTCAGCGACTACGCCGAAACCCTGCTCGCGCGCCAGCTGAGCCAGATCGACGGGGTCGGCCTGATCAACATCACCGGGCAACTGCGCCCGGCGATCCGCGTGCAGGCGCAACCCGAGAAACTGGCCGCCATCGGCCTGACCCTGGCCGACCTGCGCCAGGCCATCCAGCAGACCAGCCTGAACCTGGCCAAGGGCGCGCTGTACGGCGAACACAGCGTGTCGACCATCGCCGCCAACGACCAGTTGTTCCACCCCGACGACTACGCCCAGCTGATCGTCTCCTACCGTGACGGTGCACCGGTGCACCTGAAGGACGTGGCCAAGGTGATCAATGGCGCCGAGAACGCCTATGTCAAAGCCTGGTCCGGCGACCAGCCCGGGCTGAACCTGGTGATTTTCCGCCAGCCTGGCGCCAACATCGTCGATACCGTGGACCGGGTACTGGCTGCCCTGCCCAAGCTGCAGGAGATGCTGCCAGCCTCGGTCGAAGTGTCGGTGCTGCAGGACCGCACCCAGACCATCCGTGCCTCGCTGCATGAAGTGGAGCTGACCCTGATGATCGCCGTGGCCCTGGTGATCGGGGTGATGGCGCTGTTCCTGCGCCAGTGGTCGGCGACCATGGTGGTGTCCAGCGTGCTCGGCGTATCGCTGATCGCCAGTTGCGCGCTGATGTACATCTTCGGCTTCAGCCTGAACAACCTGACCCTGGTGGCCATCGTCATCTCGGTGGGCTTCGTGGTCGACGATGCCATCGTCGTGGTGGAGAACATCCACCGCCACCTGGAGGCCGGCGACGACAGCCGCACGGCAGCGCTCAAGGGCGCCGGGGAAATCGGCTTCACCGTGGTGTCGATCAGTTTCTCGCTGATCGCCGCGTTCATCCCGCTGCTGTTCATGGGCGGCGTGGTCGGCCGGCTGTTCAAGGAGTTCGCCCTTACCGCCACCGCCACCATCCTGATTTCGGTGGTGGTTTCGCTGACCCTGGCGCCAACCCTGTGCGCACTGTTCATGCGCCGCCCGCCCGGAGAGCACAAGGGCGGCTTCGGCGATCGGCTGGTCAGGTGGTACGAAAAGGGCCTGGACCGCGCCCTCGCCCACCAGCGCCTGACCCTCGGCATGTTCGGCCTGACCCTGGCCCTGGCGGTGGCCGGTTACGTGGGCATCCCAAAGGGCTTTTTCCCGCTGCAGGATACCGGTTTCATCCTCGGCACCAGCGAGGCGGCGGCGGATGTGTCGTACCCGTCGATGATCGAGAAGCACCAGGCGCTGGCCAAAATCATCGAGGCCGACCCGGCGGTGCGCGCGTTCTCCCACTCGGTGGGCGTCACCGGCAGCAACCAGACCATCGCCAACGGCCGCTTCTGGATCGCCCTCAAGCCGCGTGGCGAACGCGATGTATCGGCCAGCGAACTGATCGACCGGCTGCGGCCCAAGCTGGCCCAGGTACCAGGCATCGTCCTGTACATGCGTGCCGGCCAGGACATCAACCTGAGCTCCGGCCCGTCGCGCACCCAGTACCAGTACGTGCTCAAGAGTAACGACGGCATGGCACTGAACCTGTGGACCCAACGCCTGACCGAGCGCCTGCGGGAAAACCCGGCGTTCCGCGACCTGTCCAACGACCTGCAACTGGGCGCCAGCGTCACCCGCATCGATATCGACCGCCAGGCCGCGGCACGTTTCGGCCTGACCACCACCGACGTCGACCAGGCGTTGTACGACGCCTTCGGCCAGCGGCAGATCAGTGAATTCCAGACCGAGACCAACCAGTACAAGGTGATCCTCGAACTGGATGCCCGCCAGCGCGGCAAGGCCGAAAGCCTCAACTACTTCTACCTGCGCTCGCCGCTGACCAACGAGATGGTGCCGCTGTCGGCGGTGGCCCATGTGGCGCCGCCCAGCACCGGGCCGCTGTCGATCAGCCACGATGGCCTGTTCCCGGCAGCCAACCTGTCCTTCAACCTGGCCCCGGGCGTGGCCCTGGGCGATGCGGTGACCATCCTCGAGCGCACCCAGCGCGAGCTGGGCATGCCCGACTCCATCAGCGGCGCCTTCCAGGGCGCGGCCCAGGCCTTCCAGAGCTCGCTGTCGAGCCAGCCGTGGCTGATCCTGGCTGCGCTGGTGGCGGTGTACATCATCCTCGGCGTGCTGTACGAAAGCTTCGTCCACCCGCTGACGATCATCTCCACCCTGCCCTCGGCCGGCCTCGGCGCACTGATCCTGCTGTGGGGCATGGGCCAGGACTTCAGCATCATGGGGCTGATCGGTGTGGTGCTGCTGATCGGTATCGTCAAGAAAAACGGCATCCTGCTGATCGACTTCGCCCTCGAAGCCCAACGCCGCCAGGGCCTGACCCCGGAGCAGGCGATCCACCAGGCCTGCCTGACGCGCTTCCGGCCGATCATCATGACCACCCTGGCCGCCTTGCTCGGCGCGGTGCCGCTGATGTTCGGCTTCGGCACCGGTTCCGAACTGCGCCAGCCACTGGGCATCGCCGTGGTTGGTGGCCTGCTGGTGAGCCAGGCGCTGACGCTGTTTACTACCCCGGTCATATACTTGGCCCTGGAGCGCCTGTTCCACCGCCGCCAGGCCGCCCGTGCGGCGGCGCCCAGTGCCAGTTAGGACAAGACCATGCGTGTGCTGATCATCGAAGACGAAGAAAAAACCGCCGACTACCTGCATCGCGGCCTCAGCGAGCAGGGGTTTACCGTCGACCTGGCGCGGGACGGCATCGATGGCCTGCACCTGGCCCTGGAAGGTGACTACGCGGTGATCGTGCTGGACGTGATGCTGCCTGGCCTGGACGGGTATGGCGTGCTGCGCGCCCTGCGCGCGCGAAAGCAGACACCGGTCATCATGCTGACCGCCCGTGAACGGGTCGAAGACCGTATCCATGGCCTGCGCGAGGGTGCCGACGACTATCTGGGCAAGCCGTTTTCCTTCCTCGAACTGGTCGCCCGCCTGCAAGCCCTGACCCGCCGTAGCAGCAACCATGAACCGCTGCAGGTGCAGGTGGGTGACCTGTGGATCGACCTGATGGCGCGCAAGGCCACGCGCGCCGGCCAACGCCTGGAGCTGACGGCCAAGGAGTTCTCGCTGCTCAGCGTGCTGGCCCGCCGACAAGGTGAAATCCTGTCGAAGACGGCGATTGCCGAACTGGTCTGGGACATCAATTTCGACAGCGACGCCAACGTCGTCGAAGTGGCGATCAAGCGCCTGCGCGCCAAGCTCGACGGGCCTTTCGACAACAAGTTGCTGCACACCATCCGAGGCATGGGATATGTCCTGGAAAACCGTGCGGGGTAATTCCATCGCACTGCGCCTGTCGGCGCTGTTCATCCTGGTGGCGCTGGGCGTGTTTTTGCTGATCGGCTCGGCGCTGTACCGCCAGGTCGACCGCAGCCTCGACCTGCTGCCGCAGGCCGAGCTGGATGCGCGCTTCAGCGTGCTCGAGTCCACCCTCAACCGCTTCGGCACACCGGAGCACTGGGTCAAGATCAACAACAAGCTCAACCTGCTCAGTGAAGAGGACAAGCGCATTCGCTTCTGGGTGGTCAGCAGCAACCCGGCCTACGAATACGGCCACCCCAGCGAGCTGGTCCGCGCATTCGCCGAAGGCGCGCAGGGCATGCGCGACCTGCGCCTGCCCGACCGGCCCTACCCTTACAAGGTGCTGGTCAGCGAACTGCCGGCCCTGGGCGAGCGGCCGCCGCTGCGCTTTCTGATCGGCATCGACACCGAAACATTCTGGCAGGCGCAGCACAGCCTGCTGGTGGCGATTGTCGGGCTGGCGGTGCTCGGCGTGCTGCTGGCCTCGCTGCTGGGCTACTGGGTGGCGCGTATCGGCCTGCGCCCGCTGCTGGCATTGTCCGTTGAGGCCCAGGCCCTGGCCCCTCCGCGCCTGGACGGGCGCCTGCAGACCCACGCCCTGGCCCCGGAACTGGCGCAGTTCGCCGGCGCCTTCAATGCTGCGCTCGACCGGGTAAGCCAGGCCTACTCGCGGCTGGAGGCGTTCAATGCCGACGTCGCCCACGAACTGCGCTCGCCGCTGACCAACCTGATCGGCCAGACCCAGGTGGCGCTGACCCGCGGGCGCAGCGCCGAGCATTACTTCGAAGTGCTGCAATCGAACCTTGAGGAACTGGAGCGCCTGCGCAGCATCATCAACGACATGCTGTTCCTGGCCAGTGCCGACCAGGGCAGCAAGGCCACGGCCCTGACCCAGGCCTCGCTGGCCGAGGAAGTGGCGACCACCCTCGATTACCTGGACTACATTCTCGAAGACGCGCAGGTCAGCGTGAGCGTGAGCGGCGATGCCCGGGCGCCCATCGAAAAGGCCCAGCTGCGCCGGGCGCTGATCAACCTGCTGAACAACGCCGTGCAGCACACCGCACCGCACCAGGTGATCAAGGTGCAGATCGATGCCGGGCCGCAGCAGGTCAGCATCGCCGTGAGCAACCCGGGGCCGGCGATCGACGATGAGCACCTGCCGTTGCTGTTCGAACGCTTCTACCGGGTGGATGCGGCACGTAGCAACAGTGGTGGGGGTAACCATGGGTTGGGGTTGGCGATCGTCAAGGCGATTGCGCTTATGCATGGTGGGGAGGTGTTCGTGCGTAGTGCCGCTGGGTTCAATACATTCGGCATCCAATTGCCAGTTCTGAGGCCTGTGCGGTCTCTGTAGGAGCGGCCTTGTGTCGCGAAAGGGCTGCGTAGCAGCCCCCGGCAATTGTTGCTGTGGCACAAAACCTGGGGCCGCTTCGCGCCCCATCGCGACACAAGGCCGCTCCTACAAAGGGCCGTGGAAGTGCTCTAGGCTGGGGGTTTGCGGCGAAAGTCCAATTGCTTTTCCTGCGATAGTTACCTTTTACGCAACAGTGCTTATCGCGCTTCGCTCTGTTTCAAGTGCATTGAAAGGACTAACTTTACCCCCGTCCTCATTAGCACTTGCACCGCAAGAAGGTAGTTTCAAATGTCCAACAGTATGGGTATTGCCAGCGTCTTCGTCCTGTCTTCCCTGTTGTTGTCGCCCCTGGCCATGGCCGAAGAATCCAATGCTTTCGTCACCCGTAATGCTGAGTTCGCCGCGGTCCACCAAGAGGCCCGCGAAGCCGTAGCCGCACAGCAGGCCGACGCCGCCAAAGACGCAAACCAGACAGCTTCCAAGGTTTCTGTCGATGCCAATGCCGACAGCTGATCAAGCGCTGTCGCTGCTCCCGTTTTCCCTTGGCTACGCCATGGGCACCACCGGTGCCGATATGTTAGCCTTTTAAAGCCGCTGCCGATCAGCGGCTTTTTTTATGTGCTTCAACTATCAGCCAAGCTGTAACGTCCACCTATAAAAAAGACGCACATTCGAAAATAAAAACTGCCCCACCGCCAGACCCAAGGAGCTAGTACCGGTGCCTTCCGCGTTTCGTTTTACCCCGTTGTTCATTGCGTTGACTGCAACGATCCCTTTCGCCGCCCAGGCAGATGAAGACAAGGCTGATGGCTTCATCGAAGGCTCGTCCTTCAACCTGCATTTCCGTAATGCCTACTTCAACCGCGACAACCACAACGCCGGCGTGCGCGACACCCGCGAGTGGGGCCAGGGCGCGGTTGCACGCTTCGAGTCGGGCTACACCCCAGGTGTGGTCGGCTTTGGCCTGGACGCCCACGCCATGCTGGGCCTGAAACTCGACGGTGGCGGCGGCCATGCTGGCACCAGCATCCTGCCTACCCACCAAAAGAACGAAGACGAACTGGGTGCTGCCCCTCACTCGTTCTCCACCGCCGGTGCCGCAGTCAAGCTCAAGGCGTTCGACACCGAGCTGAAAGCCGGTGACCTGTTCCTCACCAACCCGGTGATCGCCGGCGGCGAAACCCGCATGCTGCCGCAGACCTTCCGTGGTGTGAGCCTGACCAACACCAGCATCGACGGCCTGCTGCTCGAAGGCGGCCAGGTGAGCTTCACCAAGCCGTACAACCAGAGTGGCCACCGCCGCATCGACACCTACTACGGTTCGCTGGGCGAGCACGACAAGAGCAAGCACCTGAACTGGGCCGGCGCGTCGTGGAGCGGTACCCCGAACATCACCGCCAACCTGTATGCGGCCGAGCTGAAGGACATCTGGAACCAGTACTACGCCGATTTCGACTACACCTACGTGGTCAACGACCTGGTCAGCCTGAACCCGGGCGTGCACTTCTATCACACCCAGGACACCGGCCAAGCCCTGCTGGGCAAGATCGACAACAACACCTATAGCGTGCATTTCACCGTCAACGCCGGGTTCCACAGCGTCACCGCCGCCTACCAGCGGGTCAATGGCAACACGCCGTTCGACTACATCAACCTGGGCGACAGCATCTACCTGGACAACTCGCGCATGTACTCGGACTTCAACGCACCGAACGAGCGCTCGTGGAAGCTGCAGTACAACTATGACTTCGCTGGTGTGGGCATCCCTGGCCTGACCACGGTGCTGTCGTATTCGCGCGGTGAAGCCGACCTGACCAAGGCCGTCCAGGACACCACCCACTACGACTACTACCGTGCCGATGGCAAGAACGCCATGCACTGGGAGCGCGACCTGGACGTGAAGTATGTGTTCCAGGAGGGTGACCTGAAGGACCTGTCGGTGCTGGTGCGCTACGCCACCCACCGTGGCAGCCAGGGTTATGCGTCGATCGACAGCAACAGCGACAACGATGAACTGCGGGTGATCGTGGATTACCCGTTGAACGTGTTCTGATCCTGGTTTAAAGGAAGCACACATAACCCCTGTGGGAGCGGGTTCACCCGCGAACACCGGCGAAGCCGGTGCCAAACACCGAGTTGGTTTCTTCGCGGGTGAACCCGCTCCCACAGGGGCTTGTGGTAAGTCCAGAACAAGGTATACCGTGATTCCGTCGGACAAATCTTGTCCGACAATCCCCGCTTCCCTAGAATGTCGCCGCCGCGAATGGCCCTGCCCACGCAGTAGCGAGCATGACCACCCGATTACCGCGTTTCGCACACTACAGGTCGCACCCCGAGCTGATCCTCAATCTGGGCAGTTGCCTTGCCGTGCTCGCCATCGTGGCCATCGTCAGCTACCTGCTGGCGCGCGAGCGCGACAATGTCGAGCTGTCGGCAATTCGCTCGTCCAACAATATCGTCCAGCTGATCGAAAGCGACATCCTGCGCAACGTCGAACTCTACGACCAGTCGCTGCAGGGCCTGATCTGGGCGGTCGGGCGCAAGGAGCTGCCGGAAATCCCCGGCCCGCTGCGCCAACGCCTGCTATTCAATGAAGCCTTCGTCGACCGCAAGCGCGGTGACGTGCTGTGGCTGGACAAGCAAGGCAATGTGGTGGGCGACTCCACCAGCAGCGTGCCACGCAAGGCCAACTTCGGCGACACCGGGGTATTCCAGGCGCACCTGCACAACCCCAACCTCGGCCTGCTGGTGGGCCCGCCATTCAAGGCCAAGCTGGGCGACCTGGACTGGTGCATCAGTTTCAGCCGGCGTATCTCCGACGCCAATGGCGAATTCACCGGCCTGGCAGCGGGTGCACTGCGCCTGTCGTACTTCAGTGAGCTGTTCCAGCGCCTGGACATTGGCGATGACAGCAGCATCAACCTGCTCAACACCGACGGCCAACTGCTGGCTCGCCAGCCCAGCCGCACGCAAGACCCAGGGATTGGCAGCAACTATGCCGAGCGGCCCAATTTCAAACGCATTCTCAGCGAGCAGAGCGGCAGCTTCACCGCCCGCTCCAGCCGCAACGGCAAACCACGCATGTACACCTTCGCCAGGGTCGCGCAGCTGCCGCTGATCGTACTGGTGGTGCATTCGGCCGAAGACGTGTTCGAGTCCTGGCGCCGCACTGCGATCCTGGTCAGCGTGGCCACCGGGGTGCTCTGTGTGGGTATCCTCTCGCTGACCCTGCTGCTGGGCCGCGAACTGCGCCGCCGCCAAGAGGCCGAACAGGGCCTGGCGACCCTGGCTGCTACCGACAGCCTGACCGGCCTGGCCAACCGCCGCCGCCTGGACCAGGTACTGCGCCAGGAGTGGGCCCGCGCCCAGCGCAACCGCAAGCCGTTGGCCGTGCTGATGGTGGATGTGGATCATTTCAAGGCATTCAACCAGCGCCACGGCCATGCCGGTGGCGACCATGCCTTGCGCGAAGTGGCCAGGACCATCGAGGCATGCATCCGTCGCCCGGCCGATCTGGCAGCGCGTTACGGTGGGGAGGAATTTCAGGTGGTGCTGCCGGAAACCGACCTGGTCGGTGCGCAGCTGCTGGCCGAGCGCATCCGCGCCAGTGTCGAGGCGCTGGCGCCGTTTGCCGATGATGCCCACTCGGTCACGGTGAGCATCGGCATCGGCCTGTCAGGCACCCAGCACGATCTGGCGAGGGTGCTGGGTGCTGCGGACGAAGCGCTCTACCGGGCCAAGGCCAAAGGCCGCAACCGGGTAGAGGGGCCTGCCGGCTAGGCGCGGGCGCGGGCGGCGTTGCGCAGGGCCCTGACCTGGTCATGGTTGCGCTGTACACCTTGCAGCTGTTTTTCCACCAGGGTGTAGGTCTGGTCGCTGGCGGTGCGGCCCAGCTTCACCAGTTTCTCGCGGGCTTCCTTGTAGGCCTTGAGGGCATGGTCCTCGCCCCGCTCCACCTCGTTCAGCACCGCTTCCTCATCCTTGCCGGTGACCATCGCCTTGAGGTTGACCCAACCCCGATGCAGGTCACCGCTGATGCTGGTGGAGGTTTCCGGGTCGCCACCCAGGCGACGCACCTCGCTCTGCAGTTCGCCGGCCGCATTGGCACACTCACCGGCACGTTGAACGAAGAACGCTTTCAGTTCGGGGTTCTTCACATCATCGGCCGAGGCCTTGAAGCCTTTCTCGCCATCCTTGCTGTACTCGATCAGGTCGTTCAGCACGTCGATCACGTCTTTGTTGGGATTGCTCATGGCACAAACTCCTTGGCAGGTGATAGTCATCTGTAATGGAGCAGCGTTCGTGCCAAGCCTTTAATCTCGACAAAATCTTTCTAAATCAAATAGATACGAATATCAGAGCAGAACCTGAAAACGGCGTTCTGCATGATTGCCGCTTGGGCCTTCGTGCAGATTGCAGTATGGTCGGCGCTTTTCAACAGCCAGGTGCGCCGATGATGAAGCCGGAAACCCTCGAACTGCTGGTGACCCGCACCATGCCGTTTGGCAAGTACCAGGGGCGAATCATTGCCGACCTGCCGGGGGATTACCTGGCCTGGTTTGCGCGCAAGGGTTTCCCGGCGGGGGAATTGGGTGGGTTGCTGGCGCTGATGCACGAGATCGATCACAACGGGCTGGGTGATCTGCTTGTGCCGTTGCGGCAAAAGCACGGGCGTTGACCTGTTCTGGCCTCTTCGCGGGTGAACCCGCTCCCACAGAGACCGCGCCGGACCTGATGCCTGTGCAGTACCTGTGGGAGCGGGTTCACCCGCGAAGAGGCCAGTAAGGCCCGCTGAAATCTCTAACCCTTCACCGGCGCTACCGCCAACTCCACCCGCTCGCTCTTCTTGATCACCGCATACACCACCGCAGTCAGCAGGCTGCCCGCCACGATCGCCAACAAGTACAGCAGCGCATGGTTGATCGCATTGGGGATCAGCAGCACGAACAGGCCGCCATGCGGCGCCATCAGCTTGCAGCCGAAGTACATCGACAATGCCCCGGTCAATGCCCCGCCGGCCACGCTGGCCGGGATCACCCGCAGCGGGTCCTTGGCGGCAAACGGGATAGCCCCTTCGGAGATGAAGCACAGCCCCAGCGCCAGGGCCGCCTTGCCCGCCTCACGCTCGCTCTGGGCAAACTTGCGTCGGGCCAGGAAGGTGGCGATACCCAGGCCAATCGGCGGCACCATGCCGGCGGCCATGGTCGCGGCCATCGGCGCATAGCTCGACGAGGCCAACAGCCCCACCGAGAAGGCATAGGCGGCCTTGTTGATCGGCCCGCCCAGGTCGACGCACATCATGCCGCCCAACAACAGGCCCAAGAGGATGGCATTGGTGGTACCCATGCTGTCGAGAAAATGCGTGAGCCCTTCCAGCATCGCCGCCACCGGCTGGCCGACCACGTAGATCATCACCAGGCCGGTGAACAGGCTGGCCAGCAGCGGAATGATCAGGATCGGCTTGAGTGCCTCCAGGCTGCTGGGCAGGCGCGCCCAGCGGGCAATGGCCTTGGCGCTGTAGCCGGCGAGGAAGCCGGCGACGATACCACCGATGAAACCGGCGCCCAGGGTGCTGGCCAGCAGGCCGCCGATCATGCCGGGCGCCAGCCCCGGGCGGTCAGCGATGGACCAGGCGATATAGCCCGCCAGCAGCGGCACCATCAGCTTGAACGCAGCCTCGCCGCCGATCTGCATCAACGCGGCCGGCAAGGTGCCTGCTTCTTTGTAAGCCTCGATACCGAACACGAACGACAGGGCAATCAGCAGGCCGCCAGCCACCACCATCGGTAGCATGAACGACACGCCGGTGAGCAGGTGCTTGTATACCCCGGTCTTCTCGCCCCTCGCTGGCGTGCTCGCCGCTGCAGCATCGCTGCTGTTTTCCACCTTGGCTTCGGCCAAGGCCTTGTCCAGGGTGGCACGGGCCTGCTTGAGGGCGATACCGGTGCCACAACGGTAGATGCGCTTGCCGGCGAAACGCGCGGTGGGCACTTCGATGTCGGCGGCCAGCAGCACTACATCGGCTGCGGCGATGGCTTCGGCGGACAAGGGGTTGCGCGCACCGACCGAACCCTGGGTCTCGACGGTGAGCTGGTAGCCCAGTTGCTGCGCGGCCTGCTGCAAGGCTTCCGCGGCCATGAATGTATGCGCGACGCCAGTCGGGCAAGCCGTGACGGCGACGATGCGTGCACCTGCGTTGCCAGCTTCGGCCGCAAGGCCGGGCACCGCGGCCAGCAGCCGGGCATTGGCCGCCGCCTCATCGAGGAAGCCTTCGCGGTCGGCCAAAGCCTGGGACGGCGTGCTCTGGTACACGCGCTTGCCGACGAAACGCGCCAGGTCCACCGGGCCGGTGCTGACCACCAGCACCCAGTCGGCTTCGGCGATCTGCGCGGCGCTCAGCTGCCGCTCGGGGTGGCCGGCATCCTGCACTTCGACGCTGGTGCTCCAGCCGCGCCGCTGGGCAGCGGCGGACAGCAAGCGCGCGCTCAGCACGCTCGACACCTGGCCGTTGGGGCAGGCAGTGACAATGGCAATGTTCATCGGCAACCCTCTTGTTGTTCTGTCAGTTGCACGGCGGCTTCCAGACGCGCCAGTTGCTCGCGGTCACGGATGCCGAAACCAACCTGGGTAACAGCCTGTGCAGCGATCGCGGTGGCACGGGTCAAGGTCTGCGCCGGGGCTTCGCCCTGCAGCAGGCCGTGGACCATGCCGGCCACCAGCGAATCACCTGCGCCCACCGTGCTGGCGACCTGCACCTTGGGCGGGCAAGCATGTACAGCATGGTCATGGGTAAACCAGCTGACGCCCTGCTCGCCCGCCGACACCACCACGTGTTCGACGCCACTGGCCAGCAGGCGCTCGGCAGCAGCGCGCTGCTGCGCCGGGTTATCCACAGCCAGGCCAAGCACTTCGCCCAGCTCTTCGGTATTGGGCTTGACCAGCCAGGGCGAGCTCTGCAGGCCGGCACGCAGGGCTTCGCCACTGCTGTCCAGGGCCACCTTGAGGCCTTGCGCCTTGAGCTGTTCGAGCAACTGGCGGAACCAGTCGGCACTGATCCCACGTGGCAGGCTACCAGCCACCACCACCGCGTCGTGGCCCGGGGCAATCTGCGCCAGGCGGCGCAGCAATGCACTGCGTGCCGCTTCGTCGACTTCCGGGCCTTGGCCGTTGATGTCGGTGACACGGCCATCAGCCTCGACCAGCTTGATGTTGCTGCGGGTTTCGCCCGGTACGCGGACAAAGCAGTCGACGAAGCCGCGCCAGTCGATCAGCGCTTCGAAAGGCTGCAGGTTGTCACGGCCGAGGAAGCCGCCAACAGTGACGCTGTGCCCCAGGTCGGCCAGTACCTGGGCAACGTTCAGCCCCTTGCCCGCGGCGTGGCTGTGCTGCTCCTGGCTGCGGTTGACCTGCCCCGGGCGCAGGGTATCCAGGCCGATGGTGATATCCAGCGCCGGGTTCAGGGTGAGGGTGAGGATCTTGGCCATTCAGTAACGCTCCACCAGCGCGCGAACCGCTGCGGCGCTGTCCTGTTGCAGGGCCTCGCGCGCCAGGGCGCGGGCCGTCTGGTGATCGGCCTGGCGGACCAGGGCCTTGACTTCGGCAATGCTGCGCGCGGCGACGCTGAGTTCGTCCACGTCCAGGCCCAGCAGCACGGCCACCGCCTGCGGGTCGGCCGCCAGCTCGCCGCACACGCCCACCCACTTGCCATGGGCATGGGCGGCGCGCACGGTCATGTCGATCAGGCTGAGCACCGCCGGGTGCAGGCCGTCGGCCTGGGCCGAGAGGCTGGGGTGACCACGGTCGATGGCCAGGGTGTACTGGGTCAGGTCGTTGGTGCCGATGCTGAAGAAGTCCACTTCGCGCGCCAGCTGTGGTGCCAGCAGCGCTGCCGAGGGCACTTCGACCATGATACCCAGTTGCAGATCGGCTACCGGGATCTCGGCGCGCAGGCGCTCGACCATGGCACGTGCCTCGCGCCATTCATGCACCTGCCCGACCATCGGGAACATGATGCGCAGCGGGCGCTGGTCGGCCGCGCGCAGCAAGGCGCGCAGCTGGTCCTCCATCACCTGCGGGCGCTGCAGGGTAAGGCGTACGCCGCGCACACCGAGGAACGGGTTTTCCTCGGCAGCGATCGGCCAGTACGGCAGCGGTTTGTCACCGCCGACATCCAGGGTGCGCACCACCAGCGGGCGCCCGTCGAGGCCATCGAGCACGCGGCGGTACTCGGCTTCCTGGGTCGCTACGTCCGGGGCCTGGGTGTGGGCCATGAAAATCAGCTCGGTGCGCAGCAGGCCCACGCCTTCGGCGCCCTGCTCCACTACCTTGGCGATGCCGTTGCTCTCGCCGATGTTGGCAAACACCTCGACAGCGTGACCATCACGGGTGACCGCCGGCTCGAAGCGGTTGGCCCAGGCGGCCTGCAAGCGCTGCTCGCGCAGGTCGCGTTCGGCCAGGGCCCGTTGCAGTTCATCCGCCGGCGGCGCCACGCTGACCACGCCACGCTGGCCATCGAGCAGCAATGGCGTGCCACTGTCCAACAGCAGTATCGACGCCCCCGCGCCCACTACCGCCGGAATGCCCAGGGCACGGGCGACGATGGCGCTGTGGGCGGTGGCGCCACCCTGGGCGGTGACGATACCGGCGACGCGGCTCGGGTCCAGCCGGGCGACATCGGACGGGCCGACTTCGGTCATCACCAGCACGTAGGGTTGCTCGGGTTCAGCCTGGGCCTGCACGCCACACAACTGCGCCAGCACGCGGCGGCCGATGTCACGCAGGTCGGCAGCGCGTTCGGCGAGCAAGGCATCGTGCAGCGACTCCTGCTGGCGCGCCGCCGCCTCGATCACTGCCATCCAGGCTGCCGCGGCGCTTTCGCCCTGGCCCAGGCGCTGCTCCACATCATCGGTCAAGGCCGGGTCAGCGAGCATTTCCTGATGGGTGACGAAGATTTCGCCAATGGCCTTGTCGCTGCGCTGGACCAAGGCCTGCAGCTCGCCATTGACAGTCGCCACGGCTTCACGCAGCTTCTGCCGCTCCAGGGCGCAGGACTCGCCACGCAGGGGGTAGTCGAACTCACGCTCGACACACACATGCGCCGGGCCACTGGCAATGCCGGGCGCAGCACCCACGCCGTGGATGCGGCTACCAGCTGCGGGCGCTTGCAGCACTTCGGCCGCTGCGCCGGCTGCGGTCGCCGCGCTCTGTGGCAGTGGCTCCACCTCTTCGCCCAGGCCTTGTTCGATGGCCGCCAGCAGCACCGGCAAGGCATCGGCGGCGATGGCTGGCTCAGCCACCAGTTCCAGCGCCTGGCCACGTCGGGCGCCGAGGCTGAGCAGCTTGCTCAGGCTCTTCACCGACACCGCTGGCTGCGCGCTGTCGACCAGGCGTACACGGATTTCCCCGTCGAAACCTTTGGCCAGTTGCGCCAGTACCTTTGCCGGGCGGGCGTGCAAACCGTGCGGGTTGGCCAGCACGACCCGCGCGCTGGGCCAGTCCACCGGCGCCTCTCCGCCCAGGACTTCAAGCACCGCGCGGCTGCTGGTGGCCTGGTAGAGCATCTGCCCACGGCCTTCGATCAGCACTTCGCACAGGCGCTCGAGCAAGGCCTGGTGGGCAGCACCGAGGCTGGCCAGGCAGAACAGGCCGTTGAGCGGCTGGTCGCGGTAACGCAGCGGCTGCTGCGGGGTGATGAAGGCCAGGCCCGGCTGGCGCACCTGGCGCTCGCTGTGCAGCCACCACAGGCCCTCGCCCAGCGGCAGCGGCTCGGCCTGCTGCAACACGGCGGCAAAACCGCTGTCGACGCAGTCGGCGCGCTGCAACAGGCGGGCGCCGCGCCAGGCCAGTTCATCGAAGTCCTCGGCCGCCAGGTTCAGGCCGACCAGTTGTGCATCCAGCGCCAGTTCCTGCGGCGCGCCCTGCAACAGTTTCAGCAACGCCTCGGCGGAGCCGGCGCGGCGCAATGCTTCGGCCAGGTCGGTCTCGCCCAGGGCACGGGTCAGCAGTTGCAGCAGGCGCAGGTGCTCATCGGAACGGGCGGCGATGCCGATGGCAAGGTAGACCATCTGGCCATCCCCCCAATCCACGCCCTCGGGGAACTGCAACAGGCGCACGCCGGTGGCGTACACCAGGTCACGGGTCTGCGGCGTGCCATGGGGGATGGCAATGCCCTGCCCAAGGAAGGTGGAGCCTTGTGCCTCTCGGGCCTGCAGCCCTTGCAGGTATCCCTCGGCGACCAGGCCATCGGCGACCAACCGGTCGGCCAGCAGGCGCAATGCCTCGGCCTTGTCGGCGGCCTTCTGGCCCATGGCTATCTGCTCCTTGGCGAGCTCGAGCATGACCTTCTCCTTTTGCAGTTCCCGGTCGGGTACTGGAGTATTGTTGTGAAATTCACTTGAACGGCCAGTTCAACAGCCTTGCACGGATGGCAGCCGAGGCAGAAAATTCGGCAGCTGAAACGATTAATCTGACCAGACGGCCACGTTACTCGATAATCTGCCGAGGAAAAAGCCCCATCCTGTCGGACAATTGCGACAATGGTCGTCTGCGCGTGGCGCCCTCGCCGGGTCAAACTACCCGGTCAGGGCTCACAGCCAGCCCCGGTAATAACAAGGAAAATTCGGTGAAACTCAGCGATATCGCCCGTCTGGCCGGTGTGTCCGTGACCACTGCCAGCTACGTCATCAATGGCAAGGCCGAACAACAGCGCATCAGCAACAGCACTGTCGAGCGGGTACGCGCGGTGGTCGAGGCCCACGGCTTCACCCCCAACCCGCAGGCCGCTGGCCTGCGCAGCCGGCATACCCGCACTCTGGGCTTCATTCTCCCGGATCTGGAGAACCCCAGCTACGCCCGCATCGCCAAGCAGCTCGAACAAGGTGCCCGCGCCCGTGGCTACCAGTTGCTGATTGCCAGCAGCGACGACCAGCCCGACAGCGAGCGCCAGTTGCAACAGCTGTTCCGCGCCCGCCGTTGCGATGCACTGTTCGTCGCCAGCTGCCTGCCGCCAGAAGACGACAGCTACCGCGAGCTGCAGGACAAAGGCCTGCCGGTAATCGCCATCGACCGCCGCCTGGACCCTGCGCACTTCTGCTCAGTGATCAGCGACGACCGCGACGCCAGCCGCCAGCTGGCCGCCAGCTTGCTGAGCGCCGCCCCGCGCAGCATCGCCTTGATCGGCGCCCGCCCCGAGCTGTCGGTCAGCCAGGCACGCGCCGGTGGCTTCGACGAAGCCCTGCAAGGCTATGCCGGCGAGGTTCGCCGCTATCAGGGCGAAGCGTTCAGCCGAGAGTGCGGCCAGCGCCTGATGCAGCAACTGATCGATGACCTTGGCGGCCTGCCGGATGCCCTGGTGACGACCTCCTACGTGCTGCTGCAAGGGGTGTTCGACACCCTGCAGGCGCGCACTGCCGACTCACGCCAGCTGCAGCTGGGTACCTTTGGCGACAACCAGTTGCTCGACTTCCTGCCGCTGCCAGTCAATGCCATGGCCCAGCAGCATGGCCTGATTGCCGCCACCGCGCTGGAACTGGCACTGGCCGCGATCGAGGACAAACGTTACGAACCTGGCGTGCATGCCGTCGGTCGAACGTTCAAGCAACGTATTACAGCGGCCTGAACATGCGCCTGATCGACACCCACACCCACCTGGACTTCCCCGACTTCGACGCCGACCGCCCACAACTGCTGGCCAACGCGGCGTCGCGCGGGGTGGAGAGGATGGTGGTGCTGGGGGTGTACCAGGCAAATTTCCAGCGGGTATGGGACCTGGCCTGTGCTGATCAGCGCCTGTTCGCCGCACTCGGCCTGCATCCGGTCTACCTTGACCAGCATCGCCCGGAGCACCTGGCGCAGCTGCGCGAGTGGCTGGAGCGCCTGCGCGGCGACCCACGGCTATGTGCCGTGGGCGAGTTTGGCCTGGACTATTACCTCGAAGACCTGGACAAGGCCCACCAGCAGGCGCTGTTCGAAGCGCAACTGCAGATGGCCTGCGACTTTGAACTGCCCGCACTGCTGCACGTGCGTCGTAGTCACGCCCAGGTGATCGCTACGCTCAAGCGCTACAAGCCGGCGCGGGCGGGGGTGATACATGCGTTTGCCGGCAGTTACGAAGAGGCCCGCGAGTACATCAAGCTGGGCTTCCGGCTTGGGCTTGGCGGTGCGGGTACCTGGCCGCAGGCCCTACGGCTGCGCAAGACCCTGGCGCGGTTGCCGCTGGACAGCGTGGTGCTGGAGACCGATGCGCCGGACATGGCGCCGGTTATGTTCCCCGGGGTAAGGAACAGCCCGGAACACCTGCCGGAGATTGCCGGGGCGCTGGCGCAGGTGATGGGTGTGGAAGTTGGCGAACTGGCTCAAGCCAGCACCCGCAATGCTTGCGAGTTGTTTGGCTGGTAGCTGAAGTGCTGCACCTGCGTGGGCCTCTTCGCGGGCTTGCCCGCTCCTACAGGGACCGCTCAAATCTCGAGGCCGGCGCAGTACCTGTGGGAGCGGGCAAGCCCGCGAAGAAGCCAGCGTGTCAGTTCAGACAAGCACCGTCCACAGCGCAAACCCGGCATACCACAGCACCGCACAGCGCAGCAGCAGTTCCCACAGGCTGTCGAGCCGGCCCAGCCCGCGCTGGCTGTCTTCTTGTTCGGGAATGTCATCGGCAATGCGCCCGACCCTGGCAACCAGGTGGGCGGCGCTGATGTGCCAGTTGAGCACCTCGTGCAGCATTACCCGGGTAACCGCGAGAAAGTTGCCGACCAGGGCGAAACTCAAGGCCAGCACCCGTACCGGCAGCCAGTCCATGATATGCCTGAGCTGCTCGGCACGGGCCTTCAACGTCGGTTGCTTGCTGTGTTCGCCACACAGAGCCAGCAAGCGATAGGCCAGGGCTGCACCCGGGCCCAGCACGAAGTACCAGAAGATCACCGCGAAAAAGCCCTGGTACACCTGCCACAGCAGGTTGCCCTGCACCTGCACCAACAGGCTTTGCGGCTCGTCGGCCGCCAGACCCAGGTCGCGCTCGGCCACGTGCAGCGCGGCCTGGTCATCACCGCGCCGCCAGGCATCACGGAACGGCCCCATCGATGCCTTGGCATCGCCGCGGCCCAGGCTGTAGATCAGCACCAGCAGGTGCACCGGCAACGCCAGCAAGCCATACGCCACCGGGTCCAGAACATGCAGCAGCAAAACCAGCAGCGCTACCGGTGCCAACACCAGAATGGCCAGCGTCCACCATGGGTGCACCTTGCCGCTGCGCTCCAGGCGCACCAGTTCGCCAAGGAAGAACCCATCGCGCTGCACCTGATGGCGCAGGGCCGAGAACTTCTCGACCCAAAGCGCCAGCAACAACACCAGAAAACTCATGCCTTTTCCTCGTTTTGCTGCAGCGCCTTTCGGTAGCGCGGCCAGTCGAAGGCCGGGCCGGGGTCGGTCTTGCGCTGCGGGGCAATATCGCTATGGCCCTGGATGCGGTCCAGCCCGATGGCCGGCCAGGCACCGCGGATGTGCCGGGTAAGTTGCTCCAGCACCGCGTACTGGGCATCGGTATAGGGCAGGTCGTCGGTGCCTTCCAGTTCTATGCCGATGGAGAAATCGTTACAGCCTTCACGCCCGTCGAAGCACGACACACCAGCATGCCAGGCGCGGTCGAGCAATGACACGAACTGGGTCACCGCACCGTCACGCTCGACGAACAGGTGCGCCGATACGGTCAGGTGGTTGATGCTGGCGAAGTACGAGTGCTCATTGGGGTCCAGGCGGTTCTGGAAGAATTGCTGGACCTTGCCGGTACCGAAGCAGGCCGGCGGCAGGCTGATGTTGTGAATAACCAGCAGGGAAATCGATTCGCCTTCGGGGCGAGCATTGAAGTTCGGCGAGGGGCAATGGGTGATTCCGATTCCGTGGAACCAGCCAGTGGCACGGTCCAATTGCATGGGGCAGATCCTGAGAGCGCCGTGAACAGGTCAACAGTATGCCCTGCGGCCAACGGCGTTTGCATGTGAATCATTGTAATGCTGTGGGAGCGGGCGTGCCCGCGAACACCGGCGCAGCCGGTGCCATCCACCGCGGCGCTTGTTTCGCGGGCACGCCCGCTCCCACAGAGATCGTGCCAGCTTGCAGATAATGTGCAAGACAGTTGTGCCTACCGCCGCAGCCCGTCGAGCACCGCCTCAAGCGCCCGCTCGAACAAAAGCCCGTCATCCAGCACCCGCACCTCACCTCGATGCAGTGCCCGGGCCAGGCTGGCCCCGTTCCATTCGCGTACTTTCATGCCGGTGCGGTTGGCGAATACCAGCCGGTCGCTACTGTCGACGCGCGCCACCAGTTTGCAGCGCAGCGGTTCGTCCTCGTCCAGCACTTCTACCCAGGTACCGATACGCAGGCGCTGCACCTGACGCACGGCCACAGCCTGCCCGTCGGCAAACTGCGACGGAGCACAAGCGGGTTCCTCGGCAATCGCCAGGACGATGTCCTCGGCCACCAGCACTTCGCTCAAGGGCTGGCCCTCAGTGCCGGGCTGCATCGCGGTACCCGCGCAGGCACGCAGGTGCAGCTGTTCCAGTTGCAGGAAGAATTCGCGGGTCGCTGCCGAGTCCAGGGCCACGCTGGCCAGGCCATCGCGCAGTGCCTTGAGCAGGCCCGGTACCTGCTGCAGCAAGGCATGCGGCTCATGCGGCGGAGTGATGCTGGCCAGCAGCGTGTCCATCGTCTGCAAGGCATCCCGCCAGGCCTGGGATGCTTCACCTTGCTTGAGCCAGGCCAGCAGCAGTACCTGGCTCCAGGCTTGCACCAGCATCTGTACCACCACCTGCGGCAATAACCTACCGCGCAGCCGTTGGTTGAGAGCATGCTGCACCTGCTGCCTGGCCTGCAGTGTTCGTGCACGCCCTTCTTCGGCGTCGCGGGTGCGTTGTTCGAGCAGCTCGTTGCGCCGCCGCTCGTCCTGGTTAAAAGCGAGGAAGTCTTCGAGCAGTTCGGAGAACAGGCTGGTATCTTCGGCAAAATCATTGAGAAGGCGCTGGACGATACGCTCCACCCGCAGGTGCAGGCTGTCACGCATACCGTCGCCGCCGCATTCCCAGCCGATTGCCGCGCCAGCGATCTCGTTGAGCAGCCGGCGGGCCGGGTGGCTGGCACGACTGAGCAGCCCCTTGTCCAACAGGGCCACTTTAAGCAGCGGAATGTGCAAACGCCCGATCAGCGCACGCAGGCTGGCCGGCAAGTTGTCGTCGTCCTGGATGAAGGCGAACAGCAGGCCAACCAGGTTGATCATGTCCTCGTCGGCAACATCGATACGCCGGCGTGTGCCGCTGCGCACGCTGACCCGCAACAGCAATTGTTCAAGCTGTTGGCCAAGTTCGAAATCGTCGGCCTCGTGGGTAGCGGGCACATAGTGCTGCAAATGCGAAAGCAGGCGCAGCAGGTCGGCGGTGCTGATTGGCTGGGCGGCGGCCACCGCCTGCAAACGAGGCGCGAACTTTCCACGCACCGGGGCCAGCAGTGTTTGCAACGAGGCAAAGAAAGCCTGCCCTGCCGCGTCCGAGCCCACCTCGTGACCCAGGTTCGCCGGCCCACGACCTGCGCTCATGCGCCGATCTTCGGCACGCCGACGTGGTGCCGACGGCAATTCAGGCAGTACACCGGCGGCGGCCAGCAACTGGTTGGCTTCGCTATAGATCACGTCGGCATCGCGCAACACATAGCGCTCGAACAGTTTGAGCAGGACCAGCTTGACCCGCAGGCCAACCCCCAGGTTGCGGCCAGCGTCGAGGAAGTAGCCGCACAGCGCTGCGGGCCCCAGCGGGTTGTGCTGCTCGTGCAGGGGGCGGTCGAGCAGTACCTGCAAGCGCAGGCCCAGTTGCTGCAGGGCAATACCGTCGCGTGACAGCACGCGCGCGACCATGCCTTCTATCGCGCCAGCCCGTTCTACGTGGGCCTTGCTGCGCAGGTTGCCCGGCTCGGCCATGTGCGCCAGCAGGTCAACCTGGCCGATACGGGCAAAGGCATCATAGAACGTGTCGAGAAAACCGCGCTCGATGCTCTTGCGCTTCAG
This sequence comes from Pseudomonas asiatica, assembly GCF_040214835.1. Lineage (NCBI taxonomy): Bacteria > Pseudomonadati > Pseudomonadota > Gammaproteobacteria > Pseudomonadales > Pseudomonadaceae > Pseudomonas > Pseudomonas asiatica. The sequence goes on along the minus strand of NZ_CP157874.1, from coordinate 904,033 downwards.
GCGCAGGTCGCGCATGGCCTCGAAGTACAGGTTCTGGTCGCCGCGGTCCAAGGCCTTGTCGGCCATCTCGAAGAGGGTGTCGTCAGCATTGTCGAACAAGCCCTGCAGGCCCTGACGCAACTGCAAGGCGGCCTTGTCGCGCACCTGCAGGAGCAATACCGGAAGGCAAGGCAGAGGCGTACGCCCGCCTCGATCGATGGCTGCCGCCAAGGGCACCACCTTGCCTTCTTTTTGCATCCTGTACTCCTTGCAGGGTGTCTCGCCCGAAGGGGCTGAAGATCGTCAAAGTCATGACGCCAAATACTGGTCACCATTATCGGTAAAAATCCACACAGCTGCCAGCGCCGTTTCACTAGCTGGCTAATGACCCTGATTTACCCCGCCTGCTCACACCGGCCGACCAAAGGTCATCGCCAAGGCGACTGTACACACCGGCCCCCTGCCCTATAATCGCCGGCATCTAGCTTGTGGAGCCGACCATGCCGAACCTACGCCTTGCCGACCTGACCGCTGAAATCGAAGCCAACGTGCGCCGTGCGCTGTTGGAGGACATCGGCAGTGGCGATATCACAGCGCAGCTGATCCCGGCGGAGCGCCTGGCCAAGGCGACCATCATCACCCGCGAAGACTGCATTATCGCAGGCACCGCCTGGGTCGATGCCGTGTTCCGCCAACTCGACCCGCGCGTGGCCGTGCACTGGCAGGTGGCCGATGGCGAGCGCGCCACGGCCAACCAGCCGCTGTTCCATCTGGAGGGCCCCGCGCGTTCGCTGCTCAGTGGTGAGCGCAGTGCACTGAACTTCCTGCAGATGCTGTCGGGGGTCGCCACCCGTGCGCGCTTCCTGGCCGACCTGGTGGAAGGTACCCAGGTGCGCCTGCTGGACACCCGCAAGACCCTGCCGGGCCTGCGCCTGGCGCAAAAGTATGCAGTGACTTGCGGCGGTTGCGACAACCACCGCATCGGCCTGTACGACGCCTTCCTGATCAAGGAAAACCACATCGCCGCCAGCGGCGGCGTGGCCGCGGCCGTGGCGGCGGCGCATCGCATTGCGCCAGGCAAGCCGGTGGAAATCGAAGTGGAAAGCCTGGACGAACTGCGCCAGGCACTGGCCGCAGGTGCCGACATCATCATGCTCGACGAGCTGAACCTGGAAGAGATGCGCGAAGCAGTGCGCATTACCGCGGGCAAGGCCAAGCTGGAAGCCAGTGGCGGGGTCAACGAGACGACCTTGCGGGTGATTGCCGAGACTGGGGTGGACTACATCTCGATTGGTGCCATGACCAAGGATGTGAAGGCGGTGGACCTGTCGATGCGGTTGAGCCTGTGAGCTGATTGCAGGCATGAAAAAACCGGCCTCAGGGCCGGTTTTTTCATTGGGGGCGCTTTGCGCCCCTATCGCGACACAAGGCCGCTCCTACAGGGATCGCATATCCCTGTAGGAGCGGCCTTGTGTCGCGATGGGCTGCGCAGCAGCCCCGGCGATTCAGAATCAGAACGAAGCGTTGGCCAGCCCGTCCAGGTAACGCTCGACATCCAGCGCCGCCATGCAGCCCGCACCGGCCGAGGTAATGGCCTGGCGGTAAACGTGGTCAGCCACGTCACCGGCGGCGAACACGCCCTCGACGTTGGTGGCGGTGGCATTGCCTTCACGGCCACCGTTGACCACCAGGTAGCCGTCCTTGAGGGTCAGCTGGCCTTCGAACAGCGAGGTGTTCGGGGTGTGGCCAATGGCGATGAACACGCCGTCGACCTTGATTTCGTCACTGCTGCCGTCGTTGTTCTTCAGGCGCGCACCGGTCACGCCCATGTTGTCACCCAGCACTTCGTCCAGGGTGGCGTTGAGCTTGAGCTCGATCTTGCCTTCGGCCACACGGGCGTGCAGCTTGTCGACCAGGATCTTCTCGGCGCGGAAGGTATCGCGACGGTGCACCAGGGTCACCTTGCTGGCGATGTTGGCCAGGTACAGTGCCTCTTCCACGGCAGTGTTGCCGCCGCCCACCACGGCAACCGGCTTGTTGCGGTAGAAGAAGCCGTCGCAGGTGGCGCAGGCCGAAACACCCTTGCCCATGAAGGTTTCTTCCGACGGCAGGCCCAGGTAGCGGGCGCTGGCGCCAGTGGCGATGATCAGCGCGTCGCAGGTGTACTTGCCGCTGTCACCCTGCAGGGTGAAGGGCTTGTTGGCCAGGTCGACAGCGTTGATGTGGTCGAAGACGATTTCGGTTTCGAAACGCTCGGCGTGCTCCTGCATGCGTTGCATCAGCGCCGGGCCGGTCAGGCCATGGGGGTCGCCCGGCCAGTTGTCGACTTCGGTGGTGGTGGTCAGCTGGCCGCCGGCCTGCATGCCGGTGATCAGCAGCGGCTTGAGGTTGGCACGGGCGGCATACACCGCGGCGCTGTAACCGGCAGGGCCGGAACCGAGAATGATGACGCGCGAATGACGTACTTCAGACATGTCGAACTCCTGTCGAGCGGGCCGCAGGGCCGGCATCGGTGCACCGGCTGCGCCAGCAGGAAAATTAAAAAGGACCCACGCAGCACTTGGGGAAGGCTACAACGCGCAGGCCCAGAAAGCGGAAAGTTGAGCGCACTGTAGCGAGGTCGCAAAGATTAAGGAAATATCCTTCGACAATCCACCTCATAGGCATCGTCTATTCAGCGATTTCATCGATAGCCAAGCCCTGCTGCTTTTGTTACAGCCCGTTTCCCACCCGCTGCCCGCCTTTCGTCGGCGCGGCAAACTCGGTAAGGTCAGCGCGTTTTCCTTCTCTGCGGAGTCTCTCGATGCAAGCCCCTGTCCTCTCTGGCCCCCAGTACCTGCGCGAAGGCCTGAAACTGGTGCTGAGCCCCAACCTGCGGTTGTTCGTGCTGCTGCCGCTGGCGGTCAACCTGCTGCTGTTCGGCGGCCTGATCTACTTCGCCGGGCATCAATTCGACCTTTGGCTTGATGCCCTGATGCCGACGCTGCCGGATTGGTTGAGCTTCCTCAGCTACATTCTCTGGCCGCTGTTCGTTGCCTTGTTGGTGCTGATGGTGTTCTTCACCTTCACCTTGGCAGCCAACATCATTGCCGCGCCTTTCAATGGTTTCCTGGCGGAAAAGGTCGAGGTGGTGGTGCGTGGGCAGGACAACTTCCCGGCATTCAGCTGGGGCGAACTGGTGGCCATGGTGCCACGGACCTTCGGCCGTGAAATGCGCAAGCTGGGCTACTTCCTGCCACGGGCAATCGGCCTGTTCATCCTGTCGCTGATCCCGGTGGTCAACGTGGTGGCGGCGCCGCTTTGGCTGATCTTCGGGGTGTGGATGATGGCTATCCAGTACATCGACTACCCGGCGGACAACAACAAGATGAGCTGGCAGGACATGCTCGCCTGGCTGCGCCAGAAACGCTGGCAGAGCCTGGGCTTTGGCGGCATTACCTACCTGGCGTTGATGATCCCGCTGGTGAACGTGCTGATGATGCCGGCGGCGGTGGCCGGGGCCACGTTGTTCTGGGTGCGGGAACGGAACTGATCCCTCTCGGACCTTGCGCGGCCTCCTGTGGGAGCGGCCTTGTGTCGCGAAAGGGCCGCAGAGCGGCCCCAGGATATCAGCACTAATGCACAAATTGCTGGGGCCGCTTTGCGGCCCTTTCGCGACACAAGGCCGCTCCCACAAAGAAGCAGACCGCGTCTGATCCTGGTCCTACTGCCCCAACCGGCTGGAAAACTGCCCCACCACATCCACCACCCGCTTGGCCCCGTCCTGGATCTCGACAATCACGCTCCCTGTCTCGTCCGCCAGCGCCAGCCCCTGCTCGGCCTGGCGCTTGCTGGTGTCGATGATCGCCACTGCCGCCTGGGCCAGTTGCTCGTTCTGCTGCACCACCCGGGCGATTTCCTCGGTGGCGGTGCTGGTGCGCGAGGCCAGCTGGCGCACTTCATCGGCAACCACGGCAAACCCCCGCCCCTGCTCGCCGGCGCGGGCCGCTTCGATGGCCGCGTTCAGCGCCAGCAGGTTGGTCTGCCCGGCAATGTCGCTGATGGTCTTGATGATCGAACCAATCACCCGCGATTGGGTATCCAGCGCCTGGATGCCCTCTGCCGCCTCTTGCATCGAAGCTTCCAGCCCGCGCATCACGCTGACGCTCTGGGTGACCACATCGGTGGCCTTGCGGGCGCTGGCATCGGTACCCAGCGAGGTGTTGTAGGCAACATCCGCCGCCTCGGCCACCGCCTGCTCCTGGTTGACCTGCTCGGTGATGACGGTGGCGAATTTGACCACCTTGTACAGCACGTCATGGGCATCGAAGATGGGGTTGTACGAAGCCTCCAGCCAGACCACCCGGCCATGGGCGTCGATACGTTTGAAGCGGTCGGCAACGTACTCGCCACGGCGCAGCTTGTCCCAGAACGCCTGATAGCCGGCCGAGTTGGCCTCCTCCGGCTCGCAGAACATGCGGTGATGCTTGCCACGGATCTGCTCCAGGCGGTAACCGACGGTGCCCAGGAAGCGTTCGTTGGCGGTGAGCACGGTGCCATCGAGATCGAACTCGATCACGGCGGTGGAACGCATCAGCGCCTTGATCAGGCTTTCGTGCTCGCGGGAGGTCTCGATGGTGCGGGTAAGGTCGCTGGAGTGCAGCGTGAAATACTTGATGCGCCCCTCGCTGTTCTTGACCGGCTGCAGGATCGACCGTAACCAGGCCTCCTGGCCATTGCCGCGCAGCAGGCGGAATGCACCGTTCAGGTGTTCACCGCGGCTGATCGCGCCTTTCATGCGCTGGTAGAAATCCAGCGTCTTCACATGGGCGGGGACGATGTCCTCGATGTTGCGCCCAAGCAATTGTTCGGCACGGTAGAGCATCTCGCTCTCGAAGTTGCCGTTGACCATCTCGATCCGCCCCTGGGGGTCGAGTTGCAGTACCAGCATCTCGCTGTCGAGGCTACTCTTGACCTGTTCGATGGACATCAGGTCTTCGCGCAACTGCCGGATTTCTTGCTTGAGCTTGTTGTTGAACATCACCGCTCTCCTGGAGCGCATCGTCGAATGCATCTTCATCGGCTGCCGGTGCCCCCTCTTGAGCACCCTTGCAAGGAAAAATTCACAAGGCGAAAAGCGTCAGCGATCAGGCGTCATCTGTACGTCACATGGCAGTCACATTGGCGCAATCCAGCAGGCGGACACTTTTTGTCATGAATACACCCGCCCTACGCATTACCCTGGTCAGCGAAACCTTCCCACCCGAGATCAACGGCGTGGCCAATACCCTTGGCCGGCTCAGCGAAGGGTTGCGCCAACGCGGCCATGAGATCGAAGTGGTGCGCCCGCGCCAGGCCGGTGAAGCACCACTGCACAACGACCCGAACCTGGTGCTGTGCCGTGGCTGGCCCCTGCCTGGTTACCCGGGCTTGCAATGGGGCGAGGTGTCGATGCACAAGCTGTTGCGCCGCTGGCGCCGGCAGCGCCCGGATGTGCTGTACATCGCCACCGAGGGGCCGCTTGGGCTCAGCGCACTGCGCGCGGCCCGGCGCCTGGGGGTAGCGGTGGTCAGCGGCTTCCACACCAACTTCCCGCAGTATTCCGGCCAGTACGGGTTGGGCCTGCTGACGCGCCTGCTCACCAACTACCTGCGCTGGTTCCATCGGCGCACGGCGACCACCCTGGTACCCAGCCTAAGTCAGCGCCTGGAGCTTGAACGCCGCGGTTTCGAACGCCTGGAGCTACTGGCCCGGGGGGTCGATGCCTGCCTGTTCAACCCGGCCCGGCGCAGCCCCGCATTACGGGAAAGCTGGGGGCTCGGCCCGGACGACATCGCCGTGCTGCATGTCGGGCGGCTGGCGGCAGAAAAGAACCTGGGTTTGCTGCGCCCAAGCCTGGAGGCCCTGCAGAAAACTTATCCACACAAACGCCTGCGCCTGATCATGGTGGGTGACGGCCCACAGCGTGCCGCCCTCGAACAGCAGGTACCGGATGCCGTGTTCTGCGGCGCCCAGCGAGGCGAGCTACTGGCCGAACACTATGCCAGCGGTGACCTGTTCCTGTTTCCGAGCCTGACCGAAACCTTTGGCAATGTGGTGCTCGAAGCCATGGCCTCGGGGTTGGCGGTGGTCGCCTATGACGAGGCGGCCGCCGCGCAGCATATTCGCCATGGCCATAGCGGTGCGCTGGCCATGCCGGGGGACCAGGCGGCGTTCATCGACTCTGCCTGCTGGCTGCTGGAAGAAGAGGAGACGTTGCGCCGGGTGCGCCTGAATGCGCGAAAGCATGCCAGTCGCCAGGGCTGGCCGGCGATTGTCGAGCAGTTCGAGGGGTATCTGCATGCAGCCCGGAACCAGGCTGCGACTTCACCAGCTTCGAGGCTGGGTGCTACGCGATCTGTGTAGGAGCGGCCTTGTGTCGCGATCGGGCTGCAGAGCAGCCCCTCGATAGTTGCGACAATGCTGATATCCGGGGGCCGCTATGCGGCCCGATCGCGACACAAGGCCGCTCCTACAGAGAAACCGCGTCAGGCGCTTCAGGCCAAGGCTTTCTCGATAGCCTGTACCACCGCTGGATCATCCGGTGCCGTGCGCGGCGAAAAACGCGCCAGTACCCGCCCGTCCTTGCCCACCAGGAACTTCTCGAAGTTCCAGGTAATGTCCCCCGGGAACTCCGCACCCTCACCCGCCAGCAGGCGGTACAGCGAGTGGCGCTGCGGCCCGTTGACCTCCAGCTTGCCACCCAGCGGGAAGCTCACCCCATAGTTGAGGCTGCAAAACTCCTGGATTTCCTTTTCGCTGCCAGGCTCCTGGCCGGCAAACTGGTTGCACGGCAGGCCAAGCACGTTGAAGCCCTTGTCCTTGTAAACCTGGTAGAGGTTCTCCAGGGCCTTGTATTGCGGCGTGAGACCACACTTGGAGGCAACGTTGACCACCAGCACCACTTGGCCCTTGAACGGTGCGAGGGGCAGCTCCCCGCCGTTCAACGCGTCCAGTTTCAGGTCGTGAAATGCACTCATGATGAATCCCCTCTCAGGTTCCCGGTTGCCGCGCAGGTGAATTCCGCCCACTAAAAAGGCGCTCGTCCAAACCGTCCACCTCCCGTAGGAAGGCAAATCGGCTTGCCCGAGCGCCTGGCGACTTTCTGAGCTTAGCGCAGAAAATCAGTGGTGATGGCCACCTTCACCGTGGATGTGGCGGTGAGCGATTTCTTCGTCGCTGGCATCACGCACGTTGACTACCTTGACCTGGAAGGTCAGGCGCTGGCCGGCCAGCGGGTGGTTGCCGTCGACGGTCACGTCGTCGCCGTCGATGTCGCGGATGGTGACGATCTGCATCTGGCCATCCGGCGCCGAAGCGTGGAACTGCATGCCCACTTCCAACTCGTCGACACCTTCGAACAGGCTGCGGTTCAGGGTGCTGACCAGCTCGGCCAGGTATTCGCCGTAGGCATCTTCCGGCTCGATGGAAACGTTCAGCTCGTCACCGGCCTGCTTGCCTTCCAGGGCTTTTTCCAGGCCCGGGATGATGTTGCCGGCACCGTGCAGGTAAACCAGCGGCGCACCGCCGGCGGAGCTGTCGATGGTCTCCCCGGCGTCGTTGGTCAGGGTATAGTCGATGGAGACAGCCTTGTTGGCGGCGATCAGCATGGGGCAAGACCTTTTGCAAAAGTATGTAGAGCGGACAAGTGTAACCAAGCCATCGCCCGATTGCGAACGCACTGCGGACGAGCAACGGCCCATCAGTCGGATCACCGGCTTCCACCAGGACGAAGAGGGCCACTGGGTGGCCGAACTGTCCTGCGGCCACACCCAGCACCTGCGCCACCAGCCGCCGTGGCAGGCACGCCCCTGGGTGCTCGACCCGGCCCAGCGCGCGCAGCGTATCGGCCAGCCTTTCGCTTGCGGCTGGTGCGCACAAGGGGCCGATAGCGCTACCCTTGGCCGTTAATTTCTTGCACCGCTTATTTCGAGAAGCACGCATGCAGACATTTTTCATTGCGCCGACCGATTTCGGTGTCGGCCTGACCTCCATCAGCCTGGGCCTGGTGCGCACCCTGGAGCGCGCCGGGCTGAAGGTCGGCTTCTTCAAGCCGATCGCCCAGCCCCACCCGGGTGACACCGGCCCCGAACGCTCCACCGAGCTGGTTGCCCGCACCCACGGCATCAAGCCCCCGGTACCGCTGAGCCTGGCCCATGTCGAGCGCATGCTCGGCGATGGCCAGCTGGACGAGTTGCTCGAAGAAATCATCCGCCTGTACCAGCAAGCCTGCATCGGCAACGACGTGGTGGTGGTCGAGGGCATGGTGCCCACACGCCACGCCAGCTATGCGGCGCGGGTCAACCTGCACCTGGCCAAGAGTCTGGATGCCGAGGTGATACTGGTATCTGCACCGGAAAACGAAGTGCTCAGCGAGTTGTCCGGCCGGGTCGAACTACAGGCCCAGCTGTTCGGCGGCCCGCGCGACCCGAAGGTGCTCGGGGTAATCCTCAACAAGGTGCGCACCGACGAAAGCATGGCGGACTTTTCCACCCGCCTGCGCGAACACTCGCCGCTGCTGCGCGGCAACGACTTCCGCCTGCTGGGCTGCATCCCCTACCAGCCCGAACTGAACGCCCCGCGCACCCGTGACGTGGCCGACCTGCTCGGTGCCCAGGTGCTCAATGCCGGTGACTACGAGCAGCGGCGCATGAGCAAGATCATCATCTGCGCGCGTACCGTGGCCAACACGGTGCCGCTGCTTACCTCGGGTACCCTGGTGGTGACCCCGGGTGACCGCGACGACATCATCCTCGCCGTCAGCCTGGCAGCGATCAACGGCGTACCGCTGGCCGGCCTGCTGCTGACCAGTGACGGCAAGCCAGACCCACGCATCCTGGGCTTGTGCCGCGGCGCCCTGCAGGCCGGCCTGCCGATCCTGTCGGTCAGTACCGGCTCGTACGATACCGCCAACCAGCTCAACTCGCTGAACCGCGAAATCCCGGTGGACGACCGCGAGCGCGCCGAATTCATCACCGACTTCGTCGCCAGCCACCTCGACGCCGCCTGGTTGCACCAGCGTTGCGGCACCCCGCGCGAACTGCGCCTGTCGCCTGCAGTGTTCCGCTACCAGCTGATCCAGCGGGCGCAGCAGGCCAACAAGCGCATCGTCCTGCCGGAAGGCGCCGAGCCGCTGCTGGTGCAGGCAGCGGCCATCTGCCAGGCCCGCGGCATTGCCCGCTGCGTGCTGCTGGCCAAGCCCGAGGATGTCGATGCCGTGGCGCGCGCCCAGGGCATTACCTTGCCGCCGGGCCTGGAAATCCTGGACCCCGAGGTGATTCGCGGGCGCTATGTGGAACCGATGGTCGAGCTGCGCAAGAGCAAGAACCTCAATGCCCCAATGGCCGAGCAGCAACTGGAAGACCCGGTGGTGATCGGTACCATGATGCTGGCCCTGGACGAAGTGGACGGCCTGGTCTCGGGCCTGGTGCACTCCACCGCCAACACCATCCGCCCGGCCCTGCAGCTGATCAAGACCGCGCCGGGTTCGAGCCTGGTGTCGTCGGTGTTCTTCATGCTGTTCCCCGAGCAGGTGCTGGTGTACGGCGACTGCGTGATGAACCCGCACCCGAGTGCTGTCGAACTGGCCGAGATCGCCCGGCAGAGTGCCGAATCGGCGCAGGCCTTCGGCATCGCGCCGCGGGTGGCGATGATCAGTTATTCAAGCGATTCGGCCAGCGACGAGGAAGTCGAGAAAGTGCGCGAAGCGACCCGCCTGGCACAGGGCGCGGCGCAGGAGCTGCTGATCGACGGGCCGTTGCAGTATGACGCGGCGGCCAACCCGGCGATTGCACGGGAGCTGGCGCCGGGCAGCCCGGTAGCCGGGCGGGCGACGGTATTCGTGTTCCCTGACCTGAATACCGGCAACACGACCCACAAGGCGGTGCAACGCAGCACCGACGGGGTCAGCCTGGGGCCGATGCTGCAAGGGTTGCGCAAGCCGGTGAACGACTTGCCGCGCGGGGCTCAGGTTGACGATATCGTGCATACCATTGCCCTGACGGCGATTCAGGCCAGCGTGGCAGGCTAAAAGCTGGGGCTGCTTTGCAGCCCCTGTGGGAGCGGGTTCACCCGCGAAGAATGCGACGCGGTGTTTGGCACCGGCTACGCCGGTGTTCGCGGGTGAACCCGCTCCCACAGGGTCACTCTGATCGATCAGGGATACTGCTGAACCTGACCTTGCTGGTCATACTGCTGACCCGGAATCGGCTTCAGGTTCACTTCCACCCGGCGGTTCTGCGCGCGGCCATTGGCGTCGGCGTTGCTGGCGATCGGCTGGTCCGGGCCCATGCCACGTACGGTGATACGCGAGGCATCCACACCCTGCGAGGTCAGGTAGGTGCTGACCGCCTGCGCACGGCGCTGGGACAGGTCCATGTTGTGCTGGCGGCTGCCAGTGCTGTCGGTGAAACCGACCACTTCGATGGTGTTCTGGTTGAACTGCTTGAACGAGCCGGCCAGGTTGTTCAGCGGCGAGTAGAAGCTTGGCGCGATGTTGGCCGAGTCGGTGGCGAAGGTGATATTGCCCGGCATGATCAGCTTGATCTGGTCACCCTGGCGCTGCACTTCCACGCCGGTGTTGGCCATCTGCGCGCGCAGCTCGGCTTCCTGCTTGTCGGCGTAGTAGCCATAACCGGCTGCGGCGGCACCTACGGCGGCGGCACCGATCAGTGCACCCTTGCCACGGTTGTTGTGGTCGATGGCGGCACCGGCGATAGCACCGGCCAGCGCGCCCAGGCCGCCGTACTTGGCGGTCTTGCTCATCCCTGTGGAGCCCTGCGCCTGCCCTTGGCTGTCATAAGGGTTCTGCCCGGCACAGCCGGTCATCAGGGCAGCGGCGGTTGCGACGATAATCAGACGACGCATGGTGAACATGGACAAGCTCCTACTGAATTCATGAATGCGGCAGATCATAAAGGGATCTATGCCAGCCTTGGATTGCAACGGCAACGAAAAATTCCATGAAAGTGCCTTCATGTGCCATCAGGCACGCACGAAGGGGTTTTCGCGCATTTCGTCGCCCAGGCGGGTATCAGGCCCGTGGCCGGTCACCACGACGGCCTCCTCGTCCAGCCGGTACAGCCGCTCCTTGATCGAACGGACGATGGCCCGCTGGTCGCCACCCCACAAATCGGTACGGCCAATGCCACGGCGGAACAGGGTATCGCCGGCGATCAGCAGCTTGGCGTCGGCAAACCAGAAGCTCATCGAGCCCGGCGTGTGGCCTGGCGTATGCAGGGCCACGCCACAACCGCAGGCCAGCTCCTCGTCATCCCCCAGCCAGCGGTCTGGCGCAGGTACCGGGGTGTAGGGCACGCCGAACATCTGGCACTGCATTTCCAGGTTGTCCCACAGCGCCTGGTCGTCCTTGTGCAGGTGCAGCGTTGCGCCGGTCAGTTCCTTGAGCTTGCCCGAGGCAAGGAAGTGATCGAAGTGAGCGTGAGTGTGGATGATGCTCACCAGCGTCAGCCCGTGGGCCTGCAGGCGGGCAAGGATCTTGTCCGGGTCACCGCCCGGGTCGACGACGATGGCCTTTTTGGTAAGCGGGTCGCCGATCAGGGTGCAGTTGCATTGCAGGGGGCCTACGGGGAAGGTTTCGCGGATGAGCGCTGACGATGGATTCTGCATAGGGAATACGGGAACCGGTTAATCGAAGAGGGTCTGTACGCGAGCCAGTGCATCAAGGATGACGACCTCGGGTACCGACTCTATGCGTTTGGCAAATCTGGCTTCAAGGTCGACTGTGCGCACCTGATTGCAGAGCATCACGCCCTGAGTCTGCGTACCCGCACCGCTGAGCGTGACGGCGAAACCCGCATGCCTGGCAAAATCGCCACCTTGAGTGATCGGCACTACCACAGCCAGGCCTGACGCATTGAACGCAGCTGGAGTGAGCACCAGCGCAGGTCGCCCGGCCCCCTGCTGCTCCCGTCCAACAGTCGGATCGAGATTGACGCGAACGATATCGCCCCTGGCGAACTTCACCCGTTTCACACTTCACGCCCTACTGGTGGCATCGCGTTCCAGTCGGCCATGTCCTCTGGCTCCGGTGCATCCAGATCGCACTGGGCCATCAGCTCTTCAAGGGTGTATTTGGGTTTCGACCTGACGGGTTTGAGCACCATGGTCTCACCCGCGGTGTCCAGGCTCAAGGTAGAGCCGACACCGAGACGCATCTGTTTGAGCACTGCAGCCGGCAAGCGAATCGCGGCGCTGTTACCCCACTGTTGAATCTTGATCTGCATGAGTATCTCCCAAGGTAGATACATAGTAGAAACCCTCCAAATGATTGCAAGCGAAATGTAGAGACGTCGTATCTACACTGTCATTTGCCCGGTATGGACAAAAGCCCTGCAACCTCAAGAAGGAAATGCCCTACATCAACTTGGGAACCTACTTTCCACATGCAAAAATTTGAAACGCAATCGTTGTCAGTTTCAAGGCAAGAACAACCTGAACAACCCACCCCCAAGCGCCCCGCCATTGGAGATCTCGATCCGCCCGCGCACCCCGCCGCTTTCATGCAGTGCCGCGATCCGCGCCGCAAAATACAGGCCCAGGCCGGTACTGCCACTGGTCGAGTCGATACCCTGGATGAATTCTTCCTGGCGTTCGAGCATGCGCTGTGGATAACCCGGGCCGTCATCGTTGACGCAGATGGCCAGCTGGTTGTCTGCCTCTTCGATGGTGATCAACAAGGCATGCGCGGCAAAGCGGGTGGCGTTGGTGATCACGTTGGCGATCACCGAGGCCACCAGCTCGCGGTCGAAGAAGCCCAGCGGGTTGTCGGTGTCGATGCGCCAGGTGGCAAGGATGTCCTTGTGCTTGAGCACTTCCTCGTGCGCGGCCAACTGGGCTTCGATGAAGTCGTCCAGTTCGTGGTAGTCCGGGCACACCGGCAACTGGTTCACGCCCAGTTTGTACAACCCCAGCAACTGCACCAGCATGCCATTGAGGTGGCGAAACTCATGCTCCATCACCCCCTGCTCGGCACCACCGCGCAGTTCCTCGGGCAAGCGCTGCATCCACTGGTTGTGGGACTGGATCAGCGCCGACAGGGAATTCTTCAGGTCGTGCACGGTGGAGGCGATCACCGTGGAAAAATCCAGCCCCTGGTTGTCTTGATTCATGCGCCGAACACTCGGATGTGCAGTTTGCGGTAGCGGTCGTAGCGGTTGTCGCTGGCGGGGATGCCGGCCACGCTGGTCAGGGCGTCGCGGCACTCCTGCATGATCGCGGGCTGAGGGCTGTCTCCGCCGATGCGCAGCAGCGCCTGGGCAGTGTTGAGGGCGATGCTGATGTTCTTCGGCTGCAAACCCAGCGCCTTGCGGAACAGCTGCAACGCCTCGCCGAGCTGCCCACCCTGGTAACTGCGCACACCCTGGCGATTGAGGGTGACCGCTTCGGTAATGGCGTTGAGCACGCTGGGGTCGTCCGTCAGCTTGCCGACCCTCTCCATGACCTTGGGGTCGTCGCCATAACTTTCCACACAGCTCCTCAGCACGCCGATGGCGGCGGCTTCCTGCCCCATGGCCTGCAACTGCGCGGCAACGGTCAGGGCCGAATCGACCGAAAAGAACTGGTTCATCTTGTCCAGGCGCTGGATCGCCTGTTCGGTCAGCTTGGCAGCCGTTTCAGGGTCGCCGGCCTGCTGCAGGCTGGCGGCCTTCATCATGCGGGCACGCACCTGCAGGCCCTGGTCCTCGGGGTTTTCCTTGGCTACTTCGCTGAGCGTGCTGTTGATCTCGACCCGGGTGCGCGCATCCAGGCCAAAGCCGGCATTCCTGCTCATCAGCGCCTGCACCAGCCCCAGGTTGTTCTCGGGGTCCTTGTAGCGTGAGCTCTGGCCCTGGTTCACCGCATGGCGGAACGCTTTCGAAGCACTCTCGAAGTCTTCGTTTTCCAACGCCAGCTTGCCCAGCGTCGACTGCCGGCGCACCGACAGCGGCGACAGGCGCACGGCTTCTTCAAGCATGTTCTGCGCACGCCTGGTTTCGCCTTGGGCCACCAGCACCTCGGCCATGCCATCGTACAGGCCTGGCATGATCGGGAAGGCCTTGAGCGCCTGCTCGTACACGCCCTGGGCCTGGGCATTCTGGCCGCGCTTGTGCATCAGGCTGCCCAGCGCCGAGTACACCCACGGCTGCGGGCGGCTGGCCAGGATGGCCTTGAGGAACTTTTCCAGCTCCTCGAAACGGTTGAGGTTGCGCAAGGCATCGGCCCGATAGCGCAGGCACAGCGGGGCCAGGCGTGGGTCGCGCTTGCACAGCTCGGCGCAGGCCGCCAGCACTTCGGCCGGGCGATTGCGGTCCAGGGCCTGCAGGATCGGCTTGAGCAAGGTCTTGCGCTGGTACAGCTTCTCCACGCGCTGGGCCAGGCCAACCCGGTTGAACGGCTTGGTCAGGTAGGCATCAGGCTCGTGCTCGATGGCGCTGAGGACAATGGCCTGGCTGCTCTCGGCCGTGACCATGATGAATATGCACTCATGGCTGATGTGCTTGTCGAGGATCAGGTCTTCGAGCACCTGCTGGCCGTTCTTCTTGCCGTCGCCCAGGTGGAAGTCCTGCAGGATGACGTCATAGCGCTTTTGCGCGCACATGCGCAGCGCCTGCTCGCCGCTGTCGGCGGTGTCCACGTCACGTACGCCCAGCTCGCGCAGCATGGAACGGGTCGACGTGCGAAAGTCGGTAAAGTCGTCGACGATCAGAAAGCTCTTTTGCCCGTACTGCAGCATCAACACGACCTGCCTTGGAATGATTGAAAAATCGCGCGAGGCGATGCCACCGATAGCTGTATCGGCAGCTGGTCGGGAAAGATGAGGGTAGAGCGTTGGCGGCCACGAACGATGGCCTGGCGCCATCACTTTAGCGAACAAGGCTCTGCAGGGCTATTTCACGCCAGCATTCCCAGGGACTTGGCCTTGGCCACCGCCTGGGTACGCCGCTCCACCCCCAGCTTGCTGTTGATATGGCTGGCGTGGGTTTTCACCGTGTGCAGGGAAATGAACAGCCGCTCGCTGATCTGCTGGTTGGAACAGCCTTGGGCAATCAGCTCGAGCACGGCCAGCTCGCGGCTACTCAGGGCTTCGCCGCTGCCGGTGCTGACGCTCGGCAGCGGTGGCAGGCGCTTGAGCAGTTCGCCCTGCACCGAGCAGGCGGCAACTGCCTGCAGCTGTTCGAAAAGCCACTGCGGGTGCTGCTCCAGCAAAGGCTGGAACGGTTGCAGCACGCCGCCTTGGGCTGCCTCCAGCAACCGTGGCAACAACTGGGCGGCCTGCTCTTCCCGGCCTTCGCCCAGCAACAAGCCAAGCCACTGGCACAGGGCACTGACGCTGAGCATCATGCCGCCACTAGCCTGGCCGCGCTCGACCAGGCTGGCCAGGCGTTGCGCCGCGTCGTCGCTACGCGACTGGATACGTTCGAGCGATGCCTGCTGCAAGGCGATGTGCAACGGCAGCAACGGGTGGAACTCCGGGGCCGCCGCCGGTTGCTCGCCACCATAGGTCTGGCCCAGGCGCAGCAGCCAGGACTCGGCCAGGTCGATGCGCCCCTGTGCCAGCCACAACTCGCATTTGACCAGGGTGATCATGGCCAGGTAGTAGACCGGCGGCACATCCCAGATGTGCATCAGCCGCTCGGCCTCGGCCAGTTCGGCAAAAGCCTCGGCAAAGTGCCCTTCCCGGCCATCGAGCGTAGCGATCACGCAGTGGCCGATGAGCACGCTGATATCGCGACAGGCCCGCGCCTCGCCCAGCCCCGCACGCAAGCGTGCACGGCCCTGGGACGGCTGCAGGCGCGATACCAGCAGGTAGCCTTCGTAAAGCGTCAGGCGGGCGCGCACGGCATACAGCCGCTGTGCCGACAGCCCTTGCAGGCGTTGCAGCCCCTCGCGCACTTCGTCCAGTGCGCGCAACACCTCGCCACGGGCATGCAGCACCCGCGCCCGGTCGTAATGGGCCAGGGCCTCGAACAATGGGTTGCCAACGCGCTGGGCCAGCTCCAGGGCCTCACGGTTCCAGCCGCGGGCCCGCCAGAAATCGCCATCGGCAATCGCCAGGTTGGACAGCGTCGACAGGCACACCAGGCGTTGGCCATAACGCTTGCTCGGCAGGCTCTGCAGCGCTTCGCCGCAATAGGCCAGGGTGCGCTCGCGGTCGCCACGGCCACGGGCGATCACACCACTCAGCGCCAGCCACTGGGCCAGCATGGACTTTTGCGCGGTCGCCGAGGGCGCGGGCAGGAAGCGGCTGAGATAACCCGCCAGCTCCTCGGCCGCGTCCAGCTGGCACGCCAGGCCCAACGCCCAGCTGTACAGCACGATCAGCCGCGGCGTGCTGATCAGCAGGCTGTCGGGCAGGTCCATCTTCCAGCGCAGCAACATGCCGACGTTCTGTTCGGCCAGCAGTTGCTCCTCGGACAGGCTCTGCACCAGGTCGGCGGCGACATCGAGGTGACCGGCCCGCAGCGCCTGCTCCACCGCTTCGTCCAGCAGGCCCTGGCTTTCGAACCAGCGGCAGGCACGCAACTGCAGGCCGGCCAGCGGCTCGCTGGCCTGGCGGCTGCGCAGCAGGTCGGAGAACAGGTGGTGATAGCGGAACCAGTGGCCATGCTCGTCCAGCGGCACCAGGAACACCTGGTGCGCCTGCAAGAAGCGCAGGATCGCGGCGCTGTCGTGGCGGCCGCGCACGGCATCGCACAACGGGGCGCAGAAACGCTCCTGGCAGGCCGTTTCGTACAGGAAGGCCTGCACATCGGCGGGCAGCATGTCGATGACTTCTTCCAGCAGATAGTCGCGGATCAGGCCCTCGCCGCCGTGCAAGGCCTGGGGCAAGGCCTGCTCATCTGCGGACTCGCTGGCCGCCAGTTGCCAGAAACGCAACCCGGCCACCCAACCGTCGCTGCGCTGGATCAGGTTGTCCAGGGCCTGGCCACGCAGCCCGGTGGGTTGGCGACCGATCACCGCCAGCGACTCTTCGGCGGTAAGGCGCAAGTCCTGTTCGTTGAGCTCGACCAATTGCCGCGACAGGCGCAGGCGCGCCAGGTGCCAGTCCGGGCGCTGGCGGCTGGTGACCAGCAGCACCAGGCCGGGGGGCAGGTGATTGAGGAAGAACTGCAGGCAACGGTCGAGCACCGGCCCCTGGGCCAGGTGATAGTCGTCCAGCACCAGCAACAAGGGCGTATCGGCTTGCAGGTACAGCGCCAGCTCGTCGAGCAGACCGTCGAGCCATTCCTCGAAGGCGAACGGCTGGTGGCGCTGGCGCATTTTCAGCAGGCCCATGGCCTGGCCGCCCAGCGCCGGACAGTACTGCTGCAGGCCTTCGAGCAGGCGTTCGAGGAAGCGGCCAGGGTCGGCATCCCGTTGGCTCAGGCCCAGCCACAGGCTACGCCAGTGCTCGGGCAGCGCTTCGCAAAATTCGATGGCCAGGGAGCTTTTGCCGAAACCCGCCGGGGCATTGACCAGCAACAGCCGCCCGCCGAGGCCGGCTTGCAGCCGCTGGCAAAGGCGCAGGCGCGGCACATGGCCGTCCGGCAAGGGCGGCCGGAAGAAACGCCCGTCCAGCAGGCCCAGGGCCTGGCTGGCGAATCCATGCGTACGGGACAGATCTGTCATGGCCGGCTCGTTCTGGTTGGAAGACTACGGCGGTATGGATGCTTGCGAGACTAGCGGGTAACGCTGCGTATTTGAAGATGATGGGCGCAATTCCCCTGGAAAAGACTGCGACAAAAAGCAACATGGTTGATGGACAGGGGCTGGGGCGGGGGTTTGCTGAGGTATTCACCAGCTTTATTGCTGTACCGGCCCCTTCGCGGGTGAACCCGCTCCCACAGGGATTGCACAGGTTTCAAGTCCAGTGCAGTACCTGTGGGAGCGGGTTCACCCGCGAAGAGGCCGGTACAGGAAAATGAAACGCCCCGGTCAAGCCGGGGCGCTCCGAGGTTACGCGATACTTAGCGAATACCCGACTGGCGCAGTGCCGCTGGCTGGAAGTCCGCCTTGCTGGCGCTGAAGCCGAAGTCGTAGGCGCGCTTCTCTTCGTTCTTCATGCCCAGGGCCAGGTAACGGCCCGACTGCAGGTCGTAGATAGTCTCCAGGGTGTACCACGGCACTTCCACGTTGTAGTACGGCTGGGCATGTGCCTCGGACACGCGCCACAGCTGGCCACGGCCGTCGTACTGGTCGATCACCGCAGCCTGCCAGGTGTCCTCGTCGATGTAGAAGTCACGCTTGGCATAGATGTGCCGCTGGCCTGGCTTGAGGGTCGCGACCACGTGCCACACGCGGCGCAGCTCGTAACGGGAAAGGTCCTGGTTGATGTGCCCGGCCTTGATGATGTCGGTGTACTTGAGCTTGGGGTCGTCGAGCTTGAAGGCGTTGGACGCGATGTACATCTCCTTCTTGCCTTCCAGCTTCCAGTCATAGCGGTCCGGCGCACCGTTGAACATGTCCAGGTTGTCCGAGGTGCGCAAACCGTCGGCGGCGGTACCCGGGCCGTCGTACGACACTTGCGGTGCCTGGCGCACGCGGCGTTGGCCTGCGTTGTAGATCCACGCCTTGCGCGGTTCCTTCACCTGGTCGAGGGTTTCGTGTACCAGCAGCACGGTACCGGCCAGGCGCGCGGGCGCGGTCACCTCCTGCTTGAAGTAGAACAGGATGTTGCCCGGGTTGTTCGGGTCGTAATCCTTCATCTTGTCGCGGAAGACGAACTGGTCGGAGAAGTACACAGGGTTGAAGGAGCCGTTCTGCTGTGGCGTGGCCTGGGTCACCAGGCGGCTGACGCTGCCACCCCGGTAGCGGGTGATGTGGTTCCAGATCACCTCCAGGCCGCTTTTGGGGATCGGGAACGGTACAGCCGTGCGGAAGTTGCTCAGGCCGTTGCCGCCTTCGACCAGGGTGGTCTTGGTGGCGTTCTCCTTGATGGCGGCGAACACGTCGGCCGGCACCGTGGAACCGCGATGGGTCTTGAATACCGGGATCTTGAAGGTGTCCGGGTAGCGCTTGAGCATGGCCAGCTGGCCCGGCGAGAGCTTGTCCTTGTACTGGTCGGCGTTCTGCGCGGTGATGGTGAACAGCGGCTTGTCGCTGCCGTACGGGTCGGACAGGAAGCCCTTGCCGTCGGCACTGCCCGCGCTCTTCGACAGCGGCTCCCACGGGCCGATCGAGCCATCGGCGTTGCCGGCCTTTTCGGCGCCCATCGGGGTCAGGGTACTGCCCAGCTTGGCCGCCTCGTCGGCGGATACTGCAGCCATGACGCTGGTCGCCAGCAGGGACAGGCCCAGCACACCGGCTTGCAGCAGACTTCTGGTCTTGTTCATGTCGTGTCGTCCTGGATCTGTATGCTTAGAAGTTCACGCCGAAGCTGAGGGCGACGAAGTCGCGGTCATCCACGGTGGTGTACTTGCCATCGAAGAAGTTGGTGTACGACAGGCTTGCCGTGTAGGTGTTCTGGTACTCGGCGTCGAGGCCCAGGCTGACGGCCTTGCGGCCTTCCTCGAAGTTGGCGCCAGGGCCGGGCGAATAGCCGGAGACATCATGCGACCAGGCCACGCTCGGCTTCAGGTTGACCCCGGCGAAGACGTCGTTGTAGTCCCAGATGACACGGGCGCGGTAACCCCAGGAAGTACTGGTGGTGTAGCCGTCGTTCTCGCAGTTGCGGTTCAGGTTGGCAGTGGATGCACCGGCGCCGGCGCCTGCGATGGTGCTGGCGTTGAGTGCCTGGCAGGTATCGGCACCACCGGTGGAAGGCAGTGGGCCAGGGCCGAACACTGGATCGCGACCGTAGCGAGTGTCGTGTGCGTTTTCGAGGCCACCCACATGGGTGACACCCACCTCGCCCACCACGGTCATGCGGCTGGCGCCCATCACCTGGTCGAAGAAGTGCGTCAGGGTGGTCTGGAATTGAGTGATTTCCTTGCGACGATACCCGTGCAGGTCCTGCCCCGGCGTACCGGTCAGCAGCGAAGCATTGCTCAAAGCGCCGCCAATGGGGCGGACCCCGGCGAACAAGATATCAGTGGTATTGAGTTGCACTGGCGCGTTGGGGCGGTAGCTGAGTTCACCGCTCCAGGCTGTCCCTGTAGGCAGCGTGGTGGAGAAACTCAAGCCATAGAGGCGGATATCCTCGGGATATTCGACAAAGTACTCGGAATTACCCGCCACGATCAGGGGTGCCAGAGCGCGCAGCTGTGCAGGCAGGGCGCTCAACCCGGCGAACACAGAAGGCGCAGCCCCTGTAGCGCTGAAGATCGGCGCACGGCTGTGATAGTTCATGAAGTAGGCACCGAACTCGGTGTCCAGCGGCTCGAACATGTAGCGCATGGCCACACCGAACTGGCCGCTGTCACGTGCATCGCGGTCGGCGCCACGGCGCACCATCACCCCTTCCTCGTTGATGTCCACGCCACGGGTGGCAAGGAACTGCTGCGCCGCCCCCGGCACTGTGCGGCTGCTGTTGAGCACACGCAGGTTATTGGTACAGCCGTCGGCAATGATGTCCGGCTGGGAGAAGAAGGTGCCGCAGTTGTCGACGACCGTCTGGTCCCATTCGATCTGGTAGAAGGCCTCGGCCGACAGGTTGTCGGTCAGGCTTTGCGAGATGTAGAACATGTTGACCGGAATCAGGCCTTCCTTGATCTCGGCCCCCGGACGGCGGAAGGCAGCTACGTCGATCGGGTTGATCGAGTTGATACCGCCACCGATGAAGGTACTTTCACCCCAGCTCACCACCTGCTTGCCCAGGCGCACCGAGCCTGGCTGATCGCCGATGGAGTAGTTGTGATAGACGAACGCGTCGAGCAGCTCGGCACCGGACGATTTGGCGCCTTCCTTGCGGTTGGAGTCGCTGATGTCCTTGAACTCGCGGCCTTCGTCCTTCAGTTCGAAGTCGTACCAGTACTTGCCGCGGACGAACACGCCGGTGTCGCCGTACTTGAGCTCCAGGTCATGGATGCCCTTGAAGATCTTGGAGAAGGTTTCGCCCTTCTTGAAGTTCAGGTGGCCATCGTCGGATGTCTGCGACAGGCCCTTGCCGCCGTTGTTCACCCCGATCAGGTTCTTGTTGGGGTTGGCCGTCGACCAGCTGGCGCCGATGGAGAGCGACGAGTCGAACTGGCCTTCGATTTCACCAATGTTGAAACTGACAGCGAAAGCAGGACTTGCGAGCGTGGAAGCAAGGCTGACAGCCAGGGGCAACTTGGCCCGGCGCCAGAACAGGTTTGCAGATTTCATCGACGCTACTCCATGTACTTTTTTTGTTATGGCAGTGAGTCCTTTCAAGAACGGCCCGAGCGACCGGTTTGCAGGCTTGCGCCCGCGGCGACACGGCTTGCGCATGTCGCCTCCCCCATTCCTGAAAATCCCCTGGCCCCGACTATAGCCAGCAAGGCACAGGCGCTTGATCCCTCTAAAGTGTGATTTGCGCTCCGTGCGGCCAACTCGCTGCCATGTTGCCCCGGCTGCGCGCTGGCAGTGCTAAAGGATGGCGTATTTCTGCCGTTTGGCAAGGCTCCACCCCTCTAGCATGCGGGTCGCGTGCTGCGGTACGCGACCCGCATGGCGGTTACAGCGTGGAGAGGAACGCGCTGTTGCTGGCCTGCCACTGGACGATGTCCTGGCGGATGCGTTTCTTGTCCAGCTTGCCGACACTGGTCTTGGGAATTTCGGTAACAACGGCGATCTGGCTTGGAATCGCCCACTTGTTGATGTGCCCTTGCTCGACGAACGGCTTGAGATGTTCCTTCAGCGCCTTGGCGTCGATGACCTGGCCTTCGCGCACAACCAGCAGGGCAAACGGGCGTTCACCCCACTGCGGGTCGGCCACCCCTACCACCGCCACTTCGCGCACGGCCGGGTGACGGCTGATCAGGTCTTCGAGGTCGAGCGAGGAAATCCATTCGCCACCGGTCTTGATCACATCCTTGATGCGGTCGCGGATGTCGATGTAGCCCATGCCGTCGAGCGTGGCGACATCGCCGGTGTGCAACCAGCCCCCCTGCCACAGCTCCTCGCTCTTCTCCGGTTCCTTGAAGTAGCCCATGGTCAGCCACGGCGCACGCAGCACCAGCTCGCCCTGAGTTTCACCATCGGCGGGCAGGAAGTTGCCGTCGCCGTCGACGATGGCCGCCTCGACCAGCGGCACCGGCACGCCGGCCTTGATGCGGTAGGTGACGCGCTCATCCTCGCTGCCGGCCTGCAGTTCGTCGTTCAGGTGGGCGGCGGAAATCAGCGGGCAGGTCTCGGACATGCCATACGCGGCGGTCAGCTGGATGCCGCGTGCCAGGGCGGCCTGGTACAACGAGCGGTTGAGTGCGCTGCCGCCGATGATGATCTTCCAGCCGCCGAAGTCCTGACCTTGGGAGGTCGGGCAGTTGAGCAGCATCTGCAGGATGGTCGGCACGCAATGGGAGAAGGTGACCTTCTCTTCGCGCCACAGCTTGACCAGCATGTCCGGCTCGTAGCGCCCCGGATACACCTGCTTCATGCCGAGCATGGTGGCGGCGTAGGGAATGCCCCAGGCGTGCACATGGAACATCGGCGTGATGGGCATGTACACGTCGTTGCTGCCCAGCAGGCGCACGCTGTCGATGCTGCCGGTAACCGAAGCTTCGGCCAGGGTATGCAGCACCAGTTGCCGGTGGGTGAAGTACACCCCCTTGGGGTTGCCGGTGGTGCCGGTGGTGTAGAAAGTGGTGGCCACCGAGTTCTCGTCGAAGTCCGGGAAGTCGTAGCGCGGGCTGGCAGCGGCCAGCAGTTGTTCGTACTCGCCCACCAGGTTGGGCAGCTCGGCTGTCTTGTCCGGGCCGTCGGTCAGCAGCACGGTCTTGTCGACAGTGGTCAGTTGCCCCGCGATGCCCTGGTACAGGCCGACGAAGTCGCTGTTGACCAGCACCACGCGGTCTTCGGCGTGGTTCATGGTGTAGAGAATCTGCTCGGGCGACAGGCGCACGTTGATGGTGTGCACCACCGCGCCGATCATCGGGATGGCGAACATGCATTCCAGATAGCGGTGGCTGTCCCAGTCCATCACCGCCACGGTGTCACCGGCCTTTACCCCGGCTTCGCTCAGCACGTTGGCCAGGCGCGCGATGCGCTCGTTGAGTTGCGGGTAGGTCAGCCGCAACTGGTCGCGGTAGACGATTTCGCGGGTCTTTTCATAGCGGCTGCCAGACATCAGCAGGCGCTTGATCAGCAGGGGGTAGGCGTAGGCGCCCTCGGCGGGCTTGATGATGCGGGTCTGCAACATGGGTATCCCTTTTCTGAAAAGCGGGCCGGACAAGTCTGGGAACTACTGTAGTTCGCCAATGTGACGGCTAAATCAGCCGAAGGAATGATTTGCATGGTGGAGGTATGAGTGGGGGGCGTTGACGGGCGGCAAGGTTGAACTAGACACTGCGGCGGCAGCTTCAGGTTATGTGGTGAAGCTGATGGCCTATTCGCGGGTAAACCCGCTCCCACAGGTACTGCACCAGCCTTTGCAATGGTGCAGTACCTGTGGGAGCGGGTTTACCCGCGAATGGCCGCGACACCGAAATCCCGCCCAGCCTCGGAGAACTTCATGCCCAGCCCGCGTCGCGCCGTGTTTCTCGATCACCAGTCCCTGGACCTGGGCGATCTCGACCTCTCGCCCCTGAAGCAGCAGTTCGACGAGTTCGAACTGTTCGCCGCCACCCGCCCGGAGCAGGTCGCCGAACGCCTGCAGGGCGCGGTGGCGGTAGTCAGCAACAAGGTCATGCTCGACGCCGCGACCCTGGCCGCCAACCCGCAACTGAAGCTGATCCTGGTGGCCGCCACCGGCACCAACAATGTCGACCTGGCGGCCGCGCGCGCTCAGGGCATCACCGTGTGCAACTGCCAGGGCTACGGCACACCGTCCGTCGCCCAGCACACCCTCGCCCTGCTGCTGGCCCTGGCCACCCGCCTGTGCGACTACAACCAGGCGGTAGCCGACGGCCAGTGGGCCAAGGCCAGCCAGTTCTGCCTGCTGGACTTCCCCATCGTCGAGCTGGAGGGCAAGACCCTTGGCCTGCTCGGCCACGGTGAACTGGGCGGCGCGGTGGCGCGACTGGCCGAAGCCTTTGGCATGCGCGTGCTCAGCGGGCAGATCCCCGGCCGCCCGGACCGCGCCGACCGGTTGCCGCTGGACGAGTTGCTGCCGCAAGTCGACGCCCTGACCCTGCACTGCCCGCTGAACGAGCACACCCGACACATGCTCGGGGCCCGCGAACTGGCCCTGCTCAAGCCCAACGCGCTGGTGGTCAACACCGCCCGCGGCGGCCTGATCGACGAGCAAGCGCTGGCCACCGCCCTGCGCAGTGGCCACCTCGGCGGCGCCGCCACCGACGTGCTGAGCGTGGAGCCGCCGGTCAATGGCAACCCGCTGCTCGAACCCGGCATCCCGCGCCTGATCATCACCCCGCACAGCGCCTGGGGCGCGGTAGAGTCCCGCCAGCGTATCGTCGGCCAGCTCAGCGAGAACGCCCAGGCCTTCTTCGCCGGGCAGCCACGCCGCGTGGTCAGCTGAGCCCGAGGCCCGCCTCTGCTACACTGCGCCACTTTTTTCCAGGAGGCGTCGTCCATGGACCCGCGCAGTGAAGTGTTGCTCCGCCAGGCAGAGCTGTTCCAGGGCCCGCTGCTGCTCGCCGGCGCCCCCGCCGACGGCCTGCTTGGCCAGTTGCCCCAGGCCCGGGCCTGGACCTGGCATGCGGGCGACCAGGCCATGCTCGAAAGCCGCTTCGCCGGGCGCAGCCACTATGCAGTGGAGCCCCCTGAAGTGGCTTTCGACAGCGCCGTGCTGTTCCTGCCCAAGTCCCGCGAACTGGCCGCCTACCTGCTCAATGCCCTGGCCTCGCGCCTGGCTGGCCGCGAGCTGTACCTGGTTGGCGAGAAACGTGGTGGCATCGAGGGCGCGGCCAAGCAGCTGCAGGCCTTTGGCAAGCCGCGCAAGCTCGACAGCGCCCGCCATTGCCAGCTGTGGCAGGTGACCATCGAGCACGCGCCAGAAGCCAAGCCCCTGGAAAGCCTGGCCGAACGCTTCGAGCTCAGCCTGGAAGACGGCCCACTGCAAGTGGTCAGCCTGCCCGGTGTGTTCAGCCATGGCCGCCTCGATCGCGGTACCGCCCTGCTGCTCAAGCACCTCGACGGCCTGCCGAGCGGGCATGTGCTGGACTTCGGCTGCGGTGCCGGGGTGCTGGGCGCCACGGTCAAGCGCCGTTATCCACAAAACCGGGTGACCCTGCTGGACGTGGATGCCTTCGCCGTGGCCGCCAGCCGCCTGACCTTGGCCGCTAATGGTCTGGAAGGCGAAGTGATCAGCGGCGACGGCATCGACGCGGCGCCGACCGAGCTGAGCCTGATCCTGAGCAACCCGCCGTTCCACACCGGGGTGCACACCAACTATCAGGCATCGGAAAACTTGCTGAAAAAATCGGCCGTTCATCTGCGAAAAGGTGGCGAAATGCGCCTGGTTGCCAACAGCTTCCTGCGCTACCAGCCACTGATCGAAGGGGCGCTGGGCAACTGCCAGGTACGCGACGAGGCGGACGGTTTCCGCATCTACCAGGCAACACACGGATAAAAACAGCGCTTGCCGAAAGCGTTTTGCCTAGGCAAAATCCGCACCGTCCTAGGGGAGTAGTCTCCCGCGAGCGCCCAGCTCGCCCGGTACGCGTCAACATACTTGGTCCACAGACCATGGCGCGTGCGACCCACCATGCCAGCCTGCATGGCGAGATCCGCATAGACGGATCCAGGGTTTGACAAGACCTATGACACGCACACCTTACCCGGGGCGGGGAGGCTGTACGTGTCATAGCCGTGTCGACCCGCCCCCGTAGGAATCCTGATGCTGGAATCTCTGTTGGTCCCCACCGCCATCGTTGCCCTCGCCGAAATTGGCGACAAGACGCAATTGCTCGCGCTCATACTCGCTGCCCGCTTCCGCAAGCCCTGGCCGATCATCGCCGGCATCATCGCCGCCACCCTGGCCAACCATGCTGCGGCCGGTGCCGTGGGCGCGTGGGTCGGCAGCTTCTTCAGCGACTCGGCACTGCACTGGATCCTGGCGGCGAGCTTCACCGCCACTGCGCTGTGGACCCTGGTTCCGGACAAGATGGATGACGACGAGAACCCGGCGCGCCGCTTCGGGCCGTTCCTGACCACGCTGATCGCGTTCTTCCTGGCTGAAATCGGTGACAAGACCCAGGTCGCCACGGTGATGCTGGCAGCACAGTATCCGTACCTGATCATGGTAATTATCGGTACCACCCTGGGCATGCTGATTGCCAACGTGCCGGTGGTTTTGGCGGGTAACTTCGCGGCGGACAAACTGCCGCTGACGCTGATCCGTCGCCTGGCGGCCACGGCGTTCTTCGTGCTGGCGATCGTGGCCGTGTACTCGGCGATGAAAGCCAGTGGCTGGGTGGGCTAACCCGGAAAGCGGGGGCTGCTGCGCAGCCCGTCGCGACACAAGGCCGCTCCTACAAGGAATACGCTATCCCTTGTAGGAGCGGCCTTGTGTCGCGACAGGGCCGCAAAGCGGCCCCATTTTCAGCAACTACTTCTTGGCCGCCTGATACAGCGGCATCACCTTCGGAATGGCCGCCTGCAACGAAGCAATGCGGCTCTGGGACGCCGGGTGAGTGCTCATGAACTCAGGCGGTGCGCCTTCGGAAGCCTGGCTCATCTTGTTCCACAGGGTGATCGCGGCATTCGGGTCGTAACCGGCACGCGCCGAGAGTTCCAGGCCGATCAGGTCGGCTTCGTTCTCGTTGGCCCGGCTGTTGGGCAGGGTCATGGCATAGTTCACCACGGTATCGGCCATGGCCATGCTACCCTGGCCGAGGCCAAAGAGGGCACCGGCGCCCTGGCGCGCCATTTCCACGCCATACGCCTTGGACATCGCCTCGCGGCTGTGCTCACGCAGGGCGTGGGCGATCTCGTGGCCCACCACCGCAGCAATTTCCGCATCGTTGAGCTTGAGCTGATCGATCAGCCCGGTGTAGACGATGATCTTGCCGCCAGGGCCGCAGTTGGCGTTGAGCTCGTCGCTCTTGATCACGTTCACTTCCCAGTCCCATTGCGCGGCATCCGGGCGGAACTTGGGGGTCTGGGCGATCAGGCGGTTGGCAATTACCTGCACACGCTTGGCAACAGCGCTGGACTTGTCGAGCACGCCTTTGTTCGATGCTTCACCCAGGGTCTGCTGGTACGACTGGGCGTACATCTGGTTGACCTCATCGGTCGAGAGCATGCTGAACATGTACTGCTGGCGCTCGACGCCGACAGCGCCGCCGCTGGTGGTATTCACCGCCTGGCAGCCGGCTAGCAGGATGCCAGCGCTCAACAGGCTGACGACAAAAGACTTACGCATGAAAACACTCCCTTTCTACATGCGCCGTATCGTAGGCCGAGTCGCTTGGGGCCGCCATAGCCGCAGGGAAGATTTTCGTCGCCTGTGCCGGCCCCTTCGCGGGTGAACCCGCTCCTACAGGGATAATGCGATCGTTGTAGGAGCGGCTTCAGCCGCGAAGAGGCCGGCACAGCCATACATCAGGCCGGGGTCAGGCACTCCGGCGCATCCAGCTTCGGGTCATTGACGAAATGCGCCAGTGCCCGCTCGCGCAACGTCGCCGGCGGGCTGGCCAGCAACTCATGCAGGCGGGCCAGCGGCGTGTCCTGGTCAAGCCAGGCCGCCTGCCCCGCCTCGTCCAGTATCAGCGGTCGACGCTGGCTCATCGCCGCCTGGGTCACCACCGCACAACTCAGCCAAACCTGGTCCTGCACCGGGTAGGCCTCCCACACGGCGGCGAAGTACAGCGATGCGCCCTCCCCCGGGGTCAGCCAGTACGGGCGCTTGCGCACGCTACCGCGCCATTCGTAAAAGCCGTTGGCCGGCATCAGGCAGCGGCGCTGGCGAAACGCGTCGCGAAACATCGGCTGCTCGGCCAGGGTTTCGGCGCGGGCATGGGCGGGGGTACGGGACAGGTCGGTGAGCCACGCCGGAGTCAGCCCCCAGCGCGCCCTGGCCAGTTGCAGCTGGCCGCCGAGCTGGCGCTGGATCAGCACCGAAGCCCCGGGCGAGATGTTCCATTGGGCGGGCTGGCCAACGGGAAAGCCCGGCAGACTGGCAAGAGCCTGGGGCCAGCGAAACAGGGCGTAACGTCCACACATGGGCGAATTCAGAACCTAGCAGATCAAGGTACCGGGGAAACTCTCCGGTTCGTCGCCAACCAGTGGCTGGGCGTCATTGTACGCATCGATCAGCTGCCGTGCGTACTCGGCCTGCTCATCAGCCACGGCAAGCCCCAGCAAACCCTGCATCGGCAGCTCACCGGCAGCACCGACCAGGTCACGGCCAACCAGGTGTGCCTCGATCCCCTCGCTGGCAAGCATGCCCGCCAGCATTTCAGCCTCGAGCAGGCTTTCCGGTTCGTAGATGCGCTGCATCAGTCATTCTCACCGAATACATCCAGCATCCACTCCTCGCCATGAACTTGCAGCACGAAGCGGATAGGCTTGCAGCATACCTGGCAGTCCTCGATGTACTCCTGATCGCCACCGGACAGGTCCACCGTGGTTTCGACTTCTTCGCCACAATAAGGGCAATCGTAGATAGCAGTTTCCAGCATCGCGGCCTCCGGGGTGACTTATGCGTATAATTGCCGGTCTGTTTACAGGGCCTGTGTGTGTCCGAGCCGTTTTTCGGAGCCCGTCCCTACCTTATTACCCTAGCCGTTTCCAACAAGAGAGCATGATGGGCGAATTCGATGCCATCCGACCGTACGACGACGCTGAGGTCCCTGCCGTTCTGGCACGCCTGCTCAGCGACCCGGCATTCCTCGATATCCTCACCCACTTCCGCTTCCCGCGTGCGGCCGGTGCTCTCGGCTGGTTGCTCAAACCGCTGATCGCCCGCCGCCTGCGCAAGGAATTCGCCGGTGTCACCTGTGTCTCGACCTTGCAGGACAAAGTCGAGTACTACGTCGACCAGACCATCGACCGCGCCACCGACGGCGTCACCTATTCGGGCGTGGAGCAGCTCAAGGCCGGCACCGCCTACCTGTTCCTGGCCAACCACCGTGACATCGTCATGGACCCGGCCTTCGTCAACTACGCGGTGTACCACGCCGGCCTGCCCACGCCGCGCATCGCGATTGGCGACAACCTGCTGCAAAAGCCGTTTGTCAGCGACATGATGCGCCTGAACAAGAGCTTCATCGTGCACCGCTCGATCAGTGGGCGCCGCGAAAAGCTGGCGGCCTACCAGCTGCTCTCGGCCTACATCAACCATTCGATCCGCAACGACGCCACATCGATCTGGATCGCCCAGGCCGAAGGCCGGGCCAAGGACGGTGACGACCGCACCGATTCGGCGATCCTCAAGATGTTCCACATGAGCCGCAAGGACGAGCCGTTCGGCGCGGTGATCCAGAGCCTGAACCTGACACCGGTTTCGATCAGCTACGAATATGACCCGTGCGACCAGGCCAAGGCCCGCGAGCTGTACATCCGCGCCACCACCGGCACCTACAAGAAGGCGCCGGGCGAGGACGACAACAGCATCGCCAAGGGCATTACCGGCTACAAGGGCCGGGTGCACATCAACTTCGCCCCGCCGGTGACCGAGTACCACGAGGACACCAAGCAGCTGGCAGTGGAAATCGACCGGCAGATCCTCGGTGGCTACCGGCTGTTCCCGGTGCACTACCTGGCCTATGCGATGTGGGATGGCAAGGATGAGGCGCTGCAGGTGCCGAGCGCCGAGAAGGTGTTCCCGGCTGATGAGCTGGCCCGGGCCAAGGAAGAATGGCAACGCCGCCTGGATGCCTGCCCCGAGGAGCAGCGGCCGTACCTGGTGTTGCAGTATGCGACACCGGTGCGCAACCAGTACCAGGTCAGGCAGCAGACACCGGTTGCCTGAGTGATCCTAGGGCAGCCTTGCAGCCCATCGCGACACAAGGCCGCTCCTACAAGGGATCGCGCATACCTGTAGGAGCGGCCTTGTGTCGCGATGGGCCGCAAAGCGGCCCTGAAATCTCAAATCCAGGTACTGAACCAGGACAACAGCAGCGCCATCGCCAGGCACGAAAAACCGAGAATGTAGAAGTAGCGCGGCACCCGCAGGTCGAACGCGTCCACCACCCCCTCGTCCACCGCCATGTATTCGCGGGTCTCGGCCTCGCGCCGCCGTGCACTGTGCAGCAGCAACCCGCCCGGGCAGGTCAGCAGCAACGCCAGCAGATTGATCAGCTTGGTCGGGTGGGCGGCCAGGAACCCCCAGAGCACTTGCAAGGACATCACGCAACCTCGGTATGAGCGACGGCAAAGGCCGGCATTCTACCCAAGTCATGCCCAGACGCCCGGCCCAGGCGACAAAGTGTCATCAAATTTCATCTGGCATGGCATGAAGATTTGCCGGCCTCTTCGCGGGCACAGACAACAAAAAACCCGCTGCCTGGAACACAGGCAGCGGGCTTTGTTTTACAGCTGAAGGCTTACTGCCCCAGCACTTGACCGATGGTCGGGTCCTTGAACATGCGGGTCAGGGCATCGCTCAGCACATCGCCCACCAGCTGGGTGTTGGTTTCCTGGTTCGGCGCCATGCCGAAACGCTGGTCCAGCGAAGCGCCGTAACGGCCACTGTAGCGGCGGCCGCCATTGGACACGTCGGCACGGAAGGTGGCGCCGATGGTAGCCTCGGTCACGTACAGGTTGTCTTTCGGCGACTGGTACTTCAGCTCGGCCAGGGTCACGGTCAGCTGCGGCGCGTTGTAGGCGTTCGGCGTCGGGGTGAAGCCGAGCAGGCGCACGGCAGCTTCGGCCTGGGCCTGCAGCTTGGGCACGATGTCGTTACCGCTGACGCTGATGGTGCTGGTCTCGGGGTACATGCCACCGCGAGTGCCCAGGGACTGCGAGGCCCGGCCGTCAACCACACGGACCACTACCGGCTGGCCATGGCCGACCGGGGCGAGCTGGGCCTTGAGCGTGGGTTGCGGATTGAGTTGTTGCGGGCTGTGGGCACAACCGACCAGGCTGAGGCTGGCCACGGCGATCAAACCGAACAACAGACGTTGCAACATGCGCGTTACTCCAGAAAAAAGCGGCGAAGGCCCACAGTATACCTAGCCACGCATCGACCAGTCATCGGCCTGGCCCGCTTGTCACAATCGTTTCATCGCCGCGCCCTTATCCTTGCGCCAAGCCCTAACGCACAGGACTCGCTGCCATGGCCTCGCTCTGGACCCTGCTCTTCCAACGCCCGCGCCACAACACCTATGCCCGCCTCGACGCGAACGGCAAATGCCTGGCCTTCAAGCAATGCAGCCAGGCGCCCAGCGGCAGCGGCTGGGTCCAGATCGGCGAAATCCAGCTCGCCTGGCTGGGCGGCGAACTGCCCGCCAGTGCCCGGGTTTGCGCCCGCGCAAGCCGCCGCTGGCACCAGCGCATCCTCGCGGCCTGACAAACGCTGCAATAAAAACCACGAATGGCGACATTTCTGCCCGCGACATCGCTATAATCTCCCCCCGATTATAAGGACGTCTCCTGATCGGGCCCCGCACTCGCCGATTGACCCCGGCAACTTCAACGCTTCGCCCACAGAGAGCCTTCCACTCAGGTCTTGCATCGGCTGTCGTGCCTGCTTTTCCGGCCCTTCACACTGCATGAACCTGCGGGTTGCCATCGCGCAGTCCCCTTTTGAGGTTCACGTCTCCAAAAGAGCGTGAAAAAACGGTTTTCACAACTTCACAAGAGTGTGGCGAGCAAATGAACAGTCTGGCATGTGCAAAAGCGGCAGATGTGTCCCGAACAGCCCTGAACAGGCGGCAAATGCGCTCATACCGTATGAGTGTCTGAGCCGTTCCATAACGCACGCACGACACCTTGACCATAAGTCGAATTGCCGCACCCGTGGCAAACCGCGTTCAATACGCGAACCCGAAGACTGATTGGCGGTGTCCGCGGAAGTTGCAAGAACTGCGAAAAGTCGGACATGGCGACCCTGGCGAACCCAGGTCCTATGCTGTCAATTAGGTAGCTGTAGATTGTGGAGACGCGTTAAATGGCGCAGAACGAATCGGTTGATGTGGTACTGGTAGGCGCGGGCATCATGAGTGCCACCCTGGCCGTACTGCTCAAGGAGCTCGACCCGACCCTGAAGCTTGAGGTCGTGGAGGCGATGGACTCCGGAGCCGCGGAAAGCTCCAACCCCTGGAACAACGCAGGCACCGGCCACGCCGGCCTGTGCGAGCTTAACTATACGCCCCAGGCCGCCGATGGCAGCATCGACATCAAGAAGGCCGTGCACATCAACACCCAGTTCGAGGTTTCGCGCCAGTTCTGGGCCTACCTGAGCAAGAAGGGCAACTTCGGCTCGGCACGTGCCTTCATCAACCCTGTCCCGCACCTGAGCTACGTCGAGGGTGACAAGGGTGTTTCCTTCCTCAAGAAGCGCTATGAGTTGCTCAAGCAGCACCATGCCTTCGCGGACATGGAATACACCGAAGACAAGGCCGTGATGAATGACTGGATGCCGCTGATGATGCCAGGCCGCCCGGCCGACCAGCACATCGCCGCCACCCGCGTGCTCAAGGGCACCGACGTCAACTTCGGCGCCCTGACCAACAAGCTGCTGAAGCTGCTGGGCGACTCGCAGGATGCTCAGGTCAAGTACAGCAAGAAGGTCGTCGGCCTGCGCCGTAACGGCAAGGGCTGGACCGTGAGCATCAAGGACGTCAACAGCGGCGGCAGCCGTGAAGTGGACGCCCGCTTCGTCTTCCTCGGCGCCGGTGGCGCGGCCCTGCCGCTGCTGCAGCTGTCGGGCATCCCGGAAAGCAAAGGTTTCGGCGGCTTCCCGGTCAGCGGCCAGTGGCTGCGTTGCGACAACCCGGAAATCGTCAAGCAGCACCAGGCCAAGGTCTACAGCCAGGCTGCGGTCGGCGCCCCACCGATGTCGGTACCGCACCTGGATACCCGCGTGGTCGATGGCAAGAAATCGCTGCTGTTCGGCCCCTATGCCGGCTTTACCACCAAGTTCCTCAAGCACGGTTCGCTGATGGACCTGCCGCTGTCGGTGCGCATGGGCAACATCGGCCCGATGCTGGCCGTGGCCCGTGACAACATGGACCTGACCAAGTACCTGGTCAGCGAAGTGATGCAGTCGATGGAGCAGCGCCTGGAAGCCCTGCGTCGCTTCTACCCGCAGGCCAAGGCCGAAGACTGGCGCCTGGAAGTGGCTGGTCAGCGCGTGCAGATCATCAAGAAAGACCCGAAGAAAGGCGGCGTTCTGCAGTTCGGTACCGAGCTGGTCTCGGCCCAGGACGGCAGCCTGGCTGCACTGCTCGGCGCATCGCCGGGTGCTTCGGTGACCGTGTCGATCATGCTGGAACTGATTGAGCGCTGCTTCCCCGAGCAGGCCAAAGGTGCCTGGGCTGCCAAGCTCAAGGAAATCTTCCCGGCTCGCGAGAAGACCCTGGCGACCGATGCTGCCCTGTACCACAAGATCAGTGCCGACAACGACGTTGCGCTGGACCTGGTGGAAAGCAGCCCGGCGGCCAAGCATTACGCCTGATTCGGTCGGTACGAAAAAACGCCCCTCGGGGCGTTTTTTTGTGCCTGGATCCTAGTAAGCCTGTTCCGGCCCTTTCGCGGGTAAACCCGCTCCCACAAGGACCGCACCACAGCTAAGGGCTGTGCTGTACCTGTGGGAGCGGGTTTACCCGCGAAGAGGCCGGAGCAGGTTTACAAATCAGCCACGGGCCTTGGCGATGATCTCGATGTAATCCGACGCATTGCGCTGGTCGGCAATCTGCTCGACAAAGGTCTTGCCGTGCTCGTCCTTGCCATCCAGGTCCAGCCCAGCCTCGACGAAGAAGCCGACAAAACGCTCGAAATCGTCGATGCGCAGGCCGCGGTAGGCCTTGACCAGCTTGTGCAGCGACGGCGATGTCACGCCATCGGCCGGCTCGAACTGAAGGAACGACTTGATGTAGTCGTCGCTGATCTCGTCACCGATTACCTGTTTCTTGTCTTTACGCATTGCCGACTCCAACTGGACCATCACGAAATTTCGAAGGCCGGCAGTGTACCCCCCGCAGGCCGGGCGCCTCAACGCGTACGTACGGTACCGGTGTGCAGGTCGGCCCAGACGTGGCCGTTGCCGTACGTGAGAAACTGCACATAAAGCGTCTCGTTGCGCAGCAGGTCCATGATCACGCGGTAGTCGCTGAGCGGGTAATTCAGGCTCAGGGTGCGGGTTTTGTCGTCGTATACGGGTTTCTTCAGGCTCTTGGCCGCTTCACCGTCAAAAGTCAGCAGCACCTGGGCTATGGTCGCTCCCTTGCTCAGCGGCTTGCCCTTGAGGCGCACCTGCAACGACGAGGTGATCGGGATCGGCTGCTGGTCGGACTGGCGCTGGGTACCCACTACCACCGAGTAGTCGGTCACTTGCAGCAATTGCTGGCCAGTCG
Organism: Pseudomonas asiatica; assembly: GCF_040214835.1. NCBI lineage: Bacteria > Pseudomonadati > Pseudomonadota > Gammaproteobacteria > Pseudomonadales > Pseudomonadaceae > Pseudomonas > Pseudomonas asiatica. Next base: position 869,576 of record NZ_CP157874.1, on the reverse strand, counting down.
GCGCTTCCTGGCGCAGGGACTGGTCGTCAGGTGGCAGGAACTGGCTGTGCAGCGGTGCGGCGGCGAGTGGCAGGCTGACCGCCAGCAGGAGGGGAAGAAACGCACGCATGTGAGGCTCCTTGAATGAAGGAGCACTCTAGCACGGCCTGCACAGGCTCTTGTAGGAGCGGCCTTGTGTCGCGATGGGCCGCAAAGCGGCCCCGGCCATGTTGGTGGCGAAGCTTCAATCGAGGGGCTGCTGCGCAGCCCGATCGCGACACAAGGCCGCTCCTACAGTTGAGTGCGCCGGCCCGACATCAATCGAACTGCGCGCGCATCCAGGCCTGGTACTCGGCCACGCCTTCTTCACCTTCGCGCGGAGCCCAGTGCGCATGCTCGCCTTCACCCACCGGCCGATACGGCCCGGCCTTGCACTCGAACATGATGCTGTCCGGCTCCAGCACCACCAGCCCATGATAAATACCAGGTGCCAGGTCCACACCCAGGCAGTCACCCCCCGCCTTCAGCACTCGCTTGTCGGTCACCGCCCCCTGCTCGTCGAAGAGCAGCAGGCCCAGGCAACCCTTAAGCACGACCAGCGTTTCGGCTTTGTCATCGCGGAGGTGCCGATGCGGAGGGATGTAGGTGCTCGGTTGCAGCCCGACCGCCATGCGGTGGCAAGGCTCTTCCATCTCATGGAAATTGTGATGCTGCCGCCCGCGTGGGTTGGCGGCAGCCTGTGCGGCCAGCCCGGCGAACAGCGATTGGTCGATGAACGCAGGCTGGCGCATGATCACAGCCCCTTTACGGCGAAGATGCCGTTGGCGTTGCGCCAGTAGCCTTTGTAATCCATGCCATAACCGAAGATGTAGCGGTCGACGCAGGGCAGGCCCACGTAGTTGGCCTTGAGCTCCGGGCTGGCCTTGCGGTCATGGTCCTTGTCGATCAGTACCGCGGTGTGCACCGAGCGCGCGCCGGCATGCTTGCAGAACTCGATGATGGCGCTGAGGGTGTGGCCTTCGTCGAGGATGTCATCGACGATCAGTACGTCACGGTCGATGAACGACACTTCGGGCTTGGCCTTCCAGAACAGCTCGCCGCCGCTGGTCTGGTTGCGGTAGCGGGTGGCGTGCAGGTAGCTGGCTTCCAGTGGGAACTGCAGGTGGGTCAGCAGTTTGCCGGAGAAGATCAGGCCGCCGTTCATCACGCAGAACACAACCGGGTTCTTGTCGTGCAGGTCCTTGCAGATCTGCTCGCCGACTTTGGCGATGGCCGCTTCGACTTCGGCTTCGGTGTACAGGCAGTCAGCTTCACGCATGACTTGACGGATATGCTCGAGATCGGCGGACATGGCGCTCTCCGGGGGTGCATTTTGGAAAAGCGGGCAAAGGTACGCATCCGCTCGTCACAGATCAAGCATTTATGGACTAACGTCCAGAATGACCAGACGACAGCACAGGCTGAATAGATTAATCTAGCGCGGTTTTTTTGCCCGCCTTTCGGAGCCCCCCTATGCCCACTCGTGAGATCCGCCATCCGCTGATCCGCCACAAGCTCGGCCTGATGCGCCGTGCCGATATCAGCACCAAGAATTTTCGCGAACTTGCCCAGGAAGTCGGCGCGCTCCTGACCTACGAAGCCACCCAGGACCTGCCGCTCGAAACCTACGAGATCGACGGCTGGTGCGGCAAGGTGCAAGTTGAAAAAATCGCCGGCAAGAAGATTACCGTGGTGCCGATCCTGCGTGCCGGCATCGGCATGCTCGACGGCGTGCTCAGCCTGATCCCGGGTGCCAAGGTCAGCGCCGTCGGCGTTGCCCGCAACGAGGAAACCCTCGAAGCCCACACCTACCTGGAAAAGCTCGCGCCGGACATCAACCAGCGCCTGGCCCTGATCATCGACCCGATGCTGGCCACCGGCGGTTCGATGGTCGCCACCATCGACCTGCTGAAGAAGGCCGGCTGCAAAGAGATCCGCGCCATGGTTCTGGTCGCCGCGCCAGAAGGCATCGAAGTGGTGGAAAAAGCCCACCCGGACGTGCAGATCTACACCGCCTCGATCGACCAGCGCCTGAACGAACACGGCTACATCGTGCCGGGCCTGGGCGATGCCGGTGACAAGATCTTCGGCACCAAGCAAAAGGACGCCTGACCATGCAGGACGGCTTCAACGACCCGCTCTGGCGCCAGGTCGTTTCGGGCGCGCAGATGCTCTTCGTGGCATTTGGCGCGCTGGTGCTGATGCCACTGATCACCGGCCTCGATCCGAACGTCGCGCTGTTCACCGCCGGCATCGGCACCCTGCTGTTCCAGCTGGTCACCGGCCGCCAGGTACCCGTGTTCCTGGCCTCGAGCTTTGCCTTCATCACCCCGATCATCCTCGCCAAGGGCCAGTTCGGCCTGGCCGAGACCATGGGCGGCGTGATGGCCGCAGGTTTCGTGTACACCTTCATGGGCCTGATGGTGAAAATCAAAGGCACCGGTTTCATCGACCGCATGCTGCCGCCGGTGGTGATCGGCCCGGTGATCATCTCCATCGGCCTGGCCATGGCGCCGATCGCCGCCAACATGGCGATGGGCAAGGCCGGTGACGGCAGTGTGCTGCTGCCCTACAAGACCGCCATGATGATCTCGATGCCGGCCCTGCTGACAACGCTGATCGTCGCCGTGTTCGGCAAGGGCATCTTCCGTCTGGTGCCGATCATTGCCGGCGTGCTGGTAGGCTTTGCCCTGTCGTTCGCCTTTGGCGTGGTCGACACTGCCAAGATCGCCGCCGCACCGTGGCTGGAGCTGCCCAACTTCACCGCGCCAGCGTTCAACTGGCAGGCCATCCTGTTCATCGTCCCGGTTGCCCTGGCACCGGCGATCGAGCACATCGGCGGCGTGATCGCGGTCGGCAGCGTGACCGGCCGCGACTACCTGAAGAAGCCCGGCCTGCACCGCACCCTGCTGGGCGACGGCCTGGCCACCACCGCAGCCGGCCTGTTCGGCGGCCCGCCCAACACCACCTATGCCGAAGTGACCGGCGCGGTGATGCTGACCAAGAACTACAACCCGAAGATCATGACCTGGGCGGCGGTCTTCGCCATCACCCTGGCCTTCATCGGCAAGTTCGGCGCACTGCTGCAAAGCATCCCGGTACCGGTGATGGGTGGCATCCTGTGCCTGCTGTTCGGCTCGATCGCGGCGGTGGGCATGAACACCATGATCCGCCACAAGATCGACCTGGCCGAAGCGCGCAACCTGGTGATCGTGTCGGTGACCCTGGTGTTCGGTATTGGCGGCGTGCTGATCGGCAGCGGTGATGGCCCGGATGACTGGGGCCTGAAGGGCATCGCCCTGTGCGCCATCGTGGCTATCGCCCTGAACCTGATCTTGCCGGGCAATGATGGCTGGAAGCACAAGAAGCTGGATGATCAGTTGCCTTGAGATCCTGGGGCCGCTTTGCGGCCCTGTCGCGACACAAGGCCGCTCCTACAAAGAGATCGCGGTCCCCTGTAGGAGCGGCCTTGTGTCGCGACAGGGCTGCAAAGCAGCCCCGGCAAATCAGGCCTTTTCGCACATTCCCGCCAGCGCCTTCACCCACTCCGGGTGATCATTCAGGCAAGGCACCAGCACCAGCTCCTGCCCGCCGGCCTCGACAAACTGCTCGCTCCCGCGCATGCCGATCTCTTCCAGGGTTTCGATGCAATCGGCCACGAACGCCGGGCACATTACCAGCAGCTTCTTCACCCCGGCCTTGGCCAGCTCGTCCAGCCGCGCCTCGGTATAGGGTTCGATCCACTTGGCCCGCCCCAGCCGTGACTGGAACGACACCGACCATTTGCCATCGGGTATGCCCATTTTCTGCGCAAAGGCCCTGGCCGTTGCCAGGCACTGCCCGCGGTAGCACACCGCGCGCATATCGGCACTGGCATCCTTGCAGCAGTCGGCCGCCTGGAAGTCATGCTTGCCGGTCGGGTCCAGCTTCTTCAGGTGCCGCTCCGGCAAGCCATGGAAGCTCAGCAACAGGTGATCGTAATCCTGCTCCAGGTAAGGCCGGGCGCTGGCGACCAGTGCCTCGATGTAGTCCGGGTGCTCGTAGAACGGCTGCAGCACGCGCAGCTGCAACGGCAACTGGCGTTCATTGACCGTCTGCCTGGCCAGTTCCACCACAGTGGTCACCGTGCTGTCGGCGAACTGCGGGTACAGCGGCGCAAGGGTCACCTTGCGCACACCCTGTGCCACCAGGCGCTCCAGTACCTCGGGCAAGGCCGGCTGGCCATAGCGCATGGCAATCTCCACCGGGCCATGGGGCCAGTGCTCGACCATCGCCGCCTGCAGGCGACGGGTCAGCACCACCAGCGGCGAGCCCTCCTCCCACCAGATCGAGCCATAGGCGTGCGCCGACTGCTCCGGGCGCTTGACCAGGATCAGCGACACCAGCAGGCGCCGCACCGGCCAGGGCAGGTCGATCACGTACGGGTCCATGAGGAACTGGTTGAGGTAGCGGCGCACATCGGCCACCGAGGTGGAGGCCGGGGAACCTAGGTTGACCAGCAGCAGGGCGTGATCGGTCATGCAGCGTCCTATGTCAGAGGCGACTGGACAGGTTGTCCAGGGCCGATTGCAAATCGTTGAAGCGGAAAGTGAAGCCTGCCGCCAGCAAGCGTAACGGGCGGGCGCGCTGCCCGCCGAGCAGCAGGGTCGACAGCTCACCCAGCCCGGCCTTGAGCAGCAGTGCCGGCACTGGCAGCAGCGCCGGCCGGTGCAAGGTGCGGCCAAGGCGCCTGGCGAACTCGCGGTTGCGCACCGGCTCCGGGGCGCAGGCATTATAAGGACCGCTGGCATCCTTGTGCTGCAAGAGAAAATCAATCAGGGCGACCTGGTCTTCTATATGGACCCAAGGCATCCACTGCCGCCCGTCGCCCAAAGGCCCGCCCAGCCCCAGTTTGAAGGGCAGGCGCAGGCGCGACAAAAAGCCGCCATCACTGGCCAGAACCAACCCGGTACGCACCAGCACCACGCGAATGCCCTGGGCCTGGGAACGCAGCGCTGTCTCTTCCCAGGCAATGCACAGCTGGCTGGCAAAATCTTCGCGCACCGGCGGTGAAGCCTCGGTCAGCTCGCGTTCGCCACCGTCTCCATACCAGCCCACCGCAGAGCCGGAGATCAGCACTTCCGGGCGCTGCTCGCGGCTGCCCAGCCAAGCCAGCAACTGCTCGGTAAGGGTGACGCGGCTGGCCCACAGCAGGTTGCGCCGGGCCGCCGTCCAGGGCCGATCGGCAATCGGCGCACCGGCCAGGTTGATCACTGCGTCCAGATGATCATCCGCCTCCAGTTGCTCCAGGCGGGCAATGCCACGCACGCCGTTCCCACAAATTTGGGGCACCTGCTCAGGTCGCCGGCTCCATACCGTCAGGCGATGACCCTGGCCGAGCCAGTACTGGCACAGGTGCTTGCCAATCAACCCGGTGCCGCCTGTCAGCAATATATGCATGGCTGTGTCCTCGCAGAATGCGGCGGTGGTCTATTTTTAACATCAAGGCACTTTTTTGACCCGACGCTCTCGGATAAACATAGGCCAACCTGCCTGCCAACACGGAATAACCTTATACAACATTTGAGCATTGTACAGGTTTGCCTGACAGCGTAGTCTGCTTACAGCAAGGTTTGAAGAGGCCATCATGACAGTACCTATTGCCATCATCGGGGCCGGTATCGCCGGTCTGTCAGCCGCCCAGGCCTTGCAGAAGGCCGGGCAATCCGTGCATTTGTTCGACAAGGGCCACGGCAGTGGCGGTCGCATGGCCAGCAAGCGCAGCGAAGCTGGCGCGCTGGACCTCGGCGCCCAGTATTTCACCGCCCGTGACCGGCGCTTTGTCGAGCAGGTACAGCAGTGGGTTGCCGCTGGTTGGGCCGAGCAATGGAAGCCGCAGCTGTACAATTACCGCGATGGTGAACTCACCCCTTCACCCGACGAGCAGACGCGCTGGGTGGGCGTGCCGCGCATGAGTGCAATCACCCGCGGCCTGCTCAAGGATGTGACGGTCAACTTCGGCTGCCGCATCGCCGAAGTGTTCCGCGGCAAGCAGTACTGGCACCTGCAGGACACCGAAGGCTGCAGCCACGGCCCCTACAGCCGCGTGGTGATCGCCGTGCCGGCGCCACAGGCCACGCCGCTGCTGGCCGCGACCCCGAAGCTCGCTGCCGTGGCCGCCGGTGTGCAGATGGAGCCCACCTGGGCCGTCGCCCTGGCCTTCCAGACCCCGCTGGACACCCCGATGCAAGGCTGCTTCGTGCAGGACAACCCGCTCGACTGGCTGGCGCGCAACCGCAGCAAGCCCGGGCGTGACGAGCAGCTCGACACCTGGGTACTGCACGCCACCTCGGACTGGAGCCGGCAACACATCGACCTGCCCAAGGAAGAAGTGATCGAACAGCTGTGGGGCGAGTTCGCCGAACTGGTCGGCTGCGTGGTGCCGGCACCTACTTTTGCCTTGGCCCACCGCTGGCTTTATGCCCGCCCGAGCAGCAACCATGAATGGGGCGCACTGGCCGATGCTGACCAGGGCTTGTACGCCTGCGGCGACTGGTGCCTGTCCGGCCGTGTCGAGGGCGCCTGGCTCAGTGGCCAGGAAGCGGCGCGTCGGCTGCTCGAACACCTCGAGTGATGTAGGGTTATACAAAAAAACTGGTTTGCATAACTTCCGGGCTGTGCTGGAATGAACCTGTACAATTTTTTAGTCTCGTACAGGTTTTTGGAGGCAGCCCATGCACGACTCATTTGCCCACAGCAAGCCGCGTATCGCCATCAGCGCCTGCCTGACCGGGCACAGCGTGCGCTATAACGGTGGCCACAAGGCCTCCGACCTGTGCCGTATGCAACTCGAGGAACATTTCGACTGGTTGCCGGTGTGCCCGGAAGTGGCCATCGGCCTGGGCGTGCCGCGCGACCCGATCCGACTGGTCGGCAACCCCGAGCAGCCGGAAGTGGTAGGCACCCGTAACCCCGGCATGGACCTGACCGGCCCGCTGCGCAACTACGGCGAGCAAATGGCAGCCGAACTCGACGATATCTGCGGCTACATCTTCATGCAGAAATCGCCTTCCTGTGGCCTGGAGCGGGTCAAGGTGTACCAGGACAATGGCCACCCGGCCTTCCACGGTGGGCGGGGCGTGTATGCCCAGGCGTTCTGCGCACGGCGCCCGGATCTGCCGGTGGAAGAAGAAGGCCGCCTGCACGACCCTGTGCTGCGCGAGAACTTCATCAGCCGTGTGTACGCCTATGCCGACTGGCAGCGCCTGCTGGCCGAAGGCCTGAGCCGTGGCGCCCTGGTGCGGTTCCACTCGCGCTACAAGTACCTGCTGATGGCCAACAACCCGCAGGCCTACCGCAGCCTTGGGCGCCTGCTCGGCAGCATGAGCAAGGATGATGACCCGCAAAGCATCGGCCCGCGCTATTTCAGCCAGCTGATGCAGGCCCTGCGTCGCTGTGCCAGCCGTGGCACTCATTGCAACGTGCTGCAGCATCTGAGCGGCTACTTCAAGGACACCCTCACACAGCAGGACAAAGCCGAGCTGCAAGCCATCATCGGCCAATACCAGCAAGGCGTGGTACCGCTGGTAGTGCCGCTGACCCTGCTCAAGCACCATTTGCGCAAGCACCCCGACCCGTATCTGCAGCAGCAGGCCTACCTGCAGCCGCACCCCGAGCGCCTGGGCCTGCGCAATGCCGTCTGAAATCCTGTTGCCCATCGGCGAACTGGCTCGCCGCACGGGCGTCAATCCCGTCACCCTGCGCGCCTGGGAGCGCCGCTACGGCCTGCTCAAGCCCCAGCGTACCGCCAAGGGCCATCGCCTGTATCCGCTGGAGCAGGTCGAACGCGTCGAGGCGATCCTCGCCTGGCTGCAACGCGGCGCCTCCGTCGGCCAGGTACGCGAGCTGCTCGACAAACCGGCCAGCACGCCACCGAAAGGCGACTGGCAAGCCCGGCAGTTCCAACTGGTCGAGGCCATCGCCACGCTGTCGCAGCGCGCCCTCGACCAGCAGCTCAACCAGGCGATGGCCCTGTACCCGGCTGTCACCCTGTGCGAGCAATTGCTGTTGCCGCTGCTCGACCTCCTCGACCTGCGCTGGCGCAACTATTTCAATGCACGGCTGGAGCAGGTGTTTTTCCACAGCTGGCTGCGCAGCAAGCTGGGCGCCCGGGTCTACCACGACAACCAGTTGCTGCAAGGCCCTGCCATCTTGCTGACCGAAGACAGCGAACACACCTTCAGCCCCGGTTTGTGGTTGTGCGCCTGGCTGTTCACCAGTAACGGCCTGCCGGTCGAAGTACTGGAGCACACCATTGCCGGCGCGCACCTGCAACGCGCCGTCACCATGCTCAAGCCGCGCGCCGTGCTGCTGCACCTGGGGCCACGCATCGATGACAAGGCGCTGCAACGCACCCTGTCCAACCTGCGCGTACCGACCCTTGCCGGCGGGCCGATGCTGGCGCTGCACGAAGCCCGGCTGCGTGCCCTCAGGCTGCCCAACCTTGCCCTGTTCGATACCCCACAGGCGGCATTGCGTTTGCTGCAAGCCCATGACCGCCAGCCTGGAGAGATGACCGCACCATGCACCTGACCTGGCTGCGCAGCGACCTGCGCATCGATGACAACACCGCGCTAAGCGCCGCCAGCGAACGCGGCCCGGCCCTCGCCCTGTGGCTGGTCAGCCCCGGGCAATGGCTGGCCCACGACGACGCCGCCTGCAAAGTCGACTTCTGGCTGCGCAACCTGCGCGACCTGCGCCAGGCGCTGGAGCGCCTGAACATCCCCCTGCTGATCCGCAGGATCGACACCTGGGACCAGGCGCCACAGGCCGTACTCGATGTCTGCCGCCAGCATCAGGTGCAAAGCGTGCACTGGAACGAGGAGTACGGCATCAACGAGCAACGTCGCGACGAGGCCACCCGCGCGCTGCTGGAAAAGTCGTCCATCCAGGCCCACAGCCACCTCGACCAGCTGTTGTTCCGCCCTGGCACCATCCTTACCCGCAGCGGCGACTACTTCCAGGTGTTCAGCCAGTTCAAGAAGAACTGCCTGGAGCACCTGCACCGCGGCCTCCCCGCGCTGGCCCAGCGGGTGAAACGCCAGGCACCGCTGCAGGTCAGCAGCGACCCGATCCCCCAGCACGTGGACGGTTTCGAAAAACCCGCGCAAGCACTGCGCGACCACTGGCCGGCCGGCGAAGCCGAAGCGCAGGCGCGGCTGACCCGTTTTCTCGACGAAACCATCGACGACTACCAACAGCTGCGCGACTTGCCTGCCAAGCCCGGCACCAGCCAGCTCTCGGCCTACCTGGCCGCAGGCGTGATTTCACCGCGCCAGTGCCTGCACGGCGCCCTGGCCAGCAACCGCGGCGAGTTCGACAGCGGCAGCAGCGGCGTGCAAACCTGGATCAACGAGCTGCTCTGGCGCGAATTCTACAAACACATCCTGACCGGTTATCCACAGGTCTCGCGTCACCGCGCCTTCCGCGCCCAGACCGAAGCCCTGCCCTGGCGCGATGCACCGGCCGACCTCGAAGCCTGGGAACAGGGCCGGACCGGCTTCCCGATCATCGACGCCGCCATGCGCCAACTGCTGGATACCGGGTGGATGCACAACCGCCTGCGCATGATCGTGGCCATGTTCCTCAGCAAGAACCTGTTGATCGACTGGCGCAAGGGCGAGCGGCATTTCATGCGCCACCTGATAGACGGCGACCTGGCCGCCAACAACGGTGGCTGGCAGTGGAGCGCGTCCACTGGCACCGACGCAGTGCCCTATTTCCGCATCTTCAACCCGGTTTCACAGTCGCAGCGTTTCGACCCGCAGGGGCGTTTCATTCGGCACTGGCTGCCGGAATTGCAGGGGCTGGATGAAAAAGCCATTCATTTCCCCGTGAAGTCGGCCGATCTTTTTGCTAGATATTCCTATCACAGTCCAATTGTCGATCTCGACAGCAGTCGTCAGCGCGCACTGGAGGCATTCAAGAACCTCCCGCGCCGGCAGGATCAGAGGGCAGCATCTTGAACAACGCACGCAGTATCTGGGTGACGGGAGCAGGCAATGGACTAGGCCTGGCATTAGTGGAGGGGTTACTCGAGCAAGGACACCGGGTAGCTGCAAGCGGCAGGCATGGCGAGGCACTGGATGCCTTGGCTGCACGCTATGGCAGCCAGCTGTTGCGCTTGCCGTGGCAGTTGCACGAAGAACACCAGGCGGCCCAGGCCAGCCAGCAGATATGCCATGCCTGGTGCGCGCTGGACGGTTTGATCATCAATGCCGGTACCAGTGATTACCTGGCGGACGATGTGGCGGACAGCGAGTTGTTCGAGGCGATCGTCACTGACAACCAGTTGGCCGGCGAGCATTGCCTGGCCAAAGCGCTGCCTTTGCTGGCGAAGGGTGACTCACCGCAGGTGATGGCGGTGTTCAACCGTTATTCGGCGCTGCAGCTGCATGCACCGACGCAGGCGCCTGCGGGCTGGAACAACATGCCGCAGTGGATGCGCGAGCAGCGTCAGGCGTTGAAGGCGCAGGGGGTTGAGCTGACCGTGGTGGGGCCGCAGTCGTTGAAGACACCTGTGACACCGGCGCAGGCGATACCGGAGGCGTGGACGCCGCAGAATGCGGCAGAAGAACTGCTGCGGCGGTGGCCGCAGAGGGAGCCCGAGCTTGTGCTGGAGGCTTTGGATCTCAATAGCCTGTGGCCGTTGACGCGCTAGAGCCTGGCATCGGCACTGCCTTCTTCGCGGGTAAACCCGCTCCCACAGGTACACCACTGCACTCAAGATATAGGGGGTGCTGTGGGAGCGGGTTCACCCGCGAAGAGGCCGGCACAGGAGAGCTCAGAGCGCCATGCGGTAATGCAGGCTATAGCTCTCCACCCCATCGTTGGGCTGCTTGATGCCTGCGTTGGAATAGTGAATCGCCCGCACGCCAATCTCATGCCCACCGGCAAAGCGCAATCCAAAGCCGATACGGTCCTCGAACTGGAATGCCGAGCCCAGCTCGTTGTCTTCCAGCTCGGTGCTGGAGAATGCCGCCACGCCAATCCCCGCCTCTATATAAGGCTTCACCGACTCCCCGGCAAACTCGTAGACGAACACCGGCGCGAACGACAGGCTATGGTTGCTCGCGGTCTCGTCACCATCCCAATAGGTGTAGGCCCCATCCCAGTACCCCGTCAGGCGCCCGACGCTGGTCTGCCACCAGCTCGCGTCCCAATTCGATTGCAGCCCCAATCGGTAGACCATGGTCGAGTCACCGGTCTGCCCCACCGAAAACGAAACGTCGGCAGCCTGCGCCGCCAGTGAGTGCCCCAGGGTGAAGACGGCAGCCGCCGCCAAGCCAAGCAGCTTCTTCATGAGCAACATCCTTCTTTGCTGTTATTGGTATCCGCCTCATGTCAGGCAAAGCGATAGAAAACGGCAGTGGTACGATAGTTCAGCTTCTTTTCACATTTTTTTCACAATGAAAAGCTTTGCACACTGTCGGACTTATGCCACAGCAAAGGTAGGATTTGTCTGAGTGATTGCGGATCGGCACTGGTCCAGAAGCGGGTATCCCGGGCTGGCCCATCGGCCAGCAGGTCATCCGCGCCCAGCAGCCGCTGCAGTTGGCGCGCCACTGCGGCACCGGTGTCGATGATGGCCACGTCGGCTGGCACCATGCCGGCCAGCAACGGGCGCAGGAAGGGGTAATGGGTACAGCCGAGGATCAACGTGTCGCAGCCAGCGGCCAGCAACGGCTGCACATAACCTTGCAGCAGCTGGCGCAGCGCCGGGCTGGCCAGGTCGCCGGTCTCGATCAGCTCGACCAGCCCCGGGCAAGGTTGGGTGATGACCTGCACGTCATTGGCAAAGCGGTCGAGCAAGGCGGCGAACTTGGCGCTCTGCAGGGTACCGGTGGTGGCCAGCACACCGACCACGCCCGAGCGCGTGGCGGCGGCAGCAGGCTTCACCGCCGGCTCCATGCCCACCAGCGGCCAGGTCGGGTACAACTCGCGCAGGTCGGCCACCGCCGCCACCGTGGCGGTATTGCAGGCCAGTACCATGGCCTTGGCACCCTGTTCATGGAAGAACGCAGCAATGCGTCGGAGACGCTCACGGATATAGTCGGGCGACTTCTCGCCGTAGGGTATGTGCCCGCAATCGGCCACGTACAGCAGCGTCTCGTTGGGCAGCAGGCGCTGGATCTCTGCGAGCACCGACAAGCCGCCGACTCCGGAATCCATCACGCCGACCGGCGCCGAGCGCTCAGCCATCGCGCTTGCCGCAGACCGCACAGGCCGGGTCGCGCTTGACCCGTAGCTCGCGGATACGAGTGCCGAGAGCATCGATCAGCAGCAGGCGGCCGACCAGCGGCTCGCCGAACCCGGCCAGCAGCTTCATCGCCTCCAGCGCCTGCAGGCTGCCCACCAGGCCCACCAGCGGGCCGATCACACCGGCTTCGCTGCAGGTCAGTTCGGCTTCGCTACCATGGCCGTACAGGCAGTGGTAGCAAGGGCTGTAGTCACGCCGTGGGTCGAATACCGACAACTGCCCTTCCAGGCGGATCGCCGCACCGCTGACCAGCGGCTTGCCAGCCGCGACACAGGCGACGTTGACCGCCTCGCGGGTACCGAAATTGTCAGAGCAGTCCAGCACCAGGTCCACTGCTGCCACCGCTGCCGCCAGCGAGTCCTCGTCCAGAGCCTGGCGATGGGCAACCAGGCTGATTTCCGGGTTGATCGCCTGCAAGCGCTGCAAGGCCGAATCGACCTTGCTCATGCCGACGCTCGCACTGTCGTGGATCACCTGGCGTTGCAGGTTGGTCAGGTCGACGGTGTCGAAGTCGGCCAGGTGCAGCTCACCCACCCCGGCAGCGGCCAGGTACAAGGCGACTGGCGAGCCAAGGCCACCGAGCCCGACGATCAGCGCCTTGCTCTGCTTGAGCCGCAACTGGCCGTCGATGTCGATCTGGGCCAGCAATACCTGCCGGCTGTAACGCAGCAGTTCCTGATCACTCAGCATGGCAGGCGCCCCAGGGTAATGCGTTCATGGCCGCCCAGGTCCGTGCGGCTGGCGACCTCGATGAAGCCTTGTTCAGCCAGCAAGGCGCGCACCGCCACTGCCTGATCGTAGCCGTGCTCCAGCAGCAACCAGCCACCCGGCACCAGGTGCGCGGGGGCCTGGGCAGCGATCACGCGCAAGTCGTCCAGGCCATCATCGCCGGCCACCAGCGCGCTGCTGGGTTCGAAGCGTACATCACCGGCGACCAGGTGCGGGTCTGCGGCGGCGATGTAGGGCGGGTTGCTGACAATCAGGTCGAAACGCTCGCCGGCCAGGCTGTCGAACCAGTGGCTGAGCCGTACCTGGGCGTTCGCCAGGCCCAGGCGCTGGCGATTGCGCTCGGCCAGGGCGGCGGCCTCCTCCACCCGGTCCACTGCAGTTACCTGCCAGGCCGGGCGATCGCTGGCCAGGGCCAGGGCAATCGCGCCGGTGCCGGTGCCCAGGTCAAGGACCTTGGCCGGCGTGGCGGGTTGCAGTTCAAGCGCGGCTTCGACCAGCAGCTCGGTATCCGGCCGCGGGATCAGGGTATGCGGCGCCACCTCCAGGTCGATCTTCCAGAAGCCCTGCAGCCCGAGAATGTAGGCGACCGGTTCGCCGCCACGGCGGCGCTGCAGGTAGCCGGCATAGGTCTCGGCATCTTCGCTGCTGACGATTCGCTCGGGCCAGGTGTGCAGGTAGCTGCGCGACTTGCCGATGGCCGCGGCCAACAGCAGCTCGGCATCCAGCCGCTCGGTGGGCGATTCTGGCAACTGCGCGTTGCGCAGCAGGCTGGCGATGATGGTCATCAGTCCCCCAGGGCAGCCAGTTGATCGGCCTGGTATTCGGCCAGCAGCGGTTCGATCACCGCCTCCACGCCGCCGGCGAGGATGTCGTCCAGCGAGTACAGGGTCAGGTTGATGCGGTGGTCGGTCACCCGGCCCTGTGGATAATTGTACGTACGGATGCGCTCCGAACGGTCACCCGAGCCGACCAGCAGCTTGCGCTCGGTGGCGATGGCGTTCTGCGCGGCGCTGGTCTGCATGTCGTTGAGCTTGGCCGACAGCCAGGACATGGCGCGAGCACGGTTCTTGTGCTGCGAGCGCTCTTCCTGGCACTCGACCACGATACCGGTGGGCAAGTGGGTGATCCGGATCGCCGAGTCGGTCTTGTTGACGTGCTGGCCACCGGCACCGGATGCGCGGTAGGTGTCCACGCGCAGGTCGGCCGGGTTGATCTCGATGGCCGCCTGTTCGTCCGGCTCGGGCAGTACCGCCACGGTGCACGCGGAGGTGTGGATACGGCCCTGGGATTCTGTTTCGGGCACGCGCTGTACGCGGTGTGCGCCGGACTCGAACTTGAGCTTGCCGTACACGCTCTCACCCTCGACGCGGGCGATGATTTCCTTGTAGCCGCCGTGCTCGCCTTCGTTCTCGGAGAGGATTTCCAGGCGCCAGCCACGCTTTTCGGCGTAGCGCGAATACATGCGGAACAGGTCGCCGGAGAAGATCGCCGCCTCGTCGCCACCGGTGCCGGCACGGATTTCGAGGAACACGTTGCGGCCGTCGTTGGGGTCCTTGGGCAACAGCATGCGTTGCAGCTGCGACTCCAGCGTCAGCAGTTGTTCCTTGGCTTCACGCACTTCTTCCACGGCCATTTCGCGCAGGTCCGGGTCACTGTCCTTGAGCAGCGCCTGGGCACCTTCGAGGTCGTCCTGGACTTTGCGCCACTCTTTATAAGCAGCGTAGACCGGCTCGACTTCGGCGTATTCACGGGAATAGGCGCGAAAGCGCGTCTGGTCGGAAATGACCTCGGCATCACCGAGCAGTGCGGTGAGTTCTTCGAAGCGGTCCTGGAGGATTTCCAGTTTGTTCAGCAGCGACGCTTTCATTGCGGGGATTTGTCCGTCGAGCCCTCGTTGAGGGCAAAGAGTTCCTGGGCCATGGCCAGCGCATCGAGGCGGCCCTCGGCCGAGAGCCTTTTCAATTGCACGCTGGGCGCGTGCAGGAGTTTGTTGGTCAGCCCCCGGGCCAGTTGGGCCAGTACCTCTTCGGGGTTGCCGCCGTTGGCCAGCAGTCGCTGGGCCTTTTGCAGTTCTTCGTCGCGCAGGCGCTCGCTTTGCTGGCGATAGGCCTTGAGCACATCCACCGCGGCCAGCTCGCGCAGGCGCAGCATGAAGTCTTCGGCCCCCACCGACACCAGCTCTTCGGCGGCCTGGGCCGCGCCCTGGCGACTCTTGAGGTTTTCCGCCACCACGTCGTGCAGGTCATCGACAGTGTACAGGTAGACGTCGTCGAGTTCGCCGACTTCGGTTTCGATATCGCGCGGTACAGCAATGTCGACCATGAAAATCGGCTTGTGCCGGCGCTGTTTCAGCGCGCTCTCGACCGCGCCCTTGCCGAGGATCGGCAACTGGCTGGCGGTGGAGCTGATGACGATGTCGCTGTTGGCCAGTTCCTGGGGGATGTCGGCCAGCAGAACGGCGTGCGCACCGAACTGCTCGGCCAGGATGCTGGCCCGCTCAAGGGTACGGTTGGCCACGACAATGCGGCGCACGCCCTGCTCATGCAGGTGGCGGGCGACCAGGGTGATGGTTTCGCCGGCGCCGATCAGCAGGGCCTGGCTGCGGCCCAGGTCGCTGAAGATCTGCTTGGCCAGGCTGACCGCGGCAAACGCCACCGACACCGGGTTTTCGCCGATGGCGGTGTCAGTGCGCACCTGCTTGGCGGCGCTGAAAGTGGCCTGGAACAGGCGCCCGAGCAATGGGCCGACGGTGCCAGCCTCGCGCGCCACGGCGTAGGCGGACTTCATCTGGCCGAGGATCTGCGGCTCGCCGAGCACCAGCGAGTCCAGGCCGGAGGCCACCCGCATCATGTGCTTCACCGCCTCGTGCTCTTCGTGCACGTAGGCGCTGGCGCGCAGCTCGTCCAGGCTGAGGCGGTGGTAGTCGGCGAGCCATTGCAGCACCACATCGGCGGACAGGTGGTCCTGCTCGATATAGAGCTCGCTACGGTTGCAGGTCGACAGAATCGCCGCTTCGCGGCTGGATGTCAGCCGGCAGAGCTGCTGCAGGGCGTCTACCAGCTGCTCTGGGGTAAACGCCACGCGCTCGCGTACGTCTACCGAGGCAGTCTTATGGTTGATACCAAGTGCAAGAAAGGCCATGCAAGGTCGCTGGTTGTGACGGGAAGCCGATAATTGTCCTCTTTCGCAGGTTTTTGGACAACCACCGTTCGCTATTGCGCTGATAGTCGTGCGGCTATCGCCTTTTCGTAGCCTGATCTAGCGGTGTTTTCAGGTCTTGCCGGCTTTTGATCTGGCTTTTGATCCTGATCTTGATCTTCGCGACCTCAGGAGGCCGAACGCAGGCCTTGCGCATAGAGGTGACGGGCATGGATGCCCGTCAAGCGCTGGGCCCCAGGATGAGGCCTGCAGCGCAGCCCTCCCGGGAGCAAGCCCTACGCTCGGCCTCCTGAAGTCACAATCTGCAGCACCTGATCTACCGCGCGCTTAGAAGCAACAGTCACAGCAAAAGCCAGAGCCATCGGCTCGACATCGCCCTAGCCAACTACGCCGACCGGGTCGAGAAGACTTTTGACATATGTCCATAAGACTTATCCACAGTCTTGTAGTCCATTTCCCAAATACATGCCCAGCTGTTGCCCTACCCTCCTTCCGCACCTAGTCTTGACGCCGCCACATCGATATTCCTCACCGAGACAGCGATACGAGTGGGATAGCATGGCTTTATCAGTCAGTCGGTTTATTTCTATCTACTAATTTTGCTGATGATTAGAAGCTATGTTGGTGAGGGTTAGTAAAGATGTTGACGGACTGCAATGATGCACACTTACTTGGTGACGCGCCCAAAACAAGCATTTTTTTAATTCTTGTTTAACTATCTCAAAACGATTTTCTATGCAGGGTATGCTTCATGCATGGCAGGAAGCTATATAATAGGCGCGAGCAATGGAAGAATTTGCTGCATCTCGTAGGCACTCAGTGCTCCTTTGGGGCGTTAACTTGTGTGCCATTTCGGCCTCTACGCTGAGTTATATTTATCTTTCCTACTATATTTATGCTAATACTGCCAGCCTAATACTTTCCCAAGTGGTGCTGTTTGCGCCAATGGTTCTACCGGTAATTCTTGTCGCTCCTATCTACCGCCTGGCTGACTATCTAGCGCCACGCACCTTGCTGTGGAGTGCCAACTTGCTGTCGCTGGGCTGCGCGGCGGTCACCTACAAGATCCTGCCACATCATGTGGAAGTCGCCGTGTTAGGCGCGGTAGTCATTGGCGCCCTGGATGCGCTGCAACGGGTAGGACGTATTGTTGCCATCAAGTGTTATTTCCCGAGTGCGCAAATCGCCAGCTCAGTGCCTCTGACACTCACCGCACAATTCATTGCCGGCGGCCTGGCAGGCATCAGTCTGGTACTGTTCAAAGCCAACATGACGCCTGGGTTAGCCCTGCTCATTACTGTCAGTCTTTTTTCCATCGCGGCTTTGGCGGGCTATCTACTACCTGCGCCAACAAAGCCTCCGATCACCGTGCAGGTCGCACCAAGACTATTGACTGCCCTTGGTTCGCTTTTGCAGGAGTATCCCGCGCTACGCCTCAGCCTCTATCAGTTCATCGTCTTCGTCAGCCTTTTTCAGGGTTTCTTCAATGTGTCCAGGGTGCTGTTACCGGCACATGTGCTGGGCTTGGGAGAGGTGTATGTCGGCTTGTTGCAGGCCGTCAATAGTGTGGCAGCTTTGGTGGGCGCAGTACTGTTCTATCGTTTGGACAAGTGTAATTTGCGACCGCTACCTATGCCGATGGCTGTAGTCAGCGGCCTGTTCATGATGCTCGCAGCGTTCGGCCATGATATTCAGTCCAGTTACATCGCGTATTTTTTATACATATTCTTTTTCGAATTGACATTTTTCAAGTTGCAAGCCGATCTTGTCAGGAGCACACCTACCAGTGCCATGCCGTTGATGGCATCTGTCCAGTATGCCGGGGTGTACTTAGGCATGATAATTACCATCTTCGTCGGTTCAATTCTGGTTAAGTATGCAGGCCTGTTCAGCACGAGCGCTATCTTCGTTGCTTTCTATTTCGTCGCAACCAACGCCCTTCGAAAGACAGTTGCGATCAAGGGAAAACAGCCTGTCTAAATAGCTTCTTCAAGGAGAACAATATGCCCACATTGGCGCGTGTATTTCCGTTCGTCCGCCTTTTGGATTTGGCGAACATATTAACAATGTTCAATATCGGCTTGGCCTTCGGTACTGTTTATTTTGCGTTGCAAGGACGGTTCGTTCTGGCGGCAACGGTGATTTGCCTGGCCGCGATGCTCGATTTCCTTGACGGCCACATAGCCCGACGCTACCTGGCGGCGAACAACGCGCAACGGGCCTTCGGCAAGCATCTAGACAGTTTTGCCGACTTGCTCAATTTCAGCATCACGCCAGCCCTTGTCATCCTAATCCTCGACCAGTCTCTTTCGGCCACGCTGGCCGCAGCAACTCTGGTTTTCACGGCCATTTTGCGGTTATCGCTGTTTGGCATGCCCAGCACATCGGCTGACGGGGGATATCAGGGACTACCCACCACATATTCAGGATTTGTCTTTGCGCTGGCGCTGATGGGGCTATCGGCCGGGCATTACGGTGCCGGTGTGATCGTCGGCCTGGTGGCCCTGGTCGGCATCCTCCAGGTCACCAGCTTGAGAATTCCCAAGTATGGCGCACTTTCGACGGTCGCTTGCTTCGCAATGCTGTTCGGGCTCAGCACCATTTACTTTCATCCCTGGTAATCCGAGGTTCCAATGAAACACGTGGTTTTCGTCGACAGCACCGTAAGCGGCCTGCTGGCTTTTGAGGCAGCCAAACGGCTTGGCTGCCATGTCACCTTCATTCATCAGCGCGACGCCTCGTTCCTGACGATCTCGATCAAGGACGACACCTCCCGTCTCGAGCCTTACCTGCGATATGTGGATACTTATTTGCGTATCGATAATCTGGAAGACGGCGAACTCAGCCAGTTGTTGGCCAACCTGCACGCAGAGCGTCCTATTGACGCCCTCATCTCTACCTCAGAAGCAGCCATAGTACCGGTGGCGCGTGAGGCCCAGCGTATCGGCACCCTCTACCCGAGGTACGAAGCTCTGTGCGGGGCGGTATACAAGAGTCGATTGCGCGAGACGCTGCGGGCACACGGACTACGCTCTCCTGATTTTGAAGTACTGAGCGAAGAGCAACTGATCAACGGGGTCGCTCCGAGTTTGTCGCTGCCATTCGTTGTCAAGCCGACCCGCGGATTCGCCAAGCAGTTTTCCGCCATTTGCCATAGCCAGGCCGACTTTGACGCCTTTCTCGCCGAGCTGCGCCAGAGTCGCAAGGGTGCTGATCCTATGATCGACCACTTGATAAGCAGCGACTATCTGGTCGAGCAATACATCGACGGTACATTGCATTCAGCGGAAGTCATCGTCCAAGACGCCAAGGTCTCCTGCTTTGCGACCACCATCCGTTTCCGCGCCGACCATAGCGAAATATTAGAAATGACCGCGACCATGCCGTCAGGCCTTGACGCAGCACAGCGCGACGAGATCAAAGCATATGTGCAGGCAGTGTTCAGCGCTCTGGGGCTGGATGTTGGCCTTTATCATGTTGAACTGTTGCGCGATGCCAAAGGGCCCTGTCTAGTGGAGATCAACGCACGCATGATGGGTAGCGTAGCGCCGCAGATGTACCGGATGCTGACCGGCATCGACCCGTTCGAACTGCTAGTCCGTCTGCACCTAGGCGAGCCCATTCTAATTGACGACTCAGTGCTTCAGCGCGCAGGTAGCGTCGTAACTGTCGCCTCCCGCAATGGCGGTCATATCGCCAACGACTACGCCCCCGACTCCCTACAGCCATTACTGGACAAGTACAACATCCGGTTTTGCACCGCCCACGTTGCGCCTGGCCAGGCGGTAAACGTCTATAGCGGCAACATCGGCACAATTGGCCACGTCATCGTTGAGGACGACTGCCCCTACGCTGCGGCGAAAAAGGGCAATCGCTTCCTGCGCGAGCTGTCCTCACTTTACGGCCTTGAACTCGCGACTTATACCGGCGCCGAGTTGGCTTAAACCTGACACAAACTGACAGCCCCCTGCGAAGGACTGATTGGACTGATTAGGGAA
Source organism: Pseudomonas asiatica (assembly GCF_040214835.1). NCBI lineage: Bacteria > Pseudomonadati > Pseudomonadota > Gammaproteobacteria > Pseudomonadales > Pseudomonadaceae > Pseudomonas > Pseudomonas asiatica. Next base: position 849,374 of record NZ_CP157874.1, on the reverse strand, counting down.
GACATATGCACTCGGTAAATCCTTCTCCCGTGTTCACTTTTTCCGGCAAGGCCGATACCCTGCAGCAACTGGCACCACTTCTGAGCACCGGGCAAGTGTTGCCCCTTCATCGATTCACCGTGGCACAGTGGCGGGAGGACTGGCAGGCAGTGATCGCGCACTGTCAGGCGTTCTTTGGCGATGAGCCGCTGATTGTAAGATCCAGCTGTCTAGCCGAAGACCGCGACGGCCATTCCGGTGCAGGGATGTACGCGTCAATTCTAGATGTATGTGGCGGCCAGGCACTCGGCGAAGCCATCAAGACGGTGATCGCATCCTACGGCCTAGCTCGCGAGCGCGATGAGGTGCTGGTGCAGCAGATGGCGAGAGGTGTATTGGCCAGCGGAGTGGCGATGACCCGTGATCCAGAGACGGGTTTGCCATATTACGTAGTTGACTATGTACTAGGTGCCAGCACCGACGGTGTCACTGCCGGCAACGAGACTGTGCACGCTTTCGTCTCCCTTGGCAGCGAGGCGGCAAGCGAGCCTGCGGAATTACCAGGGCTGTTTTCGTTGCTCGAAGAGGTACAAGTTCTAACCGGGCACGATGCCTTGGACATAGAGTTCGCGATCACTGTCGATGGCCCTCTGCTATTCCAAGTGCGTCCCATGACCGCGGATGGGCCCCGTAATGCCAGCGCACTTGCCGACGCCCAACTACGCAAAGTTTTGGAGCACGAGGCCTCTCAGCTCGAAGAGCTGATCTGCAAGCAACGCCATCCGCGTCCTGCGTCGACCGCCTTCCTTGGCCTTATGCCGGACTGGAACCCGGCGGAAATGATCGGTACCAAGCCGCGGGCGCTAGCCTACTCGCTATATAAGGAGCTGATCACTGACCTTAATTGGGCCTCTGCCAGGTTCCGATACGGCTACCGGGATCTGCGGCGCAAACCGCTGATGTACCAGGTGGGTGGCTCTCCTTACATCTGCATTGCCCACAGCATCGAGTCATTCATCCCTGCCTCGGTACCTCAAGATGTTGCCGAGCGCGTAGTCGAACAGTGCGGCGACTATTTGGCCATGCATCCTCATCTGCATGACAAGATCGAGTTCGCGATCATTCCTACTTGCTTCACGCCAGAGCTTACTAGCCCCGGTGCCGCTGCCGCGCTGCCGGCGCTCCGGACTCTTAGTACCGAGCAGCACGAATGCTACTTGAACGAGCTACGCCAGTTGACCGAGCACATTATCTCCCCCAGCGGCCCGTTCTTCTCCGACCTGACACGCCTACCGAGTATTACTGACAAGGTGCAGAGTTTAATGGCGGGGGAACCTCGGCGCGAGTCCTTGCAACGTATGAGGAATGGCCTATCGGCGGCCAACGTGGTCGCTGAAATATTCGCTGGCGCTGCCCGTGCAGCGTTCATAGGTACCGCAATAATTAAATCGCTGGAAACAGCGGGGGTAGTATCTGCCGGTTTCATCGATCATGTGACCGGAGGGGTCAATAGTATCGGTCGCGAGATGGCCAGCGATTTCCAGACGTTGCATAAGGACGATTTCCTAAAGCTGCACGGTCATGTCCGGCCGGGTACCTACGATATACGTGTGTCACGCTACGACGAGACTCCGGAGCGTTATTTTGACTGGCAGCGCCCATTACAGCGGCCCCAAAAATCTATGAACGGGCTAACTGTATCTCGGGCCCAGGTCAACGCCATTCAGCAAGCTTTTGACCAGTGCGGTCTTAACGTTTCCGCCGAGCAGTTCCTGCAATTTGCTCAGGCCGCTATTGCATCGCGCGAGAAGCTCAAATACCTCTATGCAGCGTTTGTTTCGGATGTTTTGCGCTCACTATGCGATTGGGGTGAGGTACATGGTTTTGACCGCGACCAACTCAGCTTTGCGCAAATCACCGAATTTACCAGCGTTTACGCCGACATCGATCGCAAACGTTTGCATCAAGCGATTGCCCACAACCGCAGCCGCTGGCATGAAACGCAGTTAGTCCGTACGCCAAGCATCATCTGTCAGCCGCAAGATCTATTCGGCCATCGAGTGCACTGGTGCAATCCCAACTTCATCACTCGACGTGCCACTCACGCGCGGGTGGCCCTAGTGCTTCCTGGGCAATTGGCACCGGACATTGAGGATTGCATTGTCTTAATCGAAAACGCTGATCCGGGTTTTGATTGGATTTTTACCCACCGCATTGCTGGTTTCATCACCGCCTACGGAGGCGAGAACTCGCATATGTCGATCCGAGCCCGAGAGTTTGCCATTCCCGCAGCTATCGGCGTGGGCGATACTCGATTCAAAACCCTATTGGCGGCGACAAGCCTGCTGCTCGACTGCGCCGAGCGGCGTATACAGGTGCTGGCATGATTTTGGTTGGGATGACCATGCTCAGGCAGTTCAACGCCGAACGCCAGGAATGGCGGGACGCGCTCGACCAACGCTGGGTTGAATTCTTAGACCAATGTGGGCTGACCCCGCTGTACCTTCCAAACGATCCGAGAGTCAGCATGGCGCTAGTCCAATCATTGCGCCCTCAGGGCCTCTTGCTTACTGGTGGAGGGAGCTGCCAGGCCCTGAGTGGGACAGCCGACACACGCGACGCCACTGAGAGGGTCTTGCTTGATCTTGCGGAAAATCTACGGCTTCCGGTGCTCGGTGTATGCCGCGGCATGCAGGTAATGTTGACGCGAGCTGGCGGCACTTTGGAACGCTTGGCCGGCCATGTAGGCGAACACATGATCAACATGCAAGAACAACGGCGGCGAGTGAATTCCTATCATGAATACGGCTTTCGGGAGGCGCCCGACGGCTACCGCGTACTAGCCCTGGCCGACGACGGCGTGATCGAGGCTGTGTATGACGACCACCGTCGGCATACCGGGATCATGTGGCACCCCGAGCGAGAACTACCTGCCGATCCATTGGATATTCAACGCGTGCGACATGCCTTTGGAGCTTTTTCATGAAAGCCATTATTCTTGCTGCAGGTCGCGGGAGTCGCTTACAAGCCCTGACCGATGAACGCCCCAAGGCCTTGGTACCCTTTAATGGTGTGCCACTGCTACAGCGCGCGATTGAAACGCTCCGTCGATGCGATGTCAGCGAGGTTGGCATCGTTGCAGGCTATCGAAGCGAAATGCTTGCACCATTCGCCGACACTTTGTTTCACAACCACCGCTGGCACAGCTCCGGTATTTTCAGCTCTCTAAATTGCGCCAGCGGTTGGTTGAGCGCAGAGCCTTGCCTTGTTAGCTACGGTGACATCTTCTACGACAGCACCCTAGTATCCGAGCTAATTAACCATCCAGCCGATATTGTCCTGGGCTACGATCCCGCTGCAGTGCGTCTCTGGCAGCAACGCTTCAACGATCCGCTACCAGACCTGGAGAACTTCCGCTTAGTCGATGGATTGGTGAGCGCTATTGGACAGACCGCTACCAGTCTTGAGGTCATTCAGGGCCAGTACATAGGCTTGTTCAAAGTCACGCCAGCGGGTTGGCAGGCGTTGAAAAGGCAATTGCAAGGGCTCACGCCTCAGGCACGCGACCAGACTGACATGACATCGCTATTAGGGGCACTAGTCAGCGAAGGTTTTCCAGTCGCCGGCGTGGCGACGCACGCTCCCTGGGGAGAAATTGACTGCCCCAGCGACGTGGCACTATACGAGCGGATCTATCCTGACCTGTGATCTCGACAAAATTGTCGGTGCAGGCAGGGGCTGGGTCATTGTGTCAGAAGCCCCTTCGAACCTCTCCCCCACCCCGCTGTCCCACTCTGCACCACCCAGCCTGTAAACCACGACCTTCGCAGGTGGGTTTGCCCCCGCGCTTGTGTCATCATGCTCCGACCGCCGGTGAGTCCTCTTAAAGCCTTCTATGAACAAACCATACGCATTGCTGCTTGCCTTCGCCCTGCTCCAGGGCTGCCAGAGCCTGGCCCCGCAAAAGGCCGAGCCCCCCGTCGCCGAGGCCGGCAAGAGCGAGGCGGAAAAGCCCGTGGTGTATGGCTCGTTCAAGCAGGACACGCTCTATAGCCTGCTGGTGGCAGAACTGGCCGGCCAGCGCAACCGCTTCGACATCGCCCTGGCCAACTACACCGACCAGGCCGCGAAAACCCAGGACCCCGGGGTTTCCGAGCGCGCCTACCGCATTGCCGAATACCTCGGCGCCGATGAACCGGCACTGGACAACGCCCTGGTCTGGGCCCGCAACGACCCGCAGAACCTCGATGCCCAGCGCGCCGCCGCCATCCAGCTTGCCCGCGCCGGCCGCTATGACGACTCCATGACGTACATGGAAAAGGTCCTGCAGGGCCAGGGCGACACCCATTTCGATTTCCTCGCCCTGTCCGCCGCCGAAACCGACCAGAGCACCCGCGACGGCCTGCTGCAAAGCTTCGAACGCCTGCTGGTGAAGTACCCGGACAACGGTCAACTGGTGTTCGGCAAGGCCCTGCTGCTGAACCAGGACGGCAAGGCCGAAGAAGCCTTGGAACTGCTCGAGTCGCACCCGCCGCAAAACGGCGAAATCGCCCCGATCCTGCTGCGCGCGCGCCTGCTGCAAGCCCTGGATCGCGGCCCGGAGGCCCTGCCACTGCTGCGCGGGGCGATTCGCGACAACCCGGACGACAAGCGCCTGCGCCTGACCTACGCCCGCACCCTGGTCGAACAGGACCGCATCGCCGATGCCAAGGGCGAGTTCCTCAGCCTGGTCCAGCAATACCCCGAGGACGACGAGCTGCGCTATTCGCTGGCCCTGGTGTGCCTGGAGAACAAGGACTGGGATGAAGCCGAGGGCTACCTGCAGGAGCTGATCGAACGCGACAGCAACGTCGACGCCGCGCACCTGAACCTGGGCCGCATCCGCGAGGAGCGCCACGACCCTGCAGGCGCCCTGCGTGAATACGCCCTGGTCGGCCCGGGCCCCGACTACCTGCCGGCGCAACTGCGCCAGGCTGACATCCTGATCGCCAACGGCCGTGGTACCGAAGCCTCACGCCTGCTCGCCGATGCCCGCGAAGCCCAGCCGGACTACACCATCCAGCTGTTCCTGATCGAATCGGAAAGCTACAGCAACAACAACAAGGACGCCCAGGCCAGCCAGGTGCTGCAGCAAGCCATCCAGCGCTACCCGGACGACCTCAACCTGCTTTACACCCGCGCCATGCTGGCGGAAAAGCGTGACGACCTGCCGCAGATGGAAAAAGACCTGCGCGCCATCATCGCCCGCGAACCGGAAAACGCCATGGCCCTGAACGCCCTCGGCTACACCCTGGCCGACCGCACCACCCGCTACAGCGAAGCCAAGGCGCTGATCGACAAAGCCCATCAGCTGACCCCGGACGACCCGGCGGTACTCGACAGCCTGGGCTGGGTCAATTACCGCCTGGGCAACCTCGACGAGGCTGAAACCTACCTGCGCAAGGCCTTTGCCAGCTTCCCCGACCACGAAGTGGCCGCCCACCTGGGCGAAGTGCTATGGGCCAACGGCAAGCGCCGCGAAGCCCGCCAGGTCTGGGCCAAGGGCTTCGAAGCCCAGGCCGACAGCCCCATCCTGCGCAAGACCATTCTGCGCCTGACCGGATCCGAGACTCTCTAACGCCATGTTCCTGCGCCATTGCATTACCTTCACCCTGATCGCCCTGCTGGCCGGCTGTGCCGGCTTCGGTAGCCGCGAGGCCCTGCAGGGCCACGGCGACCCGCAGCAGTGGCGCGCCCATAAAGAGCAGCTGAGCAGCCTCGATGGCTGGCAGATCAACGGCAAGGTCGGCATCCGTGCCCCGCGCGAGTCGGGCAGCGGCACGCTGTTCTGGCTGCAACGCCAGGACTACTACGACATTCGCCTGGCCGGCCCGCTGGGCCGTGGCGCCGCACGCCTGACCGGCCGCCCCGGCGGCGTGGTACTGGAAGTGGCCAACCAGGGCCGCTACGAGGCACCCAGCCCCGAAGCGCTGCTGGAAGAACAACTGGGCTGGCAGTTGCCGGTCTCGCACCTGGTCTGGTGGGTACGCGGCCTGCCCGCCCCCGACAGCAAGAGCAAGCTGACCCTGGACGGCGACAGCCGGCTGGCCAGCCTCGACCAGGATGGCTGGCAGGTGCAGTACCTGAGCTACACCGAGCAGAACGGCTACTGGCTGCCCGAGCGCCTGAAGCTGCACGGCAAAAACCTCGACGTGACCCTGGTGGTCAAGGACTGGCAGCCGCGCCAGCTGGGGCACTGATACATGCAAACCCTTACCCTGCCCGCCCCGGCCAAGCTCAACCTGTGGCTGCACATCATCGGCCGCCGCGCGGACGGCTATCACGAGCTGGAAACCGTGTTCCAGTTTCTCGATCACGGCGACGAACTCAGCTTTGCCGTGCGTGATGACGGCGTGATCCGCCTGCATACCGAGATCGAGGCGGTGCCGCACGACAGCAACCTGATCGTGCGTGCCGCGCGCAAGCTGCAGGAACAATCCGGCACGACGATGGGCGCCGACATCTGGCTGAGCAAGGTGCTGCCCATGGGCGGCGGCATCGGCGGTGGCAGCTCGGATGCCGCCACTACCCTGTTGGCCCTCGCCCACCTGTGGCAACTGGACTGGGACGAAGACCGCCTGGCAGCACTGGGCCTGAGCCTGGGCGCCGACGTACCGGTATTCGTGCGCGGCCACGCGGCGTTCGCCCAGGGCGTGGGTGAACAACTGACCCCGGTCGACCCGGAAGAGCCGTGGTATGTCGTGCTGGTGCCGCAAGTGTCTGTCAGCACAGTAGAAATTTTTTCACATCCACAGTTGACACGTGATTCACTCCCCCTTAAGATGCGCCCCGTTCCCGAGGGAAACAGTCGAAATGACTGCCAACCGGTGGTAGAGCAGAGTTACCCGGAAGTTCGCAATGCGTTGAATTCACTGGGTAAATTCACTGAGGCTCGACTGACCGGTACTGGAAGTTGTGTGTTTGGGGCCTTCCCAAGCAAAGCCGAAGCTGATAAAGTTCTGGCCCTTCTTTCAGCGACCCAAACAGGGTTTGTGGCGAAAGGAAGCAACGTTTCGATGTTGCATCGCAAGCTGCAAAGTCTGGTCAAGAAGTCGAGCGCATAAGCGTTCGCAGCAACAGATACAGGGGCGTCGCCAAGCGGTAAGGCAGCAGGTTTTGATCCTGCCATGCGTTGGTTCGAATCCAGCCGCCCCTGCCATTTTCCTTATACTCATCCAGGTTACCCTCAGCCTTCAGGTACTGCGCGTGTCCAAGATGATGGTCTTTACGGGGAATGCCAACCCCGATCTGGCTCGGCGTGTCGTACGTCAGCTGCATATCCCTCTCGGTGACGTCTCTGTCGGTAAGTTCTCCGACGGCGAGATCAGCACTGAGATCAATGAAAATGTCCGCGGTAAAGACGTCTTCATTATTCAGCCGACCTGTGCCCCGACCAACGATAACCTGATGGAACTGGTAGTGATGGCCGACGCCTTCCGCCGCTCCTCAGCATCCCGAATCACCGCCGTGATTCCTTACTTCGGATACGCCCGCCAGGACCGCCGTCCGCGTTCGGCACGTGTAGCCATCAGCGCCAAAGTCGTCGCTGACATGCTCACTGTCGTAGGTATCGACCGTGTACTCACCGTCGACCTGCACGCTGACCAGATCCAGGGTTTCTTCGATATCCCGGTCGACAACATCTACGGCTCGCCCGTACTGGTCGACGATATCGAGGACCAGCGTTTCGAGAACCTGATGATCGTCTCCCCGGACATCGGTGGTGTCGTGCGCGCACGTGCCGTCGCCAAGTCCCTGGGCGTCGACCTGGGTATCATCGACAAGCGCCGCGAGAAGGCTAACCACTCCGAGGTGATGCACATCATCGGCGACGTCGAAGGGCGCACCTGCATCCTGGTAGACGACATGGTCGACACCGCCGGCACCCTGTGCCACGCGGCCAAAGCCCTGAAAGAACACGGCGCTGCCAAGGTTTACGCCTACTGCACGCACCCTGTCCTGTCGGGCCGCGCGATCGAGAACATCGAGAAGTCGGTACTGGACGAGCTGGTGGTGACCAACACCGTTCCGCTGTCCGCCGCTGCTCAAGCCTGTGACCGTATCCGCCAGCTGGATATCGCACCGGTTGTCGCTGAAGCGGTCCGCCGCATCAGCAACGAAGAATCGATCAGTGCGATGTTCCGCTAAGCGGAACACACGCTGACGAAAAGCGCCCCGCCCCAACACTGGTTGTTGGGGCGGGGCTTTTTTGCCATCCCCGTTGGCGCTGGTCGCAAACGCCCTCGGGGGGCTATTTTGGAGAAACAAAATGACCGAATTCACTCTGAACGCCCAAGCGCGTACTGACCTGGGGAAAGGTGCGAGCCGCCGCCTGCGTCACTCCGCGAACATCCCAGCCGTTGTCTACGGTGGTAACCAGGACGCCCAGTCCCTGACCATCCTGGCCAAGGAAATCACCAAGCTGTTCGAAAACGAGGCTGCCTTCAGCCACGTTCTGGAACTGAACGTCGACGGCGCCAAGCAAAACGTCGTGGTCAAGGCTCTGCAGCGCCACCCGGCCAAAGGCTTCATCATGCACGCCGACTTCGTTCGCGTCGTTGCTGGCCAGAAACTGACCGCCAAGGTACCGGTTCACTTCATCAACGAAGAAGCCCCGGTCAAGAAAGGCGGCGAGATCTCCCACGTAGAAGCCGAGATCGAAGTTTCCTGCGAAGCCAAAGACCTGCCTGAGTTCATCGAAGTCGACCTGGCCAACGCTGAAATCGGCACCATCATCCACCTGTCGGACCTGAAAGCTCCGAAAGGCGTAGAGTTCGTAGCTCTGGCCCACGGTGATGACAAAGCTGTTGCCAACGTTCACGCTCCACGCGTTGCTCCAGAAGCAGAAGGCGCTGCCGAGTAATCCACTCGCACGCCGGCGTTGATCGGGTTACAGTGCCGCGCGCCCTGTAACCCACCAACTCCAAGGAAGAGCCCCTGACGTGACCGCCATCCAGTTGATCGTCGGCCTGGGTAACCCCGGCCCCGAATACGAACAGACCCGGCATAACGCAGGGGCTCTTTTCGTTGAACGCATTGCCAGCGCCCAGCGCGTCTCGTTGACCGCTGACCGCAAATATTTCGGCCTGACGGCTAAGTTCAGCCATCAGGGCAACGACGTTCGTCTGCTCATCCCCACCACCTACATGAACCGTAGCGGCCAGTCCGTGGCGGCCTTGGCCAATTTCTTCCGCATCAAGCCGGAAGCGATCCTGGTGGCGCATGACGAACTCGACCTGCCCCCGGGCGTCGCCAAGCTCAAGCGCGGCGGTGGCCATGGTGGGCACAACGGCCTGCGCGACATCATCGCGCAGCTCGGCAACCAGAACGACTTCCACCGCCTGCGGCTTGGCATCGGCCACCCGGGCGACGCCAAACTGGTCTCCAACTTCGTCCTGGGCCGCGCGCCGCGCGCCGAGCAGGAGAAGCTCGACGCCAGCATCGATTTTGCCCTCGGCGTGCTGCCGGACGTGCTTGCCGGCGACTTCGCCAAGGCGATGCGCGAGCTGCACAGCCAGAAGGCCTGATTTCCTTTAGAGAGGGGAATACCCATGGGTTTCAATTGCGGCATCGTCGGCCTGCCCAACGTCGGCAAGTCCACCCTGTTCAACGCCCTGACCAAGTCTGGCATCGCGGCGGAGAACTTCCCCTTCTGCACTATCGAGCCTAACAGCGGCATCGTGCCGATGCCCGATGCGCGCTTGAATGCCTTGGCTGAGATCGTCAAGCCAAACCGCATCCTGCCGACCACCATGGAGTTCGTCGACATCGCCGGCCTGGTGGCTGGTGCCTCGAAAGGCGAAGGCCTGGGCAACAAGTTCCTCGCCAACATCCGCGAGACCGACGCCATTGCCCACGTGGTGCGCTGCTTCGAAGACGAGAACGTGATCCACGTTTCCAACAGCGTCGACCCCAAGCGTGACATCGAGATCATCGACCTCGAGCTGATCTTCGCCGACCTCGACAGCTGCGAGAAGCAACTGCAGAAGGTTGCCCGCAACGCCAAGGGCGGCGACAAGGAAGCCCTGGCGCAGAAGGCCATCCTCGAACAGCTGATCCCGCACTTCACCGAAGGCAAGCCTGCGCGCAGCCTGATGAAGAACATGAGCGCCGAAGACAAGGCGGTCATCCGCGGCTTCCACCTGCTGACCAGCAAGCCGGTCATGTACATCGCCAACGTGGCCGAAGACGGCTTCGACAACAACCCGCACCTGGACGTGGTCAAGGCCATCGCCGAGGAAGAAGGCGCGGTAGTGGTGCCGGTGTGCAACAAGATCGAAGCGGAAATCGCCGAGCTGGAAGACGGTGAAGAGAAGGACATGTTCCTCGAGGCCCTGGGCCTGGAAGAACCTGGCCTGAACCGCGTTATCCGCGCCGGTTACGAGCTGCTGAACCTGCAGACCTACTTCACTGCCGGCGTGCAGGAAGTACGTGCCTGGACCGTGCGCGTCGGTGCCACTGCACCACAAGCCGCTGGCGTGATCCACACCGACTTCGAAAAAGGCTTCATCCGCGCTGAAGTGGTGGCCTATGACGACTTCATCCAGTTCAAGGGTGAGAGCGGTGCCAAGGAAGCCGGTAAATGGCGTTTGGAAGGCAAGGACTACATCGTCAAGGACGGTGACGTGATGCACTTCCGCTTCAACGTTTAAGCGGCAGACTGCAGTACCCACGAACCCCTTGAGGCCAACGCCTCAAGGGGTTTTGTTTTTTCTGGCATCTGGCAAGCAGCACGCGCCCACTGTGGGAGCGGCTTTAGCCGCGAAGAATCCAACGCGGTGCATGGCACCGGCTGCGCCGGTGTTCGCGGGCATGCCCGCTCCCACAGGTACCACGCATTTTCCGGACCTCGCATCAAAGCGAAAGGGCCGCAGAGCGGCCCCGGAATTCAGCATCTAAGCTGTGATTCAGCACCCTCCCCCGGACGCACGCCCCATGCCTGAAAAACCCCGCCTCGACTGGCAACGCTGGTTACCCGGCCTGGTCACCCTGCTCCACTACCAACCCGCCTGGCTGCCCAAAGACATCGCCGCCGGCCTGGTGCTCACCACCATGCTGGTGCCGGTGGGCATCGCCTATGCCGAAGCGTCTGGCGTACCCGGCATCTACGGGCTGTACGCCACCATCATCCCGCTGCTGGCCTATGCCCTGTTCGGCCCCAGCCGCATCCTGGTGCTGGGCCCGGACTCGGCATTGGCCGCACCGATCCTGGCGGTGGTGGTGCAGTACGCCGCCAGCGACCCGCAACGGGCAATCGCCATCGCCAGCATGATGGCCCTGGTGGCCGGGGCGTTCTGCGTGATCGCCGGTCTGCTGCGCCTGGGCTTCATCACAGAGTTGCTGTCCAAGCCGATCCGCTATGGCTACATGAATGGCATCGCCCTCACGGTGCTGATCAGCCAGTTGCCCAAACTGTTCGGCCTGTCGGTCGACAGCCAGGGCCCTCTGCGGGATACCTGGAACCTGATCCAGGCCTTGCTCGCCGGCGAAGGCCATTGGCCAAGCTTCGTGGTCGGTGGCGGTAGCCTGGCGCTGATCCTGCTGCTCAAGCCGTTCAAGCGCTTGCCGGGCATTCTCATTGCAGTGGTGCTGGCCACGCTTGCGGTGAGCCTGCTGGGGCTCGACCAGCAAGGTGTGAAAGTGCTCGGCGAACTGCCCCAGGGGCTGCCCAGCTTCGTGTTCCCCTGGGTCAGCGATATCGACCTGGTGGAGGTACTGCTCGGCGGCATCGCGGTGGCACTGGTGTCGTTCGCCGATACCAGCGTGCTGTCACGTTCCTACGCCGCGCGCATGAAGACCCCGGTCAACCCCAACCAGGAAATGTTCGGCCTGGGCGTGGCCAACCTGGCCTCGGGGCTGTTCCAGGGCATCCCCATCAGCAGCAGCTCGTCACGCACCCCCGTGGCCGAGGCGGCCGGCTCGCAGACCCAGCTCACCGGCATCATCGGCGCGCTGGCGGTGACGCTGTTGCTGCTGGTGGCGCCCAACCTGATGCAACACCTGCCTAACAGCGCCCTGGCGGCGGTGGTGATTGCCGCAGCGTTGGGCCTGTTCGAGTTTGCCGACCTCAAGCGCATCTTCCGCATGCAGCAATGGGAGTTCTGGCTGTCGTTCACCTGCTTCGTCGGCGTAGCGGTATTCGGGGCCATTCCCGGCATCTGCATTGCCGTGGCGATATCGGTGATCGAGTTCCTGTGGGACGGCTGGCGGCCGCATCATGCGGTGCTGGGACGGGTGGATGGCACCCGCGGTTACCATGATGTGCAGCGTTATCCACAGGCCCGACGCATTCCGGGGCTGGTGCTGCTGCGTTGGGATGCGCCGCTGTTCTTTGCCAATGCCGAACAGTTCCAGAGCACGGTGATGGCGGCGGTGGATGCATCGCCTACCCCGGTTCAACGGCTGGTGATCGCGGCAGAGCCGGTGACAAGCATCGATATCACCTCGGCGGACATGCTGGCCGAATTGGACCGGGCGCTGGAGGCGCGGGGGGTGGAGTTGCAGTTTGCCGAGATGAAGGACCCGGTAAAGGACAAGATGCGGCAGTTCGAGTTGTTCGAGCATATGGGGGAGTCGGCGTTTCATCCCACTGTTGGGGCAGCGGTGGATGCCTACCTGGAAGAGAGTGGGGTTGACTGGAAGCCCTAGGTTTTCCTGGGCTGGCCTCTTCGCGGGTAAACCCGCTCCCACAAGAATTGCGTGATCCCATGGGCAACGCGATACCTGTGGGAGCGGGTTCACCCGCGAAGAAGCCCACGCCGCATCCGAAGCCGGTCTATCCAGATCAGCATGACACTGGCATACACCGACACCGCCAGAAACAGCGCCATGCGCACGGCAAAGGCGCGGTACACATCCTGCCCGCCCGCGCTGTCCTGCACCGACTGCCCCAGCAAGATCAGCATGGTCGTCAGGCAACTCACCCAGTACGCCGGGCTTTGCCTGGTATCCACTGCACGGTAAAGCCTGCGCCCCTGCCAGAGAACGAACAGCAGCACCCACAGGAAAAACATCCACAGGTGCACGAACAGGCTCAACGCGCCCCACATCAGTATCGCCAGCAACCCGGCAAGCAAGGTCGAGCCGATCAGCTCGCGGCTGGCATGCCGCGCGCGGGTTTCGCCGGCCTGCTGCCCCAGGCTCACTGCCTTCATGATCAGCGGCATGTACTGGTCCGGGGCGATCAGCGCCAGCAAGAAGGCCGGCATGACGATCAGCGTGGCACGCAAGGCGACCCAGCTCACCTGGTCACTGTCGAGCAGAGGCGGTGCCGGTTGCGCCGGCGCATCGGCCGGTTCGGGAAACAGCACATGCGCTGCCGCGGTACCCAGCACCGCCAGCAGCATGCCTTTGGCCAGCGCTTCGACCACCGACAGCGCCAGGCTGAAGTCGCTGGTGCCGGCAGCAGCGATCATGGTCAGGCCGATCACCAGCAAATTGGCCAGCAGGCCGTTGCCGCCCTTCAGCGCATAACGCAAGGTCAGGAAAACCCCCACCCCCACCAGCAACACCCCACTCACCGGGGCATGGCGCAGCAGCGGAATCAGCAGCAGCCCGCTACCGCAGGCAAGCAGCACCAGCACCGCCAGGGCCGGGGCCGCACGCAGGGGCAAGGGCTGGCTGCGCATGGCCAGCAACAGCACCGCGAACACCGGCGCCAGGATCGGCACCGGCAGGCCGATGCCAAAACTCACCGCCAGGCACAGCGCCACGCCCCAGGCCAGGCGCAGGGCGCGCAGGCGGCGCAGCTCAATAGGCATACGACAGCCAGCTCATCAGCCACATGAACAGCCGGCCCAGCAGGTTCAAGGGGTTGCCCTCGGTTGGCAGGGCCATGACTTCGGCCTGGCCGCCGACCCGCAAACCGCTCTTGTCCTGCAACTGGTCACGCTCCAGTTCGACGATCACCGGGAAGCGTTGCGCCGAGCGCAGCCACTCGCGGCTGTTCTGCACGGTCGGCAACGTGCCCGGCGGGTTGCTCTGGCCCACGCTCACGCCGTAGCCGATGCTGCGAATGCGCCCCTTCAACACCGTGCCAGGCAGCGCATCGAGCACTACCAGCACCGGGGTTTCTGGGCGCAGCCGACCGAGGTTGTTTTCGGTCATGTCGGCACTTATCCACACGTCATGGATGGCGATCAGGGTCATCATCGGGCTGCCGGCGCCGACATAGTGGCCAACGTCGGTGCGCAGGTCGGTGATCAACCCGTTTGCATCGGCGCGTACCACGGTGCGCGCCAGGTCCAGCCGGGCTTTTTCCACATTGGCCGCCGCGCTGCGCAGTTGGGCGTTGTCGTCCTGCGCCCCGCCCTGCTGCTCACGGGCCCGCTCCACTTCGGCACGGGCTGCCGCGACCTGGCTGATGGCCTGGTCGCGGTTGGCCTGGGCGCCCTCCAGGCGGCGCACCGACACCGTGCCCGGGTCTTCATCGATCAGGCGCTTGAGCCGCTCGGCGTCCTGCCGCGCCTTGCGCTCGTTGGCCTGGGCCGCCACCAGCGCCGCCTGGGCCGAGTCGATGCCAGCGGTGTGGGCGCCGATCTGCCGGCGTACCGTGTCCAGGTCGGCTTCGGCGCGGGCCAGGGCGATGCGGTACTGTTCCTGGTCCAGTTCGAACAGCACATCGCCCTTGCGTACTTCCTGGTTGTTGCCCACCGCCACACGCTTCACCTGCCCGGCCACCTCGGCACTCACCGGCACCACGTAGGCCTGCAGGCGGGCCTGCTGGGTATAGGGCGTGAAACGGTCGGCCAGCAGGTACCACAGCAGGCTCACGGCAATCAGCAGCAGCACCCAGCGCATGCCGCGATCGGGGGCTGGCGGAGGGGACGTCGGCGTGGCGTCGCTCATTTCGTTTCACCTTGTTCATGTGCGCTGGGGGCTGGCTCGTCGAGCAGTTCGCCCCAATCTGTGCGTTGCTGCATCTGCTGGCGGGTGGCCGGGTCGATCGGTGCGCGGCTGGCGTCCCAGCCGCCGCCCAGGGCCTTGTACAGCGTCACCAGGCTGCTGACGGCATTGCCGCGGCTGACCAGGTAGCCGTCCTGTTGCTGCAGCAGCAGTTGCTGGGCGTCGAGCACGCGCTGGAAGTCGGCAAAGCCTTCGCGGTACTGCGAGCTGGCCAGGCTCAGCGAGCGCTGCGCGGCCTGCGAGGCCTGGTCGCGGATGCTTGCGCTCTGCAGCGAGCGCACCAGCCCGCTGGCGGCATCGTCGGCCTCGCGGGCGGCTTCGCGCACGCCCTGGTGGTACAGCTCGATCAGCTGCTGCAAGCGGGCATCTTCCACGCGCACGGCGTTCTTGCGCCGGCCGTAGTCGAACGGGTTCCAGATCAGGCTGGGCCCGGCGGCGATGTCGAAGGTATCGGGCAGGTGATTGGACGTGACGAAGCTCCAGCCGATGCTGCCCAGCAGGCTCAGCTGTGGATAAAGGTCGGCCTCGGCCACCCCGACCAGCGCCGACTGCGCCGCCACCGCCTGCTCGGCGGCGCGGATGTCCGGGCGGCGCTGCAGCAGGCTGGCGGGCACGCCCTGCAGCACGGCACGGTCCGGCAACGGCAACTGGCCGTGGCCGGCATCCAGCTGTGGCAGCGGCCCGGGCGGCCGGCCCAGCAGCGAGCACAGCACATTGCGCAGGGCATTGAGCTGGTTCTGAAACTCGGGGATGGTGGCCTGGGTAGCCAGGTACTGGGTGCGCGCCTGTTGCCAGTCGAGTTCGTCGTTTTCGCCATGACGGAACAGCCGCTCGGTTATCTCCAGGCTGCGCGCCTGGCGGCGGGCGTTTTCTTCGGCGATATCCAGCCGCGCCTCGGTGGTGCGCAGGGCAAAGTAGGTGTCGGCCACCTGCGCACGCAACAGCAGCATGGCATCGGCGTAATTGGCCTGGGAGGCGAAGTAGACGGCGTCGGCGCTTTCGATGGCGCGGCTGAAGCGCCCCCAGAAGTCGATTTCCCAGCCGATGTCGAAGCCCGCGCTGGATTGCCAGAACACCGAATCACGCGCGGTGGCAGTGCCGGACTGGTCCTGCTTGAGGTACAGGCTCTGGGCTCGCAGCTGCTGCAGCTGTGGATAACGCCCGGTCTGCACGATGGCCAACTGGGCGCGGGCTTCGGCAATGCGCAAGCCGGCCACGCTCAGGTTGCTGTTGTTGGCATCGGCCTCGGCGATCAAGGCATCCAGGGCCGGGTCGGCGAACACGGCCCACCACTGGCGCAGGTCGGGCGCCGCGGCCTGCTGCCCGGCTTGCTCCAGCAGCGGGGTGTTCCAGGTGCTCAGCCACGGGTCCTGCGGCGGCTGGAAATCCGGGCCGACCTGGGTACAGCCCACCAACATGGCAGCCAGGCTCAGTGCACAACCACAGAAGCGTCCGGGCATGGCAGGCCTTGACTCACGCCGACGGCTTGACGGGGTTTTCCGGCACCTGCAGCGCCACCCATTGCCAGAACAGTACATAAGTGACGCCCAGGATCACCGGGCCGATGAACAGGCCGATGATGCCTTTGACCACCATGCCGCCCAGTGCCCCGATCAGCACCACCGGCATCGGCACATCCACCCCGCGCCCCAGCAGCAGCGGCTTGAGCACGTTGTCGGCAAGCCCGGCGACGAAGCTGTAGATGGCGAAGATGATGGTCGCCACGGTAAAGCCTTCGACGTTGAAGATGTAGATGATCACCGGCACCGTGATCAACGTGGCCGGTGCCTGGGCAATCCCCAGCATGAGGATGACGATGGCCAGCATCCCGGCCCCCGGTACCCCTTTGATGACGAAGCCGACACCGATCAGCAGCATCTGGATGAAGGCAATGCCGATCACGCCCTGGGCCACCGCGCGAATGGTGGCGGTGCACAGTTTGGCCAGTGGCTTGCCGCGCTCCTCGCCCGACACCCGCATGGCTATGCGCTGCGCCGCGATTTCGCCGCGGTCACCGAACGCCATGATGATGCCCGAGACGATGATCGCCGCGATGAACAACAGGAACGCGCCGCCTGCGCTGGCTGCAGCCCCCAGCACCGTGCGCCCGGCATCCTTGAGCTGGGGCATCCACTGGTTCAGCACACCGGCCATGTTTTCCGAGGCTGCCAGCCACAGGGCATGCACCTTCGGCCCGATCAGCGGCCAGGCCGCCACCGAATCGGGAGGTGCCGGCACGCTCCAGGCCCCGCTTTTCAGCAACGTCACCAGGCTGTCCACCGATTCGCCGATAGACATCACCACCAGGTAGATCGGCACCAGCAGCACGACCAGTACCAGCAGAACTACCAGCGTCGCCGAAAGCCCGTCCTTGAGCCCTGTGCGGCGCTGGATGCGGCAATACAACGGGTACAAGGTCACCGCCAGGATCACCGACCACAGCATCAGCTCCAGGAACGGCTGGAACGTCTGGAAGGCGAATATCACCAGGGCAGCCACCAGGCCGGCCTTGATGAGCACATCGAGCAAGCCCCGCGACAGGCGGCTGTCCAGCTTGATACCCGGTTGCATGCTTCACCTCCGAACTATACGCGCGCCATGTGGCGCGATTCAGTGGCCCGCTTCAGGGGTTGCCTGTGTGGGGCTGTCGTCACGCAACTGCCGCGCCAGGGCCATCATTACCAACGGCACTACCGCCATCGACAAGGTGATGGCCAGCACCAGCAGGTCATGCACCTGCTGCGCCAGCACCTGATGGTCCAGCGCCAGCTTGAACACCACGAAGGCAAACTCGCCGCCAGAGGCCAGCACCACGCCCAGGCACAACGCCTGGGCCTGGTTCAGCCCACCCGCCGTGCGGCCCAGGCCATACAGCAGCGGCAACTTGATGACCACCAGCAGCAGGGTCAGCCCCAGCACCATTAACGGCATGCCGAACAGCAAGCGCAGGTCGGCGCTCATCCCTACGCCAACGAAGAACAGCCCCAGCAGCAAACCTTTGATGGGCTCGATCTGGGTTTCCAGTTCGTGGCGAAAAGGCGACTCGGCCATCAACACGCCCGCCAGAAATGCCCCCAGCGCCATCGACACGCCCACGTGCTCCATCACCCAGGCGGTGCCCAGCACCACCAGCAAGGCAGTAGCGGTCGACAGCTCGGGCAGGCCCGAACCGACTGTCCATTTGAAGACAGGGGTCAACAGGTAGCGGCCAAAGATGATCAGCACACCTATGCCAACCACCACCGCCAGCACCGGCCAGGCACCTTCGTCGGCGGTGCTGACATCACCACCGAGCAGCGGCACCACGGCAATCAGCGGGATCGCGGCAATGTCCTGGAACAGCAGGATCGCAACGGCCAGGCGGCCGTGCGGCTTGCCCAGGTCCTTGCGCTCGGCCAGTACCTGCAGGCCAAACGCGGTGGACGACAGCGCCAGGCCCAGGCCCAGCACGATGGCAGCCGGCTTCGACTGGCCGAACAGCCAGTACGCCAGCAGGCCAAGCAGCACAGCGCTCAGGCCCACTTGTAGCGAGCCGACGCCAAACAGCGCCCGGCGCATGCTCCACAAACGCCGCGGCGACAGCTCCAGGCCGATGACGAACAGCAGCATCACCACACCCATCTCCGACAGGCGTGCCACGTTATCCGGGTTGTTCAGCAGGCCAAACACCGATGGCCCTATCAGGATGCCCGCCAGCAGATAGCCGGGCACCGCCCCCATTTTCAAACGCTGCGCCAGCGGTACCAGAAGCACCACGGCCAACAGGAACACCACCGTCGCCTGCAACAGGCTGCCATCATGCGGCATAGGCTCGCACCCTCGCTGCCCCCCGTGGGGAGAGATCAGAAACGCTCTTCGACGACTTTGAACGGGTAGTTGACGGCCTTGTATTTGCCGATCTTGCCGCGCTTGGGCAACTTCACCAGCCCGTCGCGGGTAATGTCCTTGTAGGGAATGCGCGTCAGCAGATGGCTGATGATGTTCAGCCGGGCACGGCGCTTGTCGTTGGAATGGGCCATGAACCACGGTGCCCAGGACGAATCGGAGGCGGCGAACATGTCGTCGCGGGCCCGGGTGTATTCATCCCAGCGGGTGTACGACTTGAGGTCCATCGGCGATAGCTTCCACAGCTTGCGGCCATCGTTGATGCGGTCCTGCAGGCGGCGGGTCTGCTCTTCGGCGCTGACCTCCAGCCAGTACTTGATGAGGATGATCCCCGACTCGACCATCATCTTTTCGAACAGCGGCACCACGGTGAGAAACTTGCTGCTCTGCTCTTCACTGCAGAAGCCCATCACTCGCTCGACACCGGCGCGGTTGTACCAGCTGCGGTCGAAGATCACTACCTCGCCCGCGGCAGGCAGGTGGCCCAGGTAGCGTTGCACATACATCTGGCTCTTTTCCCGCTCGGTTGGCGCCGGCAGCGCCACCACGCGGAATACTCGCGGGCTGACGCGCTCGGTAATGGCCTTGATGGTACCGCCCTTGCCGGCGCCATCGCGGCCCTCGAAGACAATGCACACCTTCAGGCCCTTGGCCACCACCCATTCCTGCAGCTTCACCAGCTCCACATGCAGCTGCTTGAGTGCCTTCTCGTACGCCTTGCCGCCCAGTTTCTCCGGCTGGTCCTTGGTGTCTTTTTTCCTGGACGACTTCGACATGGCACTCTCCTGAGGGCGAATGAAGAGTCAGTATGGTCGATCCATGGCAGTTTGCCGCTTCGCTTGTGGATTTCGCAGGCTTGCTTCTATCTCATTGATTCTGCGAGTGCTGGTGAGTGTTCCAGGGAGGGTGTGGGAGCGGGTTTACCCGCGAATGCGTCATTGAAGCTACCGACGCATTCGCGGGTGAACCCGCTCCCACAAGGCACGGGGGTGCCTTCGAGGCCGGATTACTTGGCCAGTTTGTTGTAGCTGGTCATCAGGTTGCGGTAGTCCGGAATATGGTTGGAGAACAGGGTCCCCAGCCCTTCGATGTCGTTGCGCCAGTCACGGTGCAGTTCGCAGGCCACGCCGAACCAGGTCATCAGTTGCGCCCCGGCGGCCTCCATGCGCCGCCAGGCCGAGTCACGGGTCAGTTCGTTGAAGGTGCCGGAGGCATCGGTGACGACGAATACCTCGAAGCCCTCCTCCAGCGCCGACAGTGCCGGGAAGGCCACGCACACTTCGGTCACCACGCCGGCGATCAGCAACTGCTTCTTGCCGGTGGCCTTGACGGCCTTGACGAAGTCCTCGTTGTCCCAGGCGTTGATGTTGCCAGGCCGGGCGATGTACGGGGCGTCGGGGAACTGCTCTTTCAGTTCGGGCACCAGCGGCCCGTTGGGGCCGGTCTCGAAACTGGTGGTGAGAATGGTCGGCAGCTTGAAGTACTTGGCCAGGTCCGACAGGGCCAGGACGTTGTTCTTGAAGCGGTCGGGGTCGATGTCCCTTACCAGCGAGAGCAGGCCGGTCTGGTGGTCGACCAGCAGCACGGCGGCGTTGTTCTTGTCCAGACGCTTGTATTGGAAGGCCATGACGGTTCTCCTTGCCTCAGCGGGTTGGAATATCAGCGTAGGCAAGGATGCGGGATGGGTGGGACCGTCAGTCGGTTCGCCTGCCGAGGCCGGGGATGGGGCCGCATGGCAGCCCCTGCAATGCTCAGCCGAGCACCTTGCCAGCCACCTCATCGACCGCCGCCCTGGTGATGGCGACGATCTTTTCGGCATCCTCCTGGTCCAGCACCAACGGCGGTGCAAAGCCGAGAATGTCACCATGCGGCATGGCCCGGGCGATCATCCCGCGCTCAAGACACGCTGCCGATACCTGTGGCCCGACTTTCAACGCCGGGTCGAACGCCGTGCGCGCCTCGCGATCGGCCATGAATTCGACCGCGCAAAGCATGCCGTCACCCCGTACTTCACCTACCAGCGGGTGGCCTTCGAAGGTTTCGCGCATGCGCCGGTTCAGGTATGCCCCCACCACTTCGGCATTCTCGGTCAGGTTCTCGCGCTCGAGAATATCCAGGTTGGCCAGCGCCGCCGCCGCGCAGATCGGGTGCCCGGAGTAGGTCCAGCCGTGGCCCATCGGGCCGGCCTTCTGCGAGCCCTCTTCGATCACGTTCCACACCTTCTCACCAACGATCACTGCCGACAGCGGCGCATAGGCGCTGGTCAGGCCCTTGGCCGTGGTGATCAGGTCCGGGCGGATGTCGTAGCGCTGGCTGCCCATCTTCGAGCCCAGGCGGCCGAAGGCGCACACCACTTCGTCGGCGATCAGCAGCACGTCGTAGCGATCGAGCACAGCCTGGATCGCCTTCCAGTAGCCCTTCGGCGGCACGATGATGCCACCAGTGCCCATCAGCGGCTCGCCAATGAACGCGGCGACGGTGTCGGGCCCTTCGGCCAGGATCAGTTGCTCCAGCTCGTCGGCGCAATAGCGCACGAAGGCCTGCTCATCCATGCCGGCCGGTGCCTTGCGGTACCAGTGCGGGCAGACCGTATGCTTGACGCCCTCCACCGGCAGGTCGAAATGCTGGTGGAAGCTGGGCAGGCCGGTAAGGCTGCCGGTCATGATGCCCGAGCCGTGATAGCCGCGGTCGCGAGAGATGATCTTCTTCTTGAGTGGGCGACCGAGGATGTTGTTGTAGTAGCGCACCAGCTTGACCTGGGTCTCGTTGGCATCGGACCCCGACAGGCCGTAATAGACCTTTTTCATCCCGGCCGGCGCCCAGTCGATGATGCGGCTGGAAAGCTCGATGATCGCCTCGGTCGAGTGGCCGACGTAGGTGTGGTAATACGCCAGCTCCTTGGCCTGGCGATGGATGGCGTCAGCGACCTCGGTACGCCCGTAACCGATGTTCACGCAGTACAGGCCGGCGAATGCGTCGATCAGTTCGCGGCCTTCATGGTCACGCAGGCGGATGCCCTCGGCACCGGTGATGATCCGGCCCTTGAGCGCGCCGCTGGCGTGGTCATGGGCGTGGGTCGAGGGGTGCATGAAGTGGGCGCGGTCCTGTTCGAACAGCTGGCTGAAATCTTGGCTCATGGCAAACACTCCTTAGAACTGACCGTGGTGGTGCAAGCAAACGTATTTGGTTTCGACGAAGGGTTCGAAGCCCTCGCTGCCGCCTTCGCGGCCCAGGCCCGAGGCCTTCATGCCGCCGAACGGGATGGGGTGGCCGGTGAACTTGACGCCGTTGATCGCCACCATCGCGTGGTCGAGCCGGCGCACCAGCGGGTGCACGACATCGAGGCGGTTGCCGACGATGTAGGCAGCCAGGCCGTACTCGGTGTCATTGGCCATGGTGATGGCCTGCTCCAGCGTGTCGAACGGCATGACCCCGGCAATCGGCGCGAAGTTTTCTTCCTGGTAGATGCGCATCGCCGGCGTGACATCGGCAAGCACCGTCGGCTGGAAGAACCAGCCACCCAGCGCATGGCCCTCGCCACCGACCAGGCGCCGGGCGCCACGCTGCAGGGCGTCCTCGACCCGGGCCTGGGTGGCATCGAAGGCGGCCTGGTGCATCAACGGGCCGACCTCTGCGGCCGTCTCCTCACTATCGACCATCGCCGGGCCAACCTTCAGCGCCCGCACCGCTTCGGCGAAGCGCGCCAGGAATGCTTCGTACAACGGCCGCTGCACCATGATCCGGTTGGCCGCGCAGCAGTCCTGGCCAGACGTCTGGAACTTGGCGGCCACGGCCACCCGCACGGCCAGCTCCAGGTCGGCATCGGCGCAGACGATGAACGGCGCGTTGCCGCCCAGCTCCAGCGCCACTTTCTTCACATCCTGAGCCGCGGCTTGCAGCACCAGCTTGCCGACCCGGGTCGAGCCGGTGAAGCTGACCGCCCGCACGCGGCTGTCGCGCACCAGGGTTTCCATGGCCATCTGCGGCTCGCCAATCACCACGTTGAACACCCCCGGCGGGAAGCCGGCGTCCTCTGCCAGCTGGGCCAGGGCCAGCGCCGAGAACGGTGTTTCGTGGGCCGGCTTGACCACCACCGTGCAGCCGGCCGCCAACGCCGCAGCCGCCTTGCGGGTGATCATGGCGCTGGGGAAGTTCCACGGGGTGAGCAGCGCGCAGACCCCGACGGGCTCCTTCAGCGTACTCAGCTGGGCACCCGGAATATGGCTGGGGATGGTCTGCCCGTTGAGGCGCCGGGCCTCCTCGGCAAACCAGGGGATGAAGCTTGCCGCATAGGCGATTTCACCGCGTGCTTCGGCCAGCGGCTTGCCCTGCTCCTCGCTGAGAATGCGCGCCAGAGCCTCCTGGTGCTCGAGCATCAATTCGGCCCAGCGCCGCAACAGCGCAGCGCGGCTGTCCAGGCTCTGCTGGCGCCAGGCCGGGAAAGCCCGCTGGGCGGCATCCACCGCGGCGACGATCTGCTCATGGTCGAGCAGCGGCACATGGCCGATGACCTGGCGGTTGGCCGGGTCATGCACGGCGACGCTGTTGCCACTGTGGCTGTGCAGCCATTGGCCATCGACGTGGCACAGGCTGTTGAATGGGTAGTGGTGTGACATGACTGTTCTCCATACCTCGTTGTCGTGACGCCAGGTTCAGGCCAGTACGTCGGCGATCACCGCCAGGGTGTCGCCGCACTGCACCAGGCCGGGAAAGTGCCGGG
Source organism: Pseudomonas asiatica (assembly GCF_040214835.1). Taxonomy (NCBI): domain Bacteria; kingdom Pseudomonadati; phylum Pseudomonadota; class Gammaproteobacteria; order Pseudomonadales; family Pseudomonadaceae; genus Pseudomonas; species Pseudomonas asiatica. Next base: position 825,847 of record NZ_CP157874.1, on the reverse strand, counting down.
CTGCGAGCAAGCCATTGCGTCGGGCGCGGTACTCGACCGGGGCGCTGCCGGTGCGGCGGATGTCATGGATACGGGCGATCACTTCGCCCTGGCTGACCGTTTCGCCCAGGTCGCGGCACATCTCCAGCAATCCGTCGTGCTCGCTGGCGATGAAGCAATCGCCATCGGGCATGTCCAGCAGGGTTGTCTCGCCCTGCTCCACTTCGCCGGCGAGGATGCCGGCGTGGATCAGCACATTGCGCACGCCGCGCTCCGCCAGGGCCACGCTTTTCGCCGTGGAGGTGCCACCACCGCCCAGTTCGGTGGTGATGAACACCTTGCCCTGCTCTTCTGCCGCGGTGTCGTACATCGCCTGCGCATCCAGCTCGAGCATGCGCATGCTGTAGGGCGCGGCGAAGGCCTGCATGCCGGCTTCACAACGGGCCTGCTGGGCCTTGTCGGGCAGCACATGGCATGCAGCGAACGGCAGGAAATCGAGGGTGCGACCACCGGAGTGGATGTCCAGGACAATATCGGCCAACGGCAGCAAGGTGCGGCGGAAATAGTCGGCGATCTTTTCCGTCACGCTGCCATCAGGCCGGCCAGGGAAGCTGCGGTTGAGGTTGCCCCGGTCGATCGGCGAGGTGCGGGTGCCCGCCTGGAACGCCGGTGTGTTCATGAACGGCACGATGATCACCCGCCCGCTTACCTGCCCGGCCTGCAGCTGCTGGGCCAGCTTGCTCAGCGCCACCGGGCCTTCGTATTCGTCACCGTGATTGCCCCCCGTGAGCAAGGCTGTCGGGCCATTGCCGTTCCTGACCACCGTCAGCGGAATCATCACCGCCCCCCAGGCCGAGTCGTCACGCGAGTACGGCAGCTTGAGGAAGCCGTGCTGCACGCCATCCTGCTCGAAATCCAAGGTACAGGTGATGGGGTTGGCCACCGTGGCGGCGGCCTGTGCGATCGCATTCATGGGTCAGTCCTTCACGAACAGCTGGCGCGGCACGTTGCACAGGGTCTCGACCCCGGTCTCGGTGATGAGGATGCTTTCGGTGATCTCCAGGCCCCAGTCATCCATCCACAGCCCCGGCATGAAGTGGAAGGTCATGCCCGGTTGCAGCACGCTGGTGTCGCTCGGGCGCAGGCTCATGGTGCGCTCGCCCCAATCTGGCGGGTAGCTGATACCGATCGGGTAACCACAGCGGCTGTCCTTGTGTATGCCGAACTTCTCCAGTACGCGGAAGAACGCCCTGGCGATGTCACCGGTGGTGTTGCCTGGCCGCGCGGCATCGAGGCCGGCCGCGATACCTTCGACCACCGCCTTTTCGCCATCGAGAAAGTGTTGCGGCGGCTTGCCCAGGTACACGGTGCGCGACAGCGGGCAGTGGTAGCGCTTGTAGCAGCCGGCAATCTCGAAGAACGTGCCGGCGCCGCGGGTGAACGGGGAATCGTCCCAGGTAAGGTGCGGCGCGCTGGCATCAGCGCCAGTCGGCAGCAACGGCACGATGGCCGGGTAGTCGCCGCCATGGCCATCGACACCGAGGATGCCGCTGCGGTAGATCTCGGCCACCAGCTCGTTCTTGCGCATGCCGGGCTCGATGCGTTCGAGGATGCACCCGTGCATCTGTTTGACGATGCGCGCGGCGATACGCATGTATTCGATTTCCTGCGGCGACTTGACCGCCCGCTGCCAGTTGACCAGCCCGGCGGCATCGCTGAAACGCGCCTGTGGCAGGTGCTTGCACAGCGCCTGGTAGGCCGCCGCGCTGAAGTAGTAGTTGTCCATCTCCACGCCGATGCTCAGGCCGCCCCAGCCCTTGGCCAGAATCACCTCCTGGCACAGGTAGTCCATCGGGTGGCGCTCGCGTGACTGCACATAGATGTCCGGGTAGCCGACGATGTTGTCGTGCTGCATGAACACCGTGCGCCTTGCGCCATTGGCGTCCTGGCCGCGGCCAAACCAGATCGGCTCGCCATCGAGCGCCAGCAGCACGCACTGGTGCACGTAGAACGACCAGCCGTCATAGCCGGTGAGCCAGGCCATGTTCGATGGATCGGTAACCAGCAAAAGCTCCAGGCCCTGTGCCTGCATGGCCGCGCGGGTCTTGGCCAGGCGCTGGGCGTACTCCTGCCGACCGAATGGCAGGTTGACCACTGTCTGTGACATACGGATGCCCTTCTTGTGAGTGGGTTGTGAAAACTGTCAGCTGTGAAACGCCAGGCCTTTGTGGGCGGCGATTGCGCGTTCGAAGGCAAGGTTGGCGATGGCGGTGTCCTGGGCCCCGGTGCCGGTCAGGTCGCACAGGGTGACCTCTTCGGCCTGCACACGGCCCGGGTGCAGGCCGGCGATGATCTGGCCCAGCTCGGAATGAATGGCCTGCTCGCTGACCGCGCCAGCGCGCAAGGCGTGGTGCAGTTCGCCCAGCACGCGGGTCTGGCTCAGGCGGTCGGCGACATAACGATCAAGCCGGGCCAGGGCCGTGGGCGCGATCTCGTTCTTGTGCTCGGCATCCGAGCCCATGGCAGTGATGTGCAGCCCCGGTTGCAGGTGATGCGGCTGGATCAGCGGCTCGCGGCTGGGGGTGCAGGTGATGGCGATATCGACCGCCTGCATGGCCTGGTCGACACTGTCGCAGGCCTGTACCTGCAGTTGCCCATCACGCCCCAGGTCGTCACATAACGCTGCGGTTCTCTGCGCATCGCGCCCCCACACCTTGACCTGCTCGATCGGCCGCACCAGGCGCAGTGCCTGCAGCTGCAGGCGTGCCTGTTCGCCACTGCCGATCAAGGCCACGCTGCGGCTGTCCTGCCGCGACAGCCAGCGTGCAGCTACCGCACCGGCTGCAGCGGTGCGCACGGCGGTGAGGTAGCCATTGTCGAGGAGCAAGGCATCGAGCAGGCCAGTGCGGGCCGACAGCAGCATCATCATGCCGTTGAGGCTGGGCAGGCCAAGCTTGGGGTTGTCGAAAAAGCCCGGGCTGACCTTGATCGCGAAACGCTCCAGCCCTGGCAGGTAGGCGGTTTTCACGTCCACCTCACCGTTGTGCTCGGGCACATCCAGGCGCAGGATCGGCGGCATCGCCACCTTGGCCGTGGCAAGCAGGGCAAAGGCCTGCTCGATGGCATCGATCGCGTTGCGGTCGAGGGTGATGCAGCTACGCAGGTCGGCTTCGCTGAGCAAGGTGATGGCCGGCATTCGAATACCTCCAGTGAAGGAAACGTGAATTTCAGGCGTCGCCGCCGTTGAGGACGCGCTGATGCTGTGCGCTGTCAACGTTGCGCCCGCTGACCACCACCACGACCGGGCCGCGGGCCGTCACCAGGCCGTCGAGCAGCGCGGCGATGCCGACTGCGCCGGCACCTTCGAGTACCAACCGCTCGTGCTGGTAGGCGTGGCGCATGCCATTGGCGATCGACGCTTCCGGCAGCAGGTGGAGTTGGTCGAGCAGGCGCTGGGTCATGCTCAGGGTGTGCTGGTTGCCCAGGCCGATGCCGCCACCAAGCGAGTCGGCGAGTGTCGGCAGCTCCTCTACCTCGACTGGCCTGCCGGCCTGCAGGCTGGCGTACATCGCCGCGCCGCGCTGCATGCTGATGCCATGGGTGGTGATCGCCGGCTTTATGCTTTTCATGGCCAACGCCACACCCGCGAACAGGCCACCACCGGAGAGCGGAATCAGCACCTGCTCCACCTCGGGCAACTGCTCGATGATTTCCAGGCCCAGCGTGCCCTGGCCGGCGATGACCTGGGGGTGATCGAAAGGTGGAATCAGCGTTGCACCCTGTTGCCCGGCATGTTGTTGCGCGGCCTGTTGGGCATCGTCCTGGGAGTGGCCGACGATGCACACTTCGGCGCCCAGGTCGCGGATGGCCTGGACCTTGTTGGCTGGCACCAGTTGCGAAAGAAACACGGTTGCCTTCACGCCCAGTTGCGCAGCAGCGTGGGCCACCGCCCGGCCGTGATTGCCGGTGGAGGCCGTAACCACGCCGCAAGCGCGTTGTTCCGCGCTGAGTGCGGCGATGGCATTGCTGGCGCCGCGCAGCTTGAAGCTGCCGGTGGTCTGCAGGGCTTCGAGCTTCAGGTAGACCGGCGTGCCCAGGTGCCGTGACAGGCTGGGGGAAAGTTCCAGCGGCGTGCTGCGCACCAGGCCGTGGATACGCTGGCGGGCGAGGTAGAGATCGTGAAGCGAGAGCGCTGACATGACCGGGACCCAACAAGTGAGCTGATGTTGGGCGGAGTGTATGAGGCGAAAATTGTCGTGATGAATGTACTAGGGCAATTTGCCGGGGAATTTGTTTTTGCCTGTACCGGCCTCTTCGCGGGTAAACCCGCTCCCACAGGAATCGCGCATTTCCTGAACCTCGCACGGAACCTGTGGGAGCGGGTTTACCCGCGAAGAGGCCGGTACAGGCCGCTCAAAGCTCGTGGATCTGCGGATACTGCCCGAACAACTCCCGCATATCGCCAAAGGCCTGGCGCAGCTTTGCCTCGGAACACTCGGCGCCCACGCACAAGCGCACGGCCCGTGGCCGCGGTGTACCGCGCACCAGGAACGGCTCCGGCGGCGTCACCGCAATCTGCCGGCGGCGCAAGGCACGCACCAGGCTGTCCACTTCCCAGCGCTCGGGAATGTTCAGCCACGCCCCCAGGGCATGCGCGTGCTGACCACGCACATAATCCCCCAGGTACTCACGCAACAACACCTGACGCTCGCCCAGCAAGGTGCGCTGCAGCGCCACCAGCTGCGCCGCGCGCCCATCGTTGATCCAGCGCGATGCAATTTCCGCCACCAAGGGCGTGGCCATCCAGCTGTTGACCCGCAAGATGCTCTCGGTGCGCAGCGCCAGGCGCTTGGGCATGGCCAGGTAGCCCACGCGCAGGCCGGTAAGCACCGACTTGGTCATGCTGGTGCAGTAGAACGACAGCTCCGGCGCATAGGAACTGAGTGGCCTGGCATGGCTGCCACCCAGTAGCGGCCCGTAAACGTCATCTTCGATGATATGCACGCCAAAGCGCCGGGCAATTTCGGCAATCTCCTGGCGACGGCTGTCGGGCATCAGGCTGACGGTCGGGTTGTTGAGGTTGGGTGTGCACACCAGCGCGGTCACCCGCTCGTTGCTGCAGATGTCCTCGAAATGCTCCGGGTTGATACCCTCGCGGTCCATCTCCAGGCCTTTGAGGGTGAAACCGAGCACCTGTGAATTACCGATCACGCCATGGTCGGTCAACCCCTCGCACAGCACCACATCATCCGGCCCGGCCAGCGAGGCCAGGGCCAGGAAGATGGCGTGGGCGGCGCCGTTGGTGACCAGCACATCGTCACGCTCGACCTGCATGCCCAGGCCGGCAAGCCAGCGCACCGCCGCCTCGCGGTGGCTCTCGAAACCGGCGATGGGCCGGTAGGCATGGATCCACGGCTGCTCCTCTTCCACGGCCAGCTCGGCGCAGGTGTCGCGCCAGATGCGCTCATGCACCTGGGTGTGCAGGATGCGGGTGATGGAGAAGTCGACCAGGGTACGCTCGGGCAGGTCGATGATGTCATCCGACACACGGTCGCTCATGCGCCGGCTGACGAAACTGCCACGGCCGATCTCGCAACGCACCAGGCCTTGGCGCTCCAGTTCCTTGTAGGCATTGGTCACGGTCTGCACGCTGATGCCCAGGGCATCGGCTACCTGGCGCTGCGGTGGCAGGCGCTGGTCATGTACCAATACGCCGCGCTCGATCTCGCCGGTGACGGCCTGGACCAGGATCTTGTATTTGGACTCGCCGATGCGGGCGGCGTCCAGGGCTGCCTTCCAACTGTGCATCATGATGTTCGCTTCACTTGCCGGGGCCAGGGTCACAGCATCCCCCGTACAAGTGCTTCGGGCAATTGTCCTAGTGCAATGCAATGGCCGTTTCAGCTTTTGTATGCTCGGCCCAAGGTCGAACTCCCGCTGCCCGGCAGCTTCGAACAAAAGACCGACCTGTTTTCGCTGTTTTGCTCCACTGCCTCCTAACACAGAGCCGTCGACGACGGTTTTTATAACAAACAGGAGCTTCATTGATGAGCCAGCCTTTCAACGTTCCACGCCCCTTTCAACGCCTGCTGATGGCCTGTGCCACCTTCGGTGTGCTTGCCAGCGCCCAGGCCGCCAGCCTGGACGAAATCAAGGAAACCAGCCACATCCGCATCGGCTACGCCAACGAAACCCCGTTTGCCTTCACCGAGACCGATGGCCGGGTAACCGGGGAGTCACCGGAAATCGCCAAGATCATCTTCGGGAAAATGGGCATCAAACAGGTCGATGGCGTGCTCACCGAGTGGGGTTCGTTGATCCCGGGCTTGCGCGCCGGGCGCTTCGATGTGATTGCCGCCGGCATGTACATCACCCCGGCACGCTGCAAGCAGGTGATCTTCACCGACCCGCAGTACGCCCTGCCCGACACCCTGCTGGTGGCACAGGGCAATCCGAAGAACCTGCACAGCTACGCCGACATCGCCAGGAACCCGGACGTGAAGCTGGCGATCATGGCCGGCACGGTCAACCTCGCCTATGCCCGCGACTCCGGCATCACGGATGCGCAGATCCTTCAGGTGCCGGACACCACCGCCCAGTTGCAGGCCGTGCGCGCCGGCCGCGCCGATGCTGCCGTGGGCACCCAGCTGACCATGAAGGGCCTGGCAAAAAAGGGGGGCGACAAGGTCGAGGCGATCAGCGACTTCACCGATGACCCGGCCCACACCGGCTACGGTGCCCTGGCCTTCCGCCCCGAGGACAAGGCCCTGCGCGACGCGGTCAACGCCGAGATGAAGAAGTGGCTGGGCAGCGAGGAGCATCTGAAGACCGTCGCGCCGTTCGGCTTCGACCGCAGCAACGTGACTGACAAGACCGCCGCCGAGCTCTGTGCCCAGCAGTGAATCGAGGTGGCATGGCGCTTGCCGTGCCATTCCCTGTGTAATCCGATTATTCAGGTCGAACCATGGGTGAATTGATACCGTTGTTACTGCAAGGCGCCTGGATCACCATCCAGGTCACCTTCTTCGGCTCGCTGCTGGCCATCGTCGCCGCGATCCTCGCCGCCCTCGGCCGGCGTTCGTCATGGCGGCCATTGAGCTGGCTGTGCGTGGCCTACATCGAGCTGTTCCGCGGCACCTCGTTGCTGGTGCAGTTGTTCTGGCTGTTCTTCGTATTGCCGCTGCCACCGTTCAACCTCGAACTCAGCGCCTACACCGTGGCCATCGTCGGCCTCGGGCTGCATATCGGTGCCTACGGTGCCGAAGTGATGCGCGGGGCGATCAGCTCGGTGGCCAAGGGGCAGTACGAAGCCTGCACCGCGCTGAACATGCCCGCCACCACCCGCTTCCGGCGGATCATCCTGCCGCAGGCATTGCTGGCGGCCATCGCACCTGGCACCAACCTGCTGATCGAACTGCTGAAGAACACCTCGCTGGTGTCGCTGATCACCCTGTCGGACCTTAGCTTCCGCGCCCGTCAACTGGACCAGGCGACCTTCCAGACCCTGGAAATCTTCAGCCTCACCCTGCTGCTCTACTTCGTCCTGGCGCAGGTCATCAACTTCCTCATGCGTCGGGTCGAACGGCGCCTGAGCCGCGGTCGCCTGCGGGGGAGCCTGTCATGAATTTCTGGGACTGGAACTACGTCGCGCAAATCCTGCCCGACTTGCTGCAGGCGTCGCTGAAAACCCTGGGCATCACCTTGGTTGGCTTCCTGATCGCAGTGGTGCTGGGCCTGTTCCTGGCCATCGCCCGACGCAGCCGCCAGGCCTGGCTGTCGTGGCCGGTGGCATTGCTGATCGAGTTCATCCGCAGTACGCCGCTGCTGATCCAGGTGTATTTCCTCTACTACGTGCTGCCCAACTACGGGGTCAACATGACGGCCATGCAGGCCGGCATCATCGGTATCGGCGTGCACTACGCCTGTTACCTGGCCGAGGTTTACCGCGGCGGCCTCGACTCGGTAGCGCGCAGCCAGTGGGAAGCGGTGGTCGCCCTCAACTTCGCGCCGTGGACCGCCTACCGGGCAGTCATCCTGCCCCAGGCGATTCGGCCGATCCTGCCGCCGTTGGGCAACTACCTGATCGCCATGCTCAAGGACACCCCGGTGCTGTCGGCCATCACCGTGGTGGAAATCATGCAGCAGGCCAAGAACATCGGCTCCGAAAGCTTCCGCTACCTCGAGCCGATCACCCTGGTCGGTCTGTTCTTCCTGGCCTTGAGCGTCGCTCTGGCCTACCTCGTTCGGCGCCTTGAAGTGCGCCTGGAGCTCCGCTGATGATCGCCCCTGTGACCCACTTCGCCACTGCCACCGCCACTCAGCCGCTGGACACCCACATGCCCACACCGGCCATTGCCCAACCGATCGTCAGCTTCAAGGACGTGACCAAACGCTACGGCAGCTTCACCGTGCTCGACGGCCTCAACCTCGATGTCGCCCCCGGCGAAAAGGTGGCGATCATCGGCCCCAGCGGCTCGGGCAAGTCGACGTTGCTGCGGGTACTGATGACGCTTGAGGGCATCGACCAGGGCATGATCGAAGTCGATGGCGAATCGCTCACCCACATGCCCGGGCGCAACGGCGCGCAGCTCATCGCCAACGAGCGCCATGTACGCAAAGTGCGGGCGAAGATCGGCATGGTGTTCCAGAGCTTCAACCTGTTCCCGCACATGAGTGCCTTGCAGAACGTGATCGAGGCCCCGGTCCAGGTGTTGGGCGTGAAGCCGGCCGAGGCGCGCGAACGGGCTGCCGAGCTGCTGGAGATGGTTGGCCTGGGCAACAAGTTCGAGCATTACCCGTCGCAGTTGTCCGGTGGCCAGCAACAGCGCGTGGCGATTGCCCGGGCGCTGGCGATGCGGCCCAAGGTGATGCTGTTCGACGAAGTGACCTCGGCGCTGGACCCGGAATTGTGTGGCGAGGTGCTGAACGTGATCCGCCGGTTGGGCAGCGAGCACAACCTGACCATGCTGATGGTGACGCATCAGATGGGCTTTGCCAGGGAGTTCGCGGATCGGGTGTGCTTCTTCTACAAGGGGCAGATCCACGAACAGGGGACGCCGGCGCAGATCTACGAAAACCCGCAACAGGAGCGGACCCGGGCGTTCCTCAGTGCAGTGCGGGAGGCGAACTGACCGACGATTGTCGCGTCAGTACTCGCGCCGCTTGCGAAACGCCCAGCGCCCCACCAGCACGGTGAAGGTCGCCACCAGCGCCACCAGCACCCAGAAGCCGTGGGGGTTTTCCGCCAGCGGCACACCCCCGACGTTCATGCCGAAGAAACCGGCGATGATGTTGATGGGCAGCGCCAGCACGGTCACCACGGTCAGGGTGAACAGGGTGCGGTTGGTCTGCTCGTTGAGCTTGGCGGCGATTTCTTCCTGCAGCAGCTTGATCCGCTCACCGAGGGCGGTGAGGTCGCTGATCACCAGGGTGAACTCTTCTGTGGCCGCGCGCAGCTGGCGTATGTCCTGTTCCTGCAGCCAGTCGGGCGGCCGGTTGAGCAGGCGCAGCAGCGCCCCCGGCTCCAGCGCCAGCAGGCGCTGCAGGCGCACCAGCACCCGGCGCATGCTGCCCAGTTCGGCGCGGTTGTCGCTCAGGCGCTGGGACAGCAACTGGTCTTCGATGCGGTCGACGCTGGTGGTGGTTTCACGCACGATCTGGGTCAGCACATCGCCCTGGTCGCGCAACAGATGGACCAGCAACTCGATGGATGAATGAAAGCGCTCGCCATGCTTCACCGACGAGCGCAGCTTGTCCACCGAATGCAGCGGCTGCAACCGCGCGCTCACCAGCAACTGGCTGCTGGCGCAGGCCCACAGCGTGGAGATGTCCGAGGACACCAGGCCGAAGTTGAACACCACATCGTTGACCACTGCCAGCAGCGCCGAGTCGGCGTGTTCGATACGGGTCGAGCGCGAACCTTCGCGCAGGGTTTCGAAGAAGGCTTCGGGCAACTGCAGGTGGGTGCGCAGCCAGCGTTCGCAGGCAGCGTGGGCCAGGTTCAGGTGCACCCACAGAAACTCGCCAGGTTCCAGCGGCTGGCCGAGCGTGCGCAACAACTGCGCCGAATCGATTTCGCGCCCCGGCTGGCCAGGGCGGAAGGCGAAGGCGTAGAGCAGGCCGAACAGGTCGTGGTCCTGTGGCAGATGCAGCGCGGGATGGCCCATTCGAACTCGCAATGAGGCACGGGGAGATGGCAGAAAGGTTGCGGAATATTCGTTGCAGTCAGATGACAGCTGGATAGCTGAAAGCCCTTTGGGCTGCGCTGTCGCGTAGAGAGCCGAATTCACAAGCGGTCCGCATACCCTGTGGGAGCAACTGTCTTGCTCAAATTCTAAAAGTTGGCGCAATCCCCTGTGGGAGCGGCTTTAGCCGCGAAGAATCCAACGCGGTGCCTGGCACCGGCTGCGCCGGTGTTCGCGGCTAAAGCCGCTCCCACAGGGTCCCTGCTAATTCAATGAGTTATGTGCAGCCTTATGAGAACGGGCACGCCCGCTCCCACATGATGCGCGGCGCGAAACCTGAGAAAGCGCAGCCATCACTTCACAAATTCCTGAACTGATTATTTGCCCGCAGCGATTTTTCCCCTCGCCAACCGCCACCAGAATCGCTTCACCACAATCACAAGAACCGTGAGGCCACTCCCGTGGACCAGACACTCCAGGTACGGCAAGCCGCCGCCGACCTCGTTGCGGCGTTCGCCAGCAACGACACTGCTCGCTATTTCGCCTGCTTCAGCGAAGACGCCACCTTCCTTTTCCACACCCTGCCGCAACCGCTGCTGTCGCGCCATGCCTACGAGCAACTCTGGGCCCAGTGGCAGGCCGACGGGTTTGCGGTGCTCGCCTGCGAATCGGGCAATGTCCAGGTGAGCCTGCAAGGTGACGTGGCGATCTTCATGCATGATGTGGCCACGCACATCCGCATCGCCGGCGAAGAACACCAGTTGAGCGAGCGCGAGACCATCGTCTTCCGCCGCCACGGCGAAAGGTGGCTGGCCTGCCACGAGCACCTGTCGGTCGTATCGCCGGCCTGATCATCCATTTACGCGGCCCTGCCGCCCTGCCATCGCACCCACAATAAGGCCCGCGTACTGCGCCGGCCCACAACAACCGCGCTGGAGCATCACCATGAGCCACTCGACCGGTATCGAGACCAACGGCGTCGAACAGATCCCCGACGATCAACGCGACGCCTCCCCGCTGGACCTGTTCCGCCTGATCTTCGGCGGCGCCAATACCTTCGCCACGGCCGTGCTGGGCAGCTTCCCGGTGCTGTTCGGGCTGTCGTTCCAGGCCGGTGTGTGGGCGATCCTGCTCGGCGTCGGCGTGGGCGCGCTGATCCTTGCGCCCATGGGCCTGTTCGGCGCGCTCAACGGCACCAACAACGCGGTGTCGTCTGGGGCGCACTTTGGCGTGCACGGGCGCATCGTCGGTTCGTTCCTGTCGCTGCTCACCGCGGTGGCGTTCTTTTCGCTGTCGGTGTGGAGCTCGGGCGACGCCCTGGTCGGCGGCGCCAAACGCCTGGCCGGCCTGCCGGAAACCGACCTGACCCTGGGCCTGGCCTATGGCCTGTTCGCGGTGCTGGTGCTGGTGGTGTGCATCTTCGGCTTCCGCTTCATGCTGTGGGTCAACAAGATTGCCGTGTGGGCCTCGAGCCTGCTGTTCCTGCTGGGCATCGTTGCCTTTGCCGGGCCGTTCGACGCCGGTTATGCGGGCAGCGTAAACCTCGGCCAGGCGGGCTTCTGGGCGGCATTCGTCGGTGCGGCGATCCTGGCCATGAGCAACCCGGTGTCATTCGGTGCGTTCCTCGGCGACTGGTCGCGCTACATCCCGCGTGAAACGCCCAAGGCGCGCATCATGCTGGCGGTGATCGCGGCCCAGGGCGCGACACTGATCCCGTTCCTGTTCGGCCTGTGCACCGCCACCCTGGTGGCCACCCAGGCGCCGGACTACATCGCCGCCAACAACTACGTCGGTGGCCTGCTGGCGGTGGCGCCAAGCTGGTTCTTCCTGCCGGTGTGCCTGATTGCGGTGATCGGCGGCATGTCCACCGGTACCACGGCGCTGTACGGCACCGGCCTGGACATGTCCAGCGTGTTCCCACGCCTGCTCAGCCGTGCCGGCGCCACACTGCTGATCGGCGTGCTGGCGATCGGCTTCATCTTCGTCGGCCGCTTCACCTTCAACCTGGTGCAGAGCGTGTCAACTTTCGCCGTGCTGATCATCACCTGCACCAGCCCGTGGATGGTGATCATGATCCTCGGCCTGATCACCCGCCGCGGCTTCTACCATGCCGACGACCTGCAGGTGTTCACCCGCGGCCAGCGTGGCGGCCACTACTGGTTCCTGCATGGCTGGAACTGGCGCGGCATGGGGGCGTGGATCCCCAGCGCGGCGGTGGGCCTGTGCTTCGTCAACCTGCCAGGGCAGTTCGTCGGCCCGCTGGGCGACCTGGCCGGCGGCATCGACCTGAGCCTGCCGGTCACCCTGGGGCTGGCCGGCGTGCTGTACCTGCTGCTGCTCAACCTGTTCCCCGAACCTGCCGGCGTGTATGGCCCCCAGGGCCCGCGTTGGGTGCGTTGCAAAAGTACCGCGCACACGCCGGTAACCACCGCCGAAATGGCCTGACTGGAAAACGACCATGACCACTTCCCACTACATTGCCGGCCGCTGGGTCGAAGGCCAGGGCAGCGACTGCATCAGCGTCAATGACCCGGCCCTTGGGCAACCGTTTGCCGAACTGATGGCCGCCAGCGTCGCCCAGGTAGACCAGGCAGTGACCGCTGCCCGTGGCGCCCTGCCCGCCTGGAAAAACACCAGCGCCAGCGAACGCGCCGCCTACCTGCGCGGCTTTGCCGAACAGCTCGGGCAGCGCCGCGAAGCGTTGATCGCCTTGCAGATGCGCAACAACGGCAAGCCACGTCACGAGGCGGAAATCGACCTGGACGATGCCATCGCCACCTTCGGCTACTACGCCGAACTGGCCGAGCAACTGCCATCGAAGAACCGCGATGTGCCGTTGGCTGCACCGGGTTTCAGCGCTCGCACCCGCCTGGAACCGGTGGGCGTGGTCGGCCTGATCGTGCCGTGGAATTTCCCGCTGGTGACCAGCGCCTGGAAGCTCGCCCCGGCCCTGGCCGCCGGTTGCACCGTGGTGCTCAAGCCATCGGAAGTCACCCCGCTGATCGAACAGGCCTACGGCCAGATCGCCGATGCCCTGGGGCTGCCGCCCGGGGTGCTGAACATCGTCAACGGCAAGGCCGAGACCGGTGCTGCGCTGAGCAACCACAATGGCCTGGACAAGCTGTCGTTCACCGGCAGCAACAGTGTCGGTAGCCAGGTAATGCGCAGCGCTTCGGCGCAGTGCCGGCCGGTGACGCTGGAGCTGGGCGGCAAGTCGGCGATCGTGGTGTTCGATGATTGCGACGTGGGCCAGGCGGTGGAGTGGATCGTCGCCGGCATTACCTGGAACGCCGGGCAGATGTGCTCGGCCACTTCGCGGCTGCTGGTGCAGGACGGCATTGCCGATGCATTGCTGCCGCGTTTGCAGGCCGCACTGGAACAGCTACGGGTCGGTAATCCATTGACCGAAGAGGTCGACATGGGGCCGCTGACCAGCCAGGCGCAGTGGCTGAAGGTGGCCGGCTACTTTGCCACGGCGCGGGAAGAAGGCCTGCAGTGCCTGGCCGGTGGCAAGGCGCTGGACCGTGATGGCTGGTTCGTCAGCCCGACGCTGTATGCCGATGTGCCGAAAGACAGCCGCCTGTGGACCGAGGAAATCTTTGGCCCGGTGCTGTGCGCGCGTCGCTTTGGGACCGAGGAACAGGCGATTGCCGAGGCCAACGATAGCCGCTTCGGGCTGGTGGCTACGGTGTGCTCCGCCGACCTGGAGCGCGCCGAGCGGGTGGCCGATGCGCTGGAGGTTGGCCATGTGTGGATCAACTCGGTGCAGGCGGTGTTCGTCGAGACCTCGTGGGGTGGCACCAAGGGTAGCGGAATCGGGCGTGAGCTGGGGCCTTGGGGGTTGTCGGCCTACCAATCGGTCAAGCATGTGACGCGTTGTCTGGGTTGAGATTTCCGGGGCCGCTTTGCGGCCCTTTCGCCGGCAAGCCATGTGCCATCCCTGTGGGAGCTGGCTTGCCGGCGATCGAGGGCGAAGCCCTCGCCTTGCCCCCCTCAGATGTAAGACTTTTCCCAACCTGAAACCAAATGCTTCAGCTGGAAGTAGCTTGGGAATTATCCTACCCGCGCCGCAGCCGTTTCTCTGTTGTTGAACAGGTGCATCAGGGCTAATTTCCCTGGGTCGTCACAAATGGCGACCGGGTGTGAGAGCCCGTGCTGATCTGGTTGCAACCTCAACGGTAGCTGTGCGCGGGCAGGCTTGGTCCTGGCCGGGTTCCTAGGTCTCCGGTCTCTCACCCCGCGTACGGCTGCCACCCGATCCTGTGAGAGGGAATGGGGTGGTAGCTCCTGACCGACCTAGGGAAACGCAATGAATAAACTTGTGCCCGATCCACCTGT